>NZ_JAHFUY010000131.1 GCF_023264895.1 Herbiconiux sp. | reverse complement strand
CCCTTCTGGCCGATCGCGACGTAGATGCAGCGCACCTGCTTGTTGGTGTCGCCCGACTCCCAGTTGGCCTTCTGGTTGATGATCGTGTCGATCGCGATGGCCGTCTTGCCGGTCTGGCGGTCGCCGATGATCAGCTGACGCTGGCCGCGGCCGATCGGGATCATGGCGTCGATCGCCTTGATGCCGGTCTGCATGGGCTCGTGCACGCTCTTGCGGGCCATGACGCCAGGGGCCTGGAGCTCGAGCTCGCGACGGCCCTCGGCGACGATCTCGCCGAGACCGTCGATCGGGTTGCCCAGCGGGTCGACGACCCGGCCGAGGTAGGCGTCGCCCACGGGGACCGACAGCACCTCGCCGGTGCGGGTGACCTCCTGGCCCTCCTCGATGCCGGTGAACTCACCGAGCACCACGACGCCGATCTCGTCTTCGTCGAGGTTCTGGGCGAGGCCCAGCGTGCCGTCGGAGAAGCGGATCAGCTCGTTGGCCATCACACCGGGCAGACCCTCGACGTGGGCGATGCCGTCGGCGGCGTCGATGACGTAGCCGACCTCGCTGGTCGAGGTCTTGCCGGGCTCGTAGGCCGCGACGAAGTCCTTGAGAGCGTCGCGGATCTCATCGGGGCGGATCGTAAGTTCAGCCATCGTTTTCCCTTTTCTGGTGGGGTCGTACCCCAGTGTGTTCCTGTGCCCGCGGGTTAGCCAGCGAGCTGAAGTCTCAAATCGTTGATGCGCGTCGCCACGCTGCCGTCGATGACGTCGTCACCGATCTGGATGCGCACGCCGCCCATGACCTTGGGGTCGATGACCTGGTTGAGCTGCACCGAGCGGCCGTACTGCGCCGCCAGGGTCTTCGCCAGACGCTCGCTCTGCGCGGCACCGAGGGGCGTGGCCGTGGTGACGGTCGCCACCGCGGAGCCCGACTGGTCGGCCACGATCGACGAGGCGAAGCGCACGAGCTCGCCGATCCGGCGACCACGCGGCTGGGTGACCAGCTGGCGCACGATCGCGACGGTCTGGGCCGAGGCCTTGCCGCTCAGCAGGCGCTCGACGAGTGCCCGCTTCTGATCGGTGGAGCCGAGCTTGGAACCGAGCGCGAGCTCGAGCTCCGCGTCGCTGGACACGGCCCTGGCGAACTCGAACAGTTCCGCGTCGACCGCTGCCGAGGCGGGTGCCGAGCCTGCCACGGCCCGGATCCCGATCTCCTCGATGCCGGCGAGCAGGTCGGAGTGACTCGACCAGCGGCTCTCGGCGATGCTCACGAGGAGCTCGACGGCCTTCGGGTCGTAGCCCGTGCCGAAGAGCTTCCGCACGAGCGCGGCCTTGGCGCTGTTCTCGGCACCGGGGTCGGAGAGTGCTCCGAGCAGGTGTGACGAATCACCGATGATCCGACCAGCGGCGAAGAGCTCTTCTCCCGTGGCCAGATCGACCGCGGAGCCGAGGCCCGCGAGGCGAGCCTTGGCGTTCCCGAGGGCTTCTCTGGTCGCGCTACCCATGTGCTTACTTCTTTCCCGCGGTGTCGGAGGCCTCGAGGTCGGCGAGGAAGCGGTCGACGAGCGCCGTCGCCTTCGCGTCGTCGGAGAGCGACTCCCCCACCACGCCGGAGGCGAGGTCGATGGCGAGCGAGCCCACCTCGGAGCGCAGCGAGACGAGCGCCGCCTGACGGTCGGCCTCGATCGCCACCTGGGCGTTGGCCTTGACGCGCTCGGCGTCGGCCTGGGCCTGGGCGTTGATCTCCGAGCCGATCCGCTGAGCGTCGGCACGAGCCTGCTCACGGATCTTCGCGGCCTCGGAACGAGCCTCGGCCAGCTGAGCTGTGTACTGCTCGAGAGCGGCCTCGGCTTCGCGCTGGGCGACGTCGGCCTTCTCGATGTTGCCCTCGATCGCAGCAGAACGCTCATCGAGGAGCTTCTTCATGCGGGGCAGCGCGACTCTCCAGAAGAAGATGAGGATGACGACGAAGCACACCGACGACCAGATGATGTCATACCACTGGGGAATAAGCGGGTTGGTCGTTTCGCCCTCGGCCGCAGCCAGAACTGCTTGAAGCATTCCAGCCTCCTTATCGATCGAAGATGGGCTACTAGGAGGTGAAGATGAAGTAGGTCGCGATACCGATGAACGCGAGCGCCTCGGTGAATGCGATACCGATGTACATCAGCACCTGGAGGCGGCCGGCGAGCTCGGGCTGGCGGGCGACACCCTCGATGGTCTTGCCGACCACGATGCCCACGCCGATGGCGGGGCCGATCGCTGCGAGGCCGTAGCCCATGGTCGCGACGTTGCCGGTGACCTCAGCGAGGATCGATACATCTGCCACGTTTGTTTCCTTCCGTGATGGTGGTTCAGGCGGTCGCCTGGAACCCTTAGTGTTCCTCAGCCAGCGCGAGCTGGATGTAGACAGTGGTGAGTAGGGCGAACACGTACGCCTGGAGCACGGCGACGAGGATCTCGAACAGCGTGAACACGAAGCCGAACGCGAGCGTTCCGACACCGAAGAGGGCGTAGAAGCCGCCGGCGGTGAAGAAGAAGAACTGCGTGGCCGCGAAGAAGAGCACGAGCAGCAGGTGGCCGACGACCATGTTCATGAGCAGCCGGAGCGTGAGCGTGATCGGCCGCAGGATGAAGGTCGAGAGGAACTCGATCGGCGTCACGATGATGTAGAGCGGCTTCGGCACCCCGGGCGGGAACAGCGCGTTCTTGAAGAACGCCCCCGGGTGCTTCTTGAGGCCCGCGTAGATGAACGCGAACCACGCGACCACGGCGAGCACGAGCGGCATGCCGATGGTCGAGTTCGCCGAGATGTTCAGGAACGGGATGATGCCCGTGATGTTCATGAACAGCACCGCGAAGAAGATCGTGGTGATCAGCGGGAGGAAGCGACGGCCGTCCTTCTTGCCGAGCAGGTCTTCGGCGATGTTGACCCGGGCGAAGTCCAGGCCCATCTCGACGACCGACTGGAAGCGGCCAGGCACGATCTTCATGCGGCGCGTGCCGAGCCAGAAGATCAGGATGATCGCCAGCACCGCGAGGATGCGGATGAGGACGATCCGGTTCATTTCGAACGGCGTGCCAGCGAAGAAAATGGCGTCCGGGAAGAACTCCTCGATCGACGGACCGTGGAAACCACCATCGTCGGAGGTTGCCATGGGGGCTAGCAGGTTCACAGCGTTAGCTATCAGCGCTATCTCCTGTTTCGGGGCGTGGAACTCCGAGAGTTCTCGCGACGACGAACGGTGGGGGGTTTTTGCTGCGTCATGGCGTAGAACACGCTTCCTGCAGGCAAGCTAACCCTATCAAGACAAAGGGTGGCCTGACTAATCGAGGTCGGCTCACTCGCCGCTCGGCAGCCGCACGTCGGACGCGTAGGACATGCGGCTGCGTGCCACGACCACGACATCCACCACGAGCGTGCCGAGCACGGCGGTGACGATGCTGAGGAAGAGCACGATGTCGTTCAGCCACGGCTGGCCGCGGAGCACGACGACGAGCACGATGAAGAGCACGAACTTCACGATCCACGACCCGAGGACGATCACGAAGAACAGCGTCGTGTAGAGGGGGGAGTCGTTGAAGCGGTTGGCCACGAGGATGCTGCCGGCCGTGACGCCGGCGAACACGAGCACCATGGCCGTGCCGATGAGGGCGCTCCAGGCTCCGGGCCAGCCGACCACCAGGAAGCCGATCACTCCCCCGACCACGGCGATCACGGCGGCGAGGATGGCGTCCCACTTGAGGATGGTTGAGAAGACCGAACTCGAGGCGGGCTTGGGGTAGTTGCCGCGGATGATGGGGTCTGACACGGTCTAGTGCTCCTTGATGTCGTCGGCGGCCGCGTCGAGCGGGTCGTCGCCGGCACGGACTTCGGCCTCGAGGGTGCCCGCGTCGGCGGACTGGGCCTTGATCTCGCGCCGCTTCAGCGGGCTGAGGGGGGCGAGGGTGAGCGCGGCGCAGATCACGATGCCCACGCCGAGGAAGATGAAGGCGATCCAGTAGGGCTGCAGCACGAACAGCAGCAGGCAGCCGACCGAGATGACCGTGGTCCAGGCGTAGAAGATCAGCACGGCCTGCAGGTGCGAGTGACCCATGTCGAGCAGGCGGTGGTGGAGGTGCTTGCGGTCGGCGCTGAACGGGCTCTTGCCCGCGCGCAGGCGACGGAAGATCGCGAGCCCGAAGTCGAGCAGCGGGATGACGAGGATGGCGAAGGGAAGCAGGATCGGCAGGAACGCCGGGAGGAGCTGCGACCGGCCGAGCTGGGCGGGGTCGATCTGCCCGGTCACGGCGATGGCGCTCGTGGCCATCAGGAGCCCGACGAGCAGGGCGCCCGCGTCGCCCATGAAGAGCTTGGCGGGGTGGAAGTTCAGCGGCAGGAAGCCCGCGCACGCCCCGATCAGCACCGCGGTGATGAGGGAGGCGAGGTTGAAGTAGTCGGTGGGCGAGGTGTCCTGGGCCAGCAGGTAGCTGTAGATGAAGAACACGCCGTTGGCGATGAGCGCGACGCCCGCCACGAGGCCGTCCAGGCCGTCGATGAAGTTGATGGCGTTCATCACGAGCACGACAGCGAGGATCGTGATCACGAGCGACATGCCGCTCGATCCGATCGTGAGGCCGCCGATGGGCAGGGAGACGATCTGCACGCCCTGCCAGGCGAGCAGGAACGCGGCGATGATCTGGCCGGCGAGCTTGGTGAGCCAGTCGAGATCCCAGATGTCGTCGGCCACACCGATCAGCACGATGATGAGGGCGGCGCCGAGGATGGCCCAGACCTTGCCGGGTTCGGCGAAGACGAGGCGGAACCAGCTGATCTGCGAGGCCACGCCGATCGCGATCACCACGCCGAGGAACATCGCGATGCCGCCGAGCCGCGGGGTGGGCCTCGTGTGCACGTCGCGCTCGCGGATCTTGGGGTAGAGCCGGTAGCGGTTGCTGAGCTTGTAGATGACGAAGGCGAGCCCGAAGGTCACGACCGCGGAGACGAGGGCGACGAGGAGGTAGAAGCGCATGGGTCAGGCGCCTGCCAGGAGGTCGCCGGCGACCTCACGCAGGGCGTCGTCGCTCACCGCGCCGTGGCGGACGATCCGGAACGCGGCCGGATCGGTGGCGTCGAGGATGGTGGAGGCGCTGCCACCGTCTCGCACTCCCCCATCGAGGTAGACCGAGACGCTGTCGCCGAGCATGCCCTGGGCCTCGGCCGCGGTCATGGCGGCGGGCTGCCCGGTGAGGTTGGCGCTCGAGACCGCGAGCGGCCCCGTCTCGGCGAGGAGGGCGAGGGCGATCTCGTCGTCCGGCATGCGCAGGGCGACCGTGCCGCCCGTCTCGCCGAGATCCCAGGCGAGCGAGGGCGTGGCGCGGAGGATGATGGTGAGCCCGCCCGGCCAGAACGCCTTCACGAGGTCGCGCACGGCATCCGGGATGCCCGTGGCCAGCGCGTCGAGGGTGGCGAGGCCCGGGATGAGCACGGGCGGCGGGGACTGCCGGGTGCGGCCCTTGGCGTCGAGCAGGCGCTGCACGGCCGAGGGTGTGAAGGCGTCGGCGGCGAGGCCGTACACCGTGTCGGTGGGCAGCACCACGAGTTCGCCCTTGGCGATCGCGGCCCGTGAGAGGCGCATCCCGGTGAGGAGCTCCGTCGGCGCGGAGCAGTCGTAAAGTGCAGCCATCTCGCTGTCCATGATAGCCGGAGCCGTCTTCCGCCCTCGGGCGGAGGCGACGGCTACTTGGAGACCCGGCCGCGGCCGAAGATCAGCCAGAGGATGGAACCGAGGATCGAGAGGAAGAACGCCACCAGGATCCAGACGAACTTGCCGACTCCCCCGTGGTTGGGGTTCTTGACGATCGAGACGACCGTGACGATGAAGATGATGAGGCCGACGACGCCGAACGTGAATGAGATGGGTTCCATGAGTGCCTCCTGGCGTGGGGTTCTAGCGTAGCGCCGTGGTGGCGCGATCACGGCCTGTGAGATCGCGGTGGGTCGCGGTGGCGCGCCAGCCGTCGGCCTCGAGGAGCGCGCGGATGTCGGCGCCCTGCAGTTCGCCGTGCTCGATCACGAGGGTTCCGCCCGGGCGGGTGAGTCGGGCAGCCGTCTGCGAGACGCTCCGCACCACGTCGAGCCCGTCCTCGCCGCCGTAGAGGGCGTGCTCGGGGTCGTGCAGGCGCACCTCGGGATCGCGCGGGATCGCCCCGAGCGGGATGTACGGCGGGTTCGAGACGACGACGTCGAAGCGGCCGCCCTCCTCGGGCAGGGCGTCGGCGAGGTCGATGAAGATCAGGCGGGAGTTCGGGGCGCCGACCCGGCGGAAGTTCTCCTTGGCCCAGATGAACGCGGCGGTGGAGTTCTCGACGGCCACCACGCGGGCGTGCGGCACCTCGGTGGCGAGGGCGAGCGCGATGGCGCCGCTTCCCGTGCCGAGATCGACGGCAGCGGGCTCCGCCTCCTCCGCGAGAAGAGGGTCGCCCGCGGGCACGACGGCACGCAGGGCGTCGATGGCGAGGCCGGCCACGAACTCCGTCTCGGGCCGCGGCACGAAGACGCCGGGGCCCACCGAGAGCTCGAGCGAGCGGAAGAACGCGGTGCCCGTGATGTGCTGCAGCGGCTCCCGGGCGGCCCGGCGCTCGACGGCCTCGACGATCGCGAGGGTCTCCTCGGGGCCGATCGGCGCATCCGTCACCGTGAGCGACTGCACGCGACCGCGCGAGGCGCCGAGGACATGGCCGATCAGCAGCTCGGCGTCGACCTGCGGGTCGGCGATGCCGCTCGCCGCGAGGATGTCGACGGCGCGCTGGAACAGCGAGCGCACGGTCACGGGGCGATCGAGGCCCGGGCGCTCGGTGATGACGCCGGCCGTCACGAGTCGGTCCCGATGGCCGCGAGCCTCGACTCCTCGTCGGCCGTGATGGCCGACTGGATGATGGGCTCGAGCGCGCCGTCCATCACCTGGTCGAGGTTGTACGCCTTGTACCCGGTGCGGTGGTCGGCGATGCGGTTCTCGGGGTAGTTGTAGGTGCGGATGCGCTCGGAGCGGTCGACCGAGCGGATCTGGCTCTTGCGGGCCGCACTCGCCTCGGCGTCGAGCTCCTCCTGCTGCTTGGCGAGGATGCGGGCGCGGAGCACGCGCATGCCGGCCTCACGGTTCTGCAGCTGGCTCTTCTCGTTCTGCATCGACACCACGATCCCGGTGGGGAGGTGGGTGATGCGCACGGCGGAGTCGGTCGTGTTGACCGACTGGCCGCCGGGGCCGGAGGAGCGGAACACGTCGATCTTGAGGTCGTTGGGGCTGATCTCGACCTCTTCGGGCTCGTCGACCTCGGGGAAGACGAGCACGCCGGCGGCGGAGGTGTGGATGCGGCCCTGCGACTCGGTCGCGGGCACGCGCTGCACGCGGTGCACGCCGCCCTCGTACTTCAGGTGCGCCCAGACGCCCTCGGCGGGGTCGGCCGAGCGACCCTTGACCGCGATCTGCACGTCTTTGTAGCCGCCGAGATCGCTCTCGGTGCGCTCGAGGAGCTCGGTCTTCCAGCCCTTCGACTCGGCGTAGTGCAGGTACATGCGAAGCAGATCGGCCACGAAGAGCATGCTCTCGGCACCGCCCTCACCGCCCTTGATCTCCATGATCACGTCGCGGGCGTCATCCGGGTCGCGCGGGATGAGGAGGCGCCGGAGCGTCTCCTCCTTCTCCACGAGCGACTCCTCGAGGCTCGGGATCTCCTCCGCGAACGCCGGATCCTCGTCGGCGAGCTCGCGCGCCGCCTCGAGGTCGTCGACGTTCTGCTGCCACGCGGTGTGCGCGGCCACGATGCGGCTCAGCTCGGCGTAGCGCCGGTTGACCCGCTTCGAGCGCGCCGGATCACCGTGGAGCGCGGGATCGGACAGCTGCTGCTGCAGGTCGTCGTGCTCGGCCTGCAGGGCCGCGACGGACTCGAACATCAGTCGGCCTTGTGGCCAGCGTGCCCGTTGCCGTTGCTGTGGCCACCCGCGGGAGCGGGCATCGACTTCTGCACCTGCATGAGGAACTCGACGTTCGAGGAGGTCTCCTTGAGGCGGCCGAGCACGATCTCGAGCGCCTGCTGCTGGTCGACACCCGCGAGGGCACGACGGAGCTTCCAGGTGATCTTGGTCTCGTCGGCGCCCATCAGGAGCTCCTCGCGGCGGGTGGACGACGCGTTGACGTCGACGGCCGGGAAGATGCGCTTGTCGGCGAGCTGACGGGAGAGGCGGAGCTCGGAGTTGCCGGTGCCCTTGAACTCCTCGAAGATCACCTCGTCCATCTTCGAGCCGGTCTCCACGAGAGCGGTCGCGAGGATCGTGAGCGATCCGCCGTTCTCGATGTTGCGGGCGGCTCCGAAGAAGCGCTTAGGCGGGTACAGCGCCGAGGCGTCGACACCACCGGAGAGGATGCGGCCGGAGGCCGGCGACGCCAGGTTGTAGGCGCGGCCGAGGCGGGTGATCGAGTCGAGCAGCACGACCACGTCGTGACCGAGCTCGACGAGGCGCTTGGCGCGCTCGATGGCGAGCTCGGCGACCGTGGTGTGGTCTTCGGCCGGACGGTCGAAGGTGGAGGCGATGACCTCGCCCTTGACGGTGCGCTGCATGTCGGTGACCTCTTCGGGCCGCTCGTCGACGAGCACGACCATGAGGTGCACCTCGGGGTTGTTCGTGGAGATCGCGTTGGCGATCTGCTGCAGCACGA
>NZ_JAHFUY010000130.1 GCF_023264895.1 Herbiconiux sp. | reverse complement strand
CGCCGGCCGCATCGCCCTGCTCCTCGCCGCGGAGTCGGCCGGCGCCCTCGCCGCCGCCGAGATGCGCCACGTCGGCCTCCCCTGGAGCACGACCCGCCACGACGCCGTGCTCACCGACCTCCTCGGCCCCCGCCCGGCCCGCCCCGACGAGCGGCCGGCCCGCCTCGCCGAGCTGCTCCAGCGCATCCGCGAGGCCCTCGACGACCCCGCCGCCAACCCTGACTCCCCGGCCGAACTGCTCAAGTCGCTCCGCCGCGCCGGCCTCACGGTGTCGAGCACCCGCTCGTGGGAGCTAGAGAAGATCCGCCACCCGGCCATCGAGCCACTCCTCGACTACAAGAAGCGCGCCCGCCTGCTCACCGCCAACGGCTGGAACTGGCTCGACACCTGGGTGCGCGACGGCCGCTTCCACCCCACCTACCTCCCGGGCGGCGTCGTCACCGGCCGCTGGGCCTCCGAGGGCGGCGGCGCCCTGCAGCTGCCCAAGCTCGTGCGGAGCGCGGTGATCGCCGACCCCGGCCGCGTGCTCGTGGTGGCCGATGCCGCCCAGCTCGAGCCCCGCATCCTCGCCGCCCTCGCCGGCGACCGCGCCATGGCCGCCGCCGGCCGGGGCCGCGACCTCTACGACGGCATCGTCGCCACGGGTGCCGTCGACACCCGCCCGCAGGCCAAGCTCGGGATGCTCGGCGCCATGTACGGCGGCACCACGGGCGAGAGCGGCCGCATGCTGCCACGGCTGGCCCGGGCGTTCCCCGCCGCGATCGACTTCGTGGAGAATGCCGCTCGCGCCGGCGAGGCGGGCGCGACCGTCTCGACCCGCCTCGGCCGCACGAGCCCGAGGCCGGGCGACGACTGGCTCGACCTCCGCGACGAGGCCGCCGCCGACGGTGCCACCGAGCAGCTCCGCGCCCGGGCGCGCTCGAGCGCGCGCAGCTGGGGGCGCTTCACCCGCAACTTCGTGGTGCAGGGCACGGCGGCCGAGTGGGCGCTGTGCTGGATCGCGTCGGTGCGACGGCGCCTCTGGACCCTCGGCGACGCAGCCGCACCCTTCGGCGATGCACCCGCACCCCTCGGCGATCCGGCCGCAGCCGTCGGCGACGCACCCGCGCCCCTCGAGCACCGCCCGCACCTCGCCTTCTTCCTGCACGACGAGCTCGTGGTGCACACCCCGCTCGAGCACGCCGATCGCGTCGCCCAGGAGCTGCGGGAGGCCGCCGCCGAGGCCGGCCGCCTCATCTTCGGCGACGCGCCCGTGGAGTTCCCGGTCACGGTCGCCACCGTCGACAGCTACGACCAGGCCAAGTGACCGCAGGCGGCCCCGCCGCATAGCCGCCCCCGCATACCTCCGGCGATATAGTGGGAAGTCGGGTTCCGACACCCGATCCCGCGCCCGTACCCCCAGGAGTCCCCGTGAGCTTGATCGTGCAGAAGTTCGGCGGGTCATCCGTCGCCGACGCCGAGAGCATCAAGCGCGTCGCCAAGCGCATCGTCGAGACCCGCAAGGCCGGCAACGAGGTCGTCGTCGCCGTGAGCGCCATGGGCGACACCACCGACGAGCTGCTCGACCTCGCCCACGAGGTCGCCCCCATCCCCGCCCCTCGCGAGATGGACATGCTCCTCTCGGCCGGGGAGCGCATCTCGATGGCACTGCTCGCCATGGCCATCGAATCACTCGGCCACGACGCCCGCAGTTTCACGGGCTCCCAGGCCGGCATGATCACGGATGCGCGCCACGGCGCCGCCCGCATCGTCGACGTCACGCCGGTGCGGCTCCGCGAAGCGCTCGACGAGGGTGCGATCGTGATCGTGGCGGGCTTCCAGGGCTTCAACCGCGACACGAAGGACATCACGACCCTCGGCCGCGGCGGCTCCGACACCACGGCCGTGGCGCTCGCCGCCGCCCTGAACGCCGACGTCTGCGAGATCTACACCGACGTCGACGGCATCTTCTCCGCCGATCCGCGCCTCGTGCCCAAGGCGCAGAAGATCGACCGCATCACGAGCGAGGAGATGCTCGAGCTCGCGGCCAACGGCGCGAAGGTGCTCTACATCCGCGCCGTCGAGTACGCCCGGCGCCACGGCGTCACCCTGCACGTGCGCTCGAGCTTCAACAACAACGAGGGCACGATCGTCTACAACCCCACCGAAAGCGAGACCGCTGTGGAAGAGCCCCTGATCGCCGGAGTCGCCACCGACCTGAGCGAAGCCAAGATCACCGTGGTCGGCGTGCCCGACATCCCGGGCAAGGCCGCGCAGATCTTCACGATCGTGGCGAAGACGGGCGCGAACATCGACATGATCGTGCAGAACGTCTCGGCTGCGTCGACCGGTCTCACCGACATCTCGTTCACCCTGCCCAAGAGCGAGGGGCAGCTCGTGCTCACGGCCCTCCGCGCCGAGCAGGAGGACTCGGGCTTCAAGGCCCTGCAGTACGACGACCAGATCGGCAAGCTCGCCCTCGTGGGCGCCGGAATGCGCACGAACGCGGGCGTCTCGGCGAAGCTGTTCACGGCGCTCTACGAGGCGGGCATCAACATCGAGATGATCTCGACCTCCGAGATCCGCATCTCGGTCGTCACCCGCGCCGACACCATCAACGACGCCCTGCGCGTGGTGCACACCGCCTTCGGCCTCGACGCCGAGAACGAGGCCGTCGTGCACGCCGGCACCGGCCGCTAGACCCCCCGCCTTCCCTTCCCACGAGTGGGCACTTTCGGCCCTTCCCGTCGTGTTTTCGGGCCGAAACTGCCCACTCGTGGGATGGCGAGAGAGAGAAGAGAGATCATGAGCAAGGCACTTCACGTCGGCGTCGTCGGCGCCACCGGCCAGGTCGGCAAGGTCATGCGGAAGCTCCTCGAGGAGCGCGACTTCCCCGTCGCCAGCATCCGCTTCTTCGCGTCGGCGCGCTCCGCCGGCACCACGCTGCCGTTCCGCGGCGTCGACATCGAGGTGGAGGACACCGAGACCGCCGACCCCACGGGCCTCGACATCGCCCTCTTCTCGGCCGGAGCCACCGCCTCCCGCGCCCAGGCCCCGCGCTTCGCCGCCGCCGGTGTGACCGTCATCGACAACTCCAGCGCCTGGCGCATGGACCCCGACGTGCCGCTCGTCGTCTCCGAGGTCAACCCGCACGCCATCGCCCAGGCCAAGAAGGGGATCATCGCGAACCCCAACTGCACCACCATGGCCGCGATGCCCGTGCTCAAGGTGCTCGACGCCGACGCCGGTCTCGAGCGGCTCATCGTGAGCACCTACCAGGCGGTCTCGGGCTCCGGTCTCGCCGGCGCCGAGGAGCTCGCCGACCAGGCGATCGCCGCGACCGCCGACCGCGACGCGCTGCTCGGCCTCGTGCACGACGGCGGAGCCGTCACCATGCCGGCGCCGAACAAGTACGTCGCCAACATCGCCTTCGACGTCATCCCCCTCGCCGGCTCGATCGTCGACGACGGCGAGCTCGAGACCGACGAGGAGAAGAAGCTCCGCAACGAGAGCCGCAAGATCCTCGAGCTCCCCGGCCTCCGCGTGGCCGGCACCTGCGTGCGCGTGCCCGTCTTCACCGGCCACTCGCTCTCCATCAACGCAGAGTTCGCCAACGACATCACCCCCGAGCGCGCCTACGAGCTGCTGAAGGATGCGCCGGGCGTGGCGATCTCGGATGTCCCGACCCCGCTCCAGGCGGCCGGCAACGACCCGAGCTACGTCGGTCGCATCCGCCAGGACCAGTCGGCCGAGGGCCGCCGCGGTCTCGTGCTCTTCATCAGCAACGACAACCTGCGGAAGGGTGCGGCGCTGAACGCGGTGCAGATCGCTGAAGTGCTGGCTGGCTGAGTTTGTGCTGCGCCGCCCCCTGTGCGGCGCAGGCGACATGCGGTGCGTCCGTCGCTTCGCGGCGGACGTACCGCCTTGGGTCGGCGAGTAAGGCCTGCTGGGTTCGGGTCGTTGACTGCTGTGGCGATGCGTTCGGAGTGGACGGGTTCGGCCGCGGTTGAGGATCGGGCTGCCTGACCAAACCACTTGGGGGGAGGGCTCCGAAATGCTTCGGTGAACCCTCGGCTGCGGAATCTTGTGATCGGCGTGGTGGCCTTCGTGGCCGCCGTGACGTTCTTCCTCCTCATGGTGTCCGCGATCTCGGGGCGGAGCGGGCAGGCCGCCGGCGAGGCCGCGCCCGCCGCCCAGCCGTCCGCCGTCGACCCCGACGCTCCGGTCGTCGCGTTCTACGGCGACTCCTACACGCTCGGCACGGGCGCCTCCGATCCGTCGCACCGCTGGTCGACCGCCATCAGCCTCGAGCGAGGGTGGAACGAGTTCAACCCGAGCGTCAACGGCCTCGGCTTCGTCAACAACCGGTCGAGCACCCCGCCCGACTACGGCCCCGACGACGAGGTGCCGAAGATCATCGAGGCGCAGCCCGACATCGTCTTCGTGACGATGGGCCTCAACGACAACTTCTCCATGCCGGGCCGCGCCGACGACATCCAGGATGCCATCACGACCGACCTCGAGACCCTCCGCGATGAGCTCCCGGATGCCCGACTCATCGTGGTCGAGCCCTTCTGGTACACGGATGCCCGCCCCGACTCCGTGGAGCAGATCATCGGCTGGGTGCGCGAGGGCGCCGAGGCCGTCGGCGCCGACCACATCGCCGGCGCCTCGCGCTGGATCGAGGGGCATCCGGAGTGGATGGCCGCCGACCGCCAGCACCCGAACGACGACGGCTACGCCGAGATGACGCGCCGTATGGAAGCGGCTCTCGACGAGCTCGGCCTGTGACCCCGCACCCCCGCGGCCACGGACCGCGCCGCGCTGAAACCGGGGGCTAAACTCACGGCATGGGTGTCAGGCTCCAATCGCGCACGGGCCGCGGCGGCACGAGCCAGCTCGTCATGTCGGTCGTGCTCCTGGTGATCGCCGTGGCGACCGTCGCCGTGGGTGTCGCCTCGGGCCTGCAGAACCCGCCGCCGAGCTGGCTGGGCTGCGTCGTCTTCCTCATCAGCGTGGGCGTCACCGCCGTCTACCAGCTGCCGATCAGCCGGGTCGTCGGCCTCCCGCCGCTCGGGGTGGCGAGCGCCTTCCTCGTGATCGGCACCGCCGGCGACGACCCGGTGCTCGACGTCGGCCTGTGGGTGCTGGCCTACTTCGCCTCGAAGTGGATCACGTCGCGCAGCCTCTGGATGGCGGTGCAGTGGGCGGGCATCGCCGCGGTCGGCGCGATCGCGTTCGTGCTGCTGTCGAGGGGTCTCGTCGACGTGGGGGTCTGGCCGCTCGTGGCCGTGGTCGTGAGCGTCGTGGCCTACATGGTGGTGGTGCTGTTCGTCGACTTCGTGCGGGAGCGCGGCCGGTGGAGCATCGACAACGCGTTCGGCATCAGCGGCCTCAGCCCCCTGCGCCTGGTGGGGGTGATGGCCCTCTGCTCGCTCGTGGCGGTGGCCGTCTACGTCACGACCACGGGCATGTTCCGCATCGTGGACGGTGCCGAGGCCGAGCTCAGGCTCGCGCGCGAGACCGTGCCGCTTCTCGTGGTGGCACTGTTCTTCTACGGCGCCGCGAAGCGCCGCCAGACCCGGCTGAGCGAGCAGCGTCTGAGCGGAGTGGTGGATGCCGCCCGTGCGCTGCCGTGGGACGCGGAGAGCGACACGAAGGCCCTCATGGTCGACTTCGCCCGCCGGGCGATCGACGCGGGGGAGTTCGAGGTGCGGCGCACCCCGCCCGGCCGCAACGAGATCGGCGCGCGCTTCTCCTCGCTCGACTCCACCGACCCGCAGCTGGCCGCCGAGGCCGTGTCGGGCGAGGGCGACGGCGTGACCCAGGAGCACCAGCAGGACGCGGTGGAGCCCACGGAGTACCTCGTGGCGAGCCGCAAGAACGGCGGCACCCCGTTCACGCCCGACGACGAGCTCGCCCTCGACGCGATCGGCCACATCGCCTCCGAGACCGCTCGCGTGCGCGGCGCCTACGACACCCTGCTCGACCGGGTCGACCGCGACTCGCTCACGGGGCTGCCGAACTACAACGCCTTCCAGCGCTCGCTCGCCCGCCTCAACGAGGACCGCACCTACGCCTCCGGCATCGCGGTGCTCTTCATCGACCTCGACCAGTTCAAGCGCCTCAACGACACCGAGGGCCACCACATCGGCGACGAGGTGCTCGCCACGGTGGCCACCCGCCTGCGGGCGAGCGTGCGCCCGCACGACTTCGTGGCGCGGGTGGGTGGCGACGAGTTCGTCATCATCCTCACCAAGCTCCAGTCGCTCGCCGAGGCCAAGAGCGTGGCCGACCACATCGTGGCCAACGTCGGTGCCCCGGCCACCCTCGGCGGCCGCGAGTACCGCCCGCTCGTGAGCGTCGGCCTCGCCTACTCGGGCCACCAGGAGACCGATCCGCAGTCGATCGTGGTCGACGCCGACCACTCGATGCTCGCCATCAAGAAGTCCAGGCGCCAGGGCGGCCCGTCGTTCGAGTCGTCGATCGGGATCTCGCCCCACCGCTCGAGCCGCATCAACGAGATCGTGGCGAAGGCCATCGACGACGGCATCCTCAACGTCGTCTACCAGCCCATCGTCAACACGGTGGAGGACAAGATCTGGGCCTTCGAGTCGCTCGTGCGCTACACGCATCCGGAGCTCGGCCGCATCTCGACCTCGTCGCTGATCGAGAAGGCCAAGGGCCTCGGCCGGATGGACCTGCTGACCACCCAGGTGATCGCCGCGTCGCTGAAGTCGGCGCGCGAGTTCCGGAAGGTCGTGCCCTCGATCAGCGTCGTGACGATCAACCTCGAGGTCGAGCAGATCCGCGACGAGCACGTGGGCGCGTTCCTCAAGGACATCGTGCCGCGCTACCCCGACATCACGCTGTGCCTCGAGCTCAACGAGCGCTCGACGAAGGACATCGACGACGACCTGCGCGCGCAGGCGGAGTACTTCCGCTCGCTGGGCGTGCTCATCGCGCTCGACGACTACGGCTCGGAGGCCTCGAGCGTGGGTGCCCTCGTGCGCATCCCGATGGACATCCTGAAGATCGACCGCTCGCTCGTCGACAATCTCGACGAGATGCGCCAGCGCGAGGTCGTGCGCGCCCTGCAGGGGTTCGGCGACGCGTTCGACTACTCCACCGTGGTCGAGGGCGTCGAGACCCGGGATGCCGTCGACATCCTGATCGGCATCGGCGTGCGTCACGCGCAGGGCTTCTTCTACGGCCGGCCGGTGCCGTTCGCGCAGACGATGTCGCGGCTGAAGGCCAACGGCGCCGCGGGGACGGTGGGGCGGAACGCTCCGGCCTCCGCGCCCACCTCGGCCCCCGCAGTCCGGTAGTCGCGTCAGCCGGGGCGGGGCCCCGGTGCCGCTAGGCTGAAAGGACCTGCGACCGAAGGGCCATCCGTGACACGAGTTCTGCCGCGCATCGGGCTGGCTGTGGCCATCGTCGCGATCGTGGGCGTGCTGGGCGCCATGGTCGTGGGCGTCGGCTCGATCCTCGCCCAGGGCGGCGTGGCCTCCGACAACCCCTTCGCGTCGCGCTCGCTCTACGCCGACCCCGGTTCGAAGGCCGCCACCGCCGCCGCCTCGGTGCGCGATGCGGGCGACGAGGCCGACGCCGAGGTCTTCGACCGCATCGCCGCGGTACCGACGGCCATCTGGGTCACCCCGGAGAAGTACCCGGCGGGCGAGGTGGGCGACTACGTCTCGGGCATCGCGGATGCCGCGGAGAAGCTCGGCCAGTCACCGGTGTTCACGGTCTACGGCGTGCCGAACCGCGACTGCGGCAACTTCTCGGGCGGCGGGCTCTCGGCCGAGGAGTACCCGGTGTGGGTGCAGGAGATCGCCGACGCCCTCACCGGCAGCACGGCCGTCGTCATCCTCGAACCGGATGCGCTGGCGCTCGCCGACGAGTGCGACAACGTCGACGAGCGGCTCGATGAGGTCGGCTCGGCCGTCGACATCCTCGCCGGTGCCGGTCTCGTGGTCTACATCGACGCGGGCCACTCCAACTGGGGGCCGCCCGCCGAGATGGCCGATCTGCTGAACCGCGCGGGAGTCGAGCGGGCGCGGGGCTTCTCGACCAACGTCTCGAACTACAACACGACCGACCTCGAGCGGGCCTACGCCGCCGAGATCTCGGGCCTCACGAACGGCGCCCACTACGTGATCGACACCGGCCGCAACGGCAACGGCTCGAACGGCGAGTGGTGCAACCCTCCCGGCCGGGCCGTCGGCGCGGAACCGGTCGCCGCGCGCGCGGGCTCTGCGGAGGACGCGACGCTCTGGATCAAGCCGCCCGGAGAGAGCGACGGGCCGTGCAACGGTGGCCCGACCGCCGGCGAGTGGTGGAACGAGAACGCCCTCGAACTGGCCGCGAACGCCGGCTGGTAGCCCGCTCCGGGCCCTCCCGGAGCAGTTCCCTCATCCGATCCCCTGACGATTGGTACGATCATGGCAATGGACACTCAACCGGAACGACGCGTCGCGGTCATCATCGAAGACGATGCCGACATCCGCCACCTGCTCGAGACCGTGCTGACGCAGGCCGGCTTCGAGGTCATCGCCACCGGGAACGGCCTCGACGGTGTGCAGGCCGTGCGCGCCTACGACCCCATGGTCACCACGCTCGACGTCAGCATGCCCGGCATCGACGGGTTCGAGGCGGCCAAGCGCATCCGGGCCTTCAGCAACACCTACCTCGTGATGCTCACGGCGCGCGACGAGGAGATCGACACGCTGCAGGGCCTCGAGGCCGGCGCCGACGACTACCTCACGAAGCCCTTC
>NZ_JAHFUY010000129.1 GCF_023264895.1 Herbiconiux sp. | reverse complement strand
GGCCACGGATCGCGTGGACCGGTCGAAGAGGGCGAGCCCCAGTCGCTGCTCGAGCCGGCGCACCTCCTGGCTCACGACCGACTGCGAGACGAAGAGCGACTCGGCCGCGCGGCCGAAGTGGAGCCGCGTCGCGACGGCGTGGAACGCCTCCACCTGCCGCAGCGAGAATTCCATAGCCTCAGCCTATCAATCCGCGCCACTGTCAGCTTGATGCGATCGAGCCCCGGCTCGTAGTGTGGGAGCACGCTTTCGGATGAAGGAGACACCACCGTGCCCGCAGAATTCCTCGCGATCTCAGACGAGGTCCGCGCCGCCGTCGCCGACGGGCGCCCCGTGCTGGCCCTCGAGTCCACCATCTTCACCCACGGCCTGCCCCGCCCCCGCAACGTCGAGGTCGCCCTCGAGGCCGAGGAGCACGTGCGTGCCGCGGGCGTCGTGCCCGCCACCATCGGCCTCGTCGACGGCGTGCCCACGGTCGGCCTCTCGACCGCCGAGATCGAGCGCCTCTCGAACGACGACGCCGTGGTCAAGGTGAGCCTCCGCGACATCCCCGTGGCCTCGGCGAAGACGCTCAACGGCGGCACCACGGTGGCGGCCACGGCGTACCTCGCCACGCTCGCCGGCGTGCGGGTGTTCTCCACCGGCGGCCTCGGCGGCGTGCACCGCGGTGCCGAGACCACCTTCGACGAGTCGGCCGACCTCGGCACCCTCGCCACCCTCCCCCTCGTGGTGGTGAGCGCGGGCGTGAAGTCGATCCTCGACATCCCGCTCACGCTCGAGCGGCTCGAGACCCTCAACCTCGCCGTGGTGGGCTACCGCACGACCGACTACCCGGGCTTCTACATCTCCGACTCCGGCTATGACATCGAGTACTCGGTCGACAGCCCCGAGGAGATCGCGCGCGTCGTCGCGGCGCGCGACGCCCTCCGGATCGCCTCGACCCTCCTGGTGGCGAACCCCGTCGCCGCCGACAAGCAGCTCGACCCCGCCGTGCACGACTCCGTGCTCGCCGAGGCGCTCGCGGCGGCCGATGCCGCGGGCATCTCCGGCAACGAGACCACGCCGTTCCTGCTCGACTTCGTGCAGCGCACGACCGGCGGAGCGAGCCTTGACGTCAACGTCGAGGTCTATCGCGGCAATGTCGCGCTCGGCGCGCAGATCGCCGTCGCGCTCACGGCCTGAGATCCGCGATACCGTAGTGCCATGAAGATGCGAAAGCTCGTTCCGCTCACGGTCGCCACCCTCGCCGCAGCCTTCGCGCTGACCGGCTGCACCGTCACCGGCCCCACCGAGAACTTCTCGGGCCTGCCGGACGAGGAGCACATCATCACCGAGAGCGAGGGCGGCGAGGACTCTGGTCTTCAGGCCTTCTGGCTGCACGAGGGCTCGCAGATCGGCGTCGCGATCTCGGGCAGCTCCACCTGCCCCGTGATCGGCTCGAAGATCACGGTCGTCGAGCCCGAGGCCGACGGCGAGGGCGAGGGCAACGTGGTCGAGATCGCGACCGTGCCGCTGTCCGATGACCAGCCCTGCACCATGGACTTCGTGCCGCACACCTCGGTGTTCTGGACCCCGGACTCCGTGACCACCACCGAGCCGCTCACCGTGCGCGTCGGCGACCAGGAGGTCGAGCTCCCGATCAAGTAGCGGGTGCCACCGAGCTCCACGGCAGTGTGAGCTCACCGAGCCGCTGCCGGCGCTTCGGCGTCTGCACCGGCCAGTCCGTCGCGGCGAGGGACGCCAGGGTCGCGAGCCAGCGCTGCACGGGGCCGTAGGTCCCGAGGCTCGCATTGTGCTGCCAGAACCGGTCGAGATCGGCGAGCAGCCGGTGCACCGGCTCCCCGGGCACGTTGCGGTGGATGAGAGCCTTCGGCAGGCGCTCGGCGACGATCGACGGATGCTCGAGCCCGGTCAGCCGGAGCGACAGGCTGAACGTGCGCGGCCCGTCGTGCCCCACGACCACCCAGCTGCTCACACGACCGACCTCGTTGCAGGTGCCCTCGACCAGCACGCCCTCGGGCTGCAGCCGGGAGACCATGAGCTCCCACGACTCCGCCACCTGCGACTCGTCGTACTGCCGCAGCACGTTGAACGCGCGGATGACGGCGGCCCGCCGGCCCGCCGGGAGCGGCACCTCGAAGCCGCCGAGCGCGAAGTCGACCGACGCATCCGGGGCGAAGCTCGTGCGGCCGTCCCGCACCTCCTTCAGCTGCGCGGTGGCCGTGGCCACGCGCTCGGGAGCGATCTCGAGACCTCGCACGTGAACGTCCGGCCGCACGGCCGCGAGGCGCGCCTGCAGTTCGAACGCGGTGACGCCGCTCGCGCCGTAGCCGAGGTCGACCACGAGCGGATCGGCCGTCTGCCGCAGCACCGGGAGCGTCGTGATGAAGCGGTCGACCCGGCGGAGCCGATTGGTATTCGTCGTTCCCCGGGTCACGGCACCGATAGGCATGCCCCCAATAGTATGGAGGCATGTCGACTGAGCCCTACACCCTCATCCTCCTGCGCCACGGCAACAGCGAGTGGAACCAGAAGAACCTGTTCACCGGATGGGTCGACGTCGACCTCTCGGAGCAGGGCGTCGGAGAGGCGACCCGCGCCGGCGAGCTCCTCGCCGCATCCGGAACCCTGCCCGACGTGCTGTACACCTCGCGCCTCACCCGAGCCATCCGCACCGCCGAACTCGCGCTCGCCGAGGCCGGCCGCTCGTGGATCGACGTCAAGCGCTCCTGGCGGCTCAACGAGCGCCACTACGGCGCCCTGCAGGGCAAGGACAAGGCGCAGACCCTCGCCGAGTACGGTCCAGAGCAGTTCCAGACCTGGCGCCGCTCGTTCGACGTGCCGCCGCCCCCCATCGACGACGCCGACCCCTACTCGCAGGTCGGTGACCCGCGCTACGCCGACCTCGGCGACGACGTGCCCCGCACCGAGTGCCTGAAGGACGTCATCGAGCGGATGCTGCCCTACTGGGAGTCGGACATCCAGCCCGACCTCGCCCTCGGCAAGACCGTGCTCGTCACGGCCCACGGCAACTCGCTGCGCGCGCTCGTGAAGCACCTCGACGGCATCTCCGACGACGACATCGCCGAGCTCAACATCCCCACCGGCATCCCGCTCGTCTACAAGCTCGACGAGTCGTTCGTGCCCGTCGGCCCCGCCGAGTACCTCGATCCGGAGGCCGCCGCCGCCGGTGCCGCCGCGGTCGCCGCGCAGGGCAAGAAGTAGCACCGTGGCCGAGTCGACAACGGCGTCGATGAGGGCCGCGATCTGGGAGGGCACGTCGAGCGCCCTCACGGTCGAGACCGTCCCGGTCCCCGAGCCCAAGGCGGGGGAGGCCCTGCTGCGGGTCGCGGCCTGCGGGGTCTGCCACACCGATCTGCACGTCATGAAGGGCGAGGTGGCGTTCCCCGCACCCGCCGTGATGGGACACGAGGTCAGCGGCACCATCGTGTCGTTCGGGGGTGGCGCCGACGGCCAGGAATCGGCCTCCGACTCCGGTCTCGCCGTCGGCGACCGGGTGGTCGGCGCGTTCATCATGCCGTGCACGCGCTGCGAGCCGTGCCTCGAGGGCCGCGACGACATGTGCGAGGTGTTCTTCGGCGAGAACCGCCTGAAGGGCAATCTCTTCGACGGCACCTCGAGGCTCACCCGCGCCGACGGCAGCCGGCTCTCGATGTACTCCATGGCAGGTCTCGCCGAGTACTCGGTGGTGCCGGTGGCCGCGCTCGCGAAGCTCCCCGACGGCGTGCCGCTCGAGGAGGCCGCCGTGCTCGGCTGCGCCGCCTTCACCGCCTACGGGGCCGTGCAGAAGTCGGGTCTCACCGCCGGCCGCTCGATGGCCATCGTGGCCACAGGCGGGATCGGCTCGAGCCTCATCCAGGTGGGGCGGTGGGCCGGCGCGCATCCGATCATCGCGATCGACGTCGACGACGACAAGCTCGCCGCCGCCCGGGAGCTCGGCGCCGACGTCGTCATCAACTCCCGTACCGAAGACGCCTTGGCGAGGGTGCGCGAGGCCACCGGCGGCAAGGGGGTGCACGTGGCCTTCGAGGCGCTCGGCCGCCCGGAGACCTTCGAGCTCGCGGTGTCGCTCCTTCGTGAGGGCGGCCGGATGGTCGCCGTCGGCATCGCCGCCGGTGCCGCGACCGCGGCCGTGCCCATCACGCCGCTCGTGCGTCGCGGCCAGGAGATCGTCGGCTCGTTCGGGGCCCGCACGCGTGAGGACCTCCCCGAGGTGGTGCGCATGGCGGCCGAAGGCGGCTACGACGTCGAGGACGCCGTGACCCGACGGTTCCCGCTCGAGGAGGCGGGGGAGGCGTTCGCGCTGCTGGATCGCGGCGGCATCAAGGGGCGGGCCATCGTCGTCATGTCGCCCGAAGCCTGATCAGCTGCGACCCGCCGCTCGCACGACGAAGCCCCCGGCCCTCTGAGGGCGCCGGGGGCTTCGTCGGTGAACGCGCGGTTACGCGTTGGAGCTGCTGCTCGGCCACTCGCCGGTGGCCAGGTACTGCACCTTCTTGGCGATCGAGACCGCGTGGTCGGCGAAGCGCTCGTGGTAGCGGCTCGCGAGCGTGACGTCGACCGTGTCGACCGCCTCGCCCTTCCAGTGCGCGCCGAGCACCGCGTCGAAGACGCTCACGTGCAGCTCGTCGATCTGGTCGTCATCGTTGCGGATCTCGTCCGCCAGCTGCACGTCCTCCGTCTTCAGGAGCACGGTGAGCTTCTTCGCGATCTCCACGTCGAGGCGACCCATCTCGGAGAACGTCTGGCGCAGGCTCTTCTTCACCACCTTGTCGGGGTAGCGGTAGCGGGCCAGCTGAGCGATGTGCTCGGCGATGTCCCCCATCCGCTCCAATGAGGCGCTCACGCGGAGGGCCGTGACGACGATGCGCAGGTCGCGGGCGACCGGCTGCTGCAGGGCCAGGATGCCGATGGCCAGCTCGTCCAGGCTCGCGGCGAGCGAGTCGATCTTGGGGTCTTCGGCGATGACCGTCTCGGCCAACGTGACATTCGACTCGTTGAACGCCGTGGTGGCGTTCGTGATGGCGACGGTCACGAGCTCGGAGATCTCGACGAGACGCTCTTGAACCTCGCGCAGCTCTTGCTGGAATACCTCACGCATGCGTGCAGGGTCCTTTCTTCGGTACGGCCATCCTCACCGGAGGAGGTTAACGCGAGGTGCCGCGGAGTTGAACAGTCGACGAAGCGGTGGGCTCGCGCCCCTCCGTGGGGATCCCGAGGGTCGGCGACTCATTAGTGTAGTGCGTATGGAAACAGGCTGGTTGGTGCTGTTGTCTCTGGCACTCGGCCTCTTCGTCGGCGCAGGATTCGTGATCCTGCTCCACATGGCTGAACGACGGGGAAACGACGCGGTCACCGCCGTCTCGAGCGGTGTGCCCGACGGAGTCGACCACATGATCGACGCCCTCGACTTCGCGGGCCTCGTGCTCGACCCCTCGAACAACGTCGTCAAGGCCTCCGAGACCTCTTACACCTACGGCCTCGTGGCGAACGGTCTCCTCGTGCACGAGGAGATGCTGCGCTTCGTCGCGCGGGTGCGCACGACGGGCGAGTCCATCAATGAGGAGATCACGCTCGCCCGCGGGCCGTTCGGCGAGGCGATCATCCACCTCGACGTGCAGGTGGCCAGGCTCGGCGCCCGTTACATCCTCGTGCTCGCCGAGGACCGCACCGAGGCCTACCGTCTCGAAGAGGTGCGACGCGACTTCATCGCGAACATCAGCCACGAGCTGAAGACGCCCATCGGCGCCATCTCGCTGCTCGCCGAAGCGCTCGAGCCGGCCTCCGACGACCCCGAGCAGGTTCGCCGCTTCGCCAGGCGCATGGGCACAGAGGCCACCCGGCTCACCCAGATCACCCGCGAGATCATCGAGCTCTCCCGGCTGCAGTCGACCGACGTGCTCGCCTCGGCGAAGCTCCTCGACATCGACGCCATCGTGTCGGCGGCCGTCGACCAGAACCACGTGGTCGCGGACGCCCGGGGCATGAAGATCGCGGTCGGCGGCTCGAAGAAGGTCAAGGTCATGGGCGACGAGACGCTGCTCACCCTCGCCCTCAACAACCTCATCGCCAATGCCGTGCAGTACTCGCCCGACGGATCGCGGATCGGCGTGGGCGTGCACCACGGCGACGGTGTGGTCGAGCTCGTGGTCACCGACCAGGGCATCGGCATCCCCGAAGACGACCTGCGGCGCGTGTTCGAGCGCTTCTTCCGTGTCGACCAGGCGCGCTCGCGCAACACCGGCGGCACCGGCCTCGGCCTCAGCATCGTCAAGCACGTGGTGCAGAACCACGGCGGCGACATCCGCGCCTGGTCTCAGATCGGGCAGGGCAGCACCTTCACCATCCGGTTACCCGAAGCCACGGCCGAGACGGCCGCCTCGCGAGGAGAGAAACAACGATGACCCACATCCTGCTGGTCGAAGACGAGGCCGCGCTCAGCGAGCCGCTGAGCTATCTGCTGCGCCGCGAAGGCTACGGAGTGACCGTCGCGCCCGACGGACCGAGCGCCCTCAGCGAGTTCGAGCGCGGGGGAGTGGACATCATCCTGCTCGACCTCATGATCCCCGGCATCCCGGGCACCGAGGTGTGCCGCGAGATCCGCACCCGCTCGCAGGTGCCGATCATCATGCTCACGGCGAAGGACTCCGAGATCGACATCGTCGTGGGGCTCGAGCTGGGCGCCGACGACTACGTGACCAAGCCGTACTCCACCCGCGAGCTGCTCGCGCGCATCCGGGCCGTGATGCGGCGGCAGGTCGAAGCGGTCGACGCCGCCGAGCCCCTGCTCGCGGCGGGCCCGGTGACGATGGACGTGGAGCGGCACACCGTGTCGGTCGACGGCAAGGAGGTGGCGATGCCGCTGAAGGAGTTCGAGCTGCTCGAACTTCTGCTGCGGAACGCCGGCCGGGTGCTCACCCGGGGGCAGCTGATCGACCGGGTGTGGGGGTCGGACTACTTCGGCGACACCAAGACGCTCGACGTGCACATCAAGCGCATCCGCTCGAAGATCGAGACGACCCCGTCGGAGCCGGCGCTGCTCGTGACCGTGCGCGGGCTCGGCTACCGCTTCGAGGGGTAGCCGAGAGGCCGACTACTCGATCGGCTCGGTGACCTCGGGCTCGGCCGGCGTGTCTGCGGTCGGCTCGGGGCTCGGCTCGACCGTGGGGGTCGGCGTCGGGGTCTCGGTGGGCGTCGGGGTCGGGGTCGGGGCGAGGCCCGTGTACTCCGGGAGCGACGTGTTGAGCACCGGCACGAGCACCTCGGCGCCCTCGGCGTCGCCGGCCTGGAAGTAGATCGGGAAGAGGCTGCCGGGCTGCGAGACGTTCGAGAGCAGGATGTCGTCGCGGTCGGAGTCGCCGAAGCTCGTGATGGCGCCGCCGCCGGCGACCGACACGGTCTGGGTGACGCGCTCGCCGCTCTCGCCGTCTTCGTACTGCACCGTCACGCGGGCGGCCTGGTCGCCCGCGTTCACGAACGAGACGAGGAGGCTGCCGAGCGTGCCGTCCTCGCTGATGACGATGGCGTTGCGGATGGCGACGTCGCCGACCTTGGCGTTCACGCCATCGGAGGCCTCGACGATCTTGGTGGTGGCCTGAGGGGTGACGAACGCGCAGCCGGCGGTGCCGGTGACGATCAGGGCACCAACCAGAACGGATGCCGCGAACCGAGCTCTCACAAGACCCTCCAGAGTCGTCGACGCTTTGAGATCAGCCTACAACGGGCGCGCGTCCGGCGGCTGGTTAGGTCACCCTTACCACATACCCCCTGTGGTATCCTAGAGGTCACGGAAGGACATCCATTCATGCTTTTTGAGGTTGGCGAAACTGTCGTTTACCCCCACCACGGAGCCGCGACCATCTCCGAAGTCAAGACCCGGGTCATCAAGGGCGAAGAGAAGATCTACCTCAAACTCCGTGTGACGCAGGGCGACCTCACCATCGAGGTGCCGGCCGACAACGTCGATCTCGTCGGTGTGCGCGATGTCATCGGCCGCGAGGGGCTCGACAAGGTCTTCGAGGTCCTCCGTGCTCCCTTCACCGAGGAGCCCACCAACTGGTCGCGCCGCTACAAGGCCAACCTCGAGAAGCTCGCCTCGGGCGATGTCATCAAGGTGAGCGAGGTCGTGCGCGACCTGTGGCGCCGCGATCAGGATCGCGGACTGTCGGCGGGAGAGAAGCGCATGCTCGCGAAGGCCCGCCAGATCCTCATCTCCGAGCTGGCACTCGCCGAGAAGACCGATGAGGAGAAGGCCTCGCTGGTGCTCGACGAGGTGCTCGCCTCCTAGTCGCTCCCGTCGTGTCGTCGCCTGCCCCGTCCGTCGGGGTCGTCGTCGTCGCGGCCGGATCCGGCACCCGGCTCGGCCGCGCGACGCCCAAGGCGTTCGTCGAGGTCGCCGGGCGCAGCATCCTGTCGTGGGCGATGGATTCCGTGCGCGGAATATCCGAGCCGGTCGAGCTCGTCGTGGTGGTGCCGGCGGATCTCGTGGAGGCCGCCGTCGCGCAGCTCGCCTCGCTCGAGCTGCCGTTCGCGGCGGTCGCGGGCGGTTCCACCCGGCAGCAGTCGGTGCAGGCCGGGCTCGCGGTGCTCGGCGACGGTGTCGACGTCGTTCTCGTGCACGATGCCGCTCGGCCGTTCACCCCGGTCGAGGTGTTCGAGCGCGTGATCGCGGCCGTGCGCTCGACGGGGTCGGGCGTCATCCCCGGCCAGCCCGTGACCGACACCATCAAAGGCGTCGACGGATCGGGCCTCGTGCTCGAGACGGTCGACCGGTCGCGCCTCACCGCCGTGCAGACTCCGCAGGGCTTCCCCCGCGCGCTGCTCACGGAGGCCTACGAGCGGGCGGTCGAGGACGTGACCGACGACGCGGCGCTGGTGCAGCAGCT
>NZ_JAHFUY010000042.1:21030-36322 GCF_023264895.1 Herbiconiux sp. | reverse complement strand
CGCGGTGGCCAGCCCACTGCTCGAGGCCTCGATCGACGGCGCGCACGGCATGCTGCTCTCGATCCAGGGCGGATCGAACCTCGGCATCTTCGAGATCAACGACGCCGCCAAGCTCGTGCAGGACTCGGTGCACCCCGAGGCGAACATCATCTTCGGTGCCGTGATCGACGACACCCTCGGCGACGAGGTGCGCGTGACGGTCATCGCGGCTGGCTTCGACGGCGGCGAGCCCAACGCCAACACCCCGGCCGTGGCCGCCGACACGCGCCGCGCGAGCTTCGCCGCTGCGGCCGAGGAGTCGGACCCGTACGGCCGCGGGGGAGCGCCCGCCGCCTCGCCGCGCCGCGAGCACGCCGCCGCCGAGAGCGCCGCGGAGCCGACCCCGTCGACCCCGACGCCCTCGTGGGCCGGCTCGTCGCAGTCCTCGCACTCCGGCGGAGACCTCGGTCTCGCCGGCGGTGTGGCGCTCGACCCGGCCTCCGAAGACGACGACGCCGACCTGGATGTCCCCGACTTCCTGAAGTGAGCGAACTCTCCGACCGCGTCGAACGGGTCGTCTCCGGCATCTCGGAGGCGGCCCGTTCCGTCGATCGCGATCCCGCCGAGCTCACGCTCATCGCGGTCACCAAGTTCCACCCGGCCTCCCTCGTGCGGGAGCTCCACGCCCTCGGCATCCGGGACTTCGGGGAGAACCGGCACCAGGAGGCGCGGGAGAAGGCCGTCGAGCTCGCCGACCTCGACCTGAGCTGGCACTTCGTGGGCCAGCTGCAGTCGAAGAAGGCTCGCCAGGCCCGGGAGTACGCCTCCGTGGTGCACTCGGTCGACCGCCCCGAGCTCGTCGACCGGCTCGCCTCGCCCGGGCATCCGCTCGATGTGTTCCTGCAGGTGAACCTCACCGATGATCCCGCCCGCGGGGGAGTGCGGCCCGAGGAGGTGCTGGTCCTGGCCGAGCACACCGCCGGAGCCGAGGGACTGAACCTCCTCGGTGTCATGGCGGTCGCCCCCCTGGACGAGGAGCCCAGGGCCGCCTTCGCGCGCCTGAGGGCCTCGAGCGACCTGGTGCGCACCGTCGTCCCCACCGCCTCCTCGATCTCGGCGGGGATGTCGCACGACTACCGCGAGGCGATCGCCGAAGGCGCGACACACCTGCGCATCGGGACCGCAATCACGGGAAACCGGCCGCCGCGCGATTAATCTCGGGGTTAGGAAAAAGTAACCGCAACCGGAGGTTCTGATGGCCAACCCGCTCCGCAAGACAATGGTGTACCTCGGTCTCGCCGACGAAGAGCTCGAGTACGAGGCTCCCGCCGAGCGCGCCCCCCAGTCCTCGCCCGTGGCACCCGTGCCGCACCCGCACCAGGCTCCTCAGGCCGCCGCCCCGGCTCAGCCGCAGGCCGGCCGTGCCCCGGTGACCCCGCTCCGCAAGTCCGCGCACACGAGCGCGCCGAAGAATGTGGCCCCTGCTGAAATGAACGAGATCCTCACCGTCCACCCCAAGCAGTACAAAGACGCCCAGGTGATCGCCGAGAACTTCCGCGACGGCATCCCGGTCATCATCAACCTCTCGCAGATGACGGATGCCGATGCGCGCCGTCTGATCGACTTCGCCGGCGGCCTCTCGCAGGGCCTCTACGGCAAGATCGAGCGCGTCACCAGCAAGGTGTTCCTGCTCTCGCCGTCCCACGTCTCGGTCTCCGGAGACGACGGATCTCCGGCGCGCGCAGAATCCTCCTTCTTCGTACAGTCATAATTGCTGAGTGGGTTCACTCGTCGTCATCATCGCGACCGTCGTCTATTTCGCTCTGCTGCTGTACTTCTTCCTGATGTGGGGTCGATTCATCCTCGACCTCGTCCGGACCGTGCGCCGCGACTGGCGCCCGGCCGGGCCGGTGCTGGTGCTGGCGGAGGTGGCCTACACGGTCACCGACCCGCCCATCCGGTTCTTCCGGCGGATCATCCCGCCGCTCCGACTCGGCGCAGTGGCGCTCGACTTCGGCTGGAGCATCACGATGCTCCTCGTCATCATCGGTCTCTCCGTGGCGGGCTTCTTCCGCTCGGCGTGACCTTCCCAGGGAATGTTGCTACGGTTAGCAACGCGTTATCACTGTTTGTCAAGCAATAAGGGTGGAAAACCATGGCGTTAACTCCGGAAGATGTTGTTAACAAGAGATTTTCTCAGACCAAGTTCCGCGAGGGCTACGACCAGGACGAGGTGGATGACTTCCTCGACGAGGTCGTGGTCGAGCTCCGCCGCCTGACCCAGGAGAACGAGGAGCTCAAGGCTCAGCTCGGCTCCGGTGCCGCTCCGGTCGCCGCCGCTCCCGCCGAGAAGGCCGTCGTGGCCGAAGAGGTCGTCGAGACCCCCGCTCCCGTCGCCGAGGTGCCCGCACCGGTCGCCGCCGCTCCGGCTCCGGCTCCCGTGGCCGCCGCTCCCTCGACATCCGATGTCGACGACGAGACCGGCTCGACCACGAACCTGCTCCAGCTGGCCCGTCGTCTGCACGACGAGCACGTCAAGGAAGGCGCCGACAAGCGCGACGCCCTCATCGCCGAAGGCCACGCCACTGCGGCACGCATCGTCGCCGAGGCCGAGACGAAGCAGCGCAACGAGCTCGCCCGTCTCAACCAGGAGAAGGCCGGCATCGAGCACCGCATCGACGAGCTGCGCACGTTCGAGAAGGACTACCGCTCGGGCCTGAAGAGCTACATCGAGGACCAGCTCAAGGAGCTGACCTCGTCGAGCGTCGACGGCGACAAGAGCCCGTCGTCGAGCTTCAGCGGCTTTGGAGGCTGAGAACACCTCGAAAGGCCGCCCTCGGGTCCTGATCGTCCTGGCGATCGTCGCAGCAGCGTCGGTCGCCTTCGATCAGGTCTCGAAGCTCCTGGTCGTCACACATCTCGAATTGGGTGAGGTCGTCCCCGTCCTGGGGACCCTCATCCAATTTCAGTTTGTGAAGAACCCCGGCGCGGCCTTCTCGATCGGAAACGCGTACACCTGGATCTTCTCGATCCTCGCGGCGGTCGTCACGGCCTTCATCATCTGGTTCGCCCGCCGCATCCGCTCGTTTGCCTGGGCCTGGGTCTTCGGCCTGCTGCTCGGCGGAACGATCGGCAACCTGATCGACCGGCTCTTCAAGGAGCCGGGCTTCGGGGTCGGCCACGTCATCGACTTCATCACCATCCCGGTGCTGCCGGCCATCTTCAACCTCGCCGACGTGTCGATCACGGCGGCGATGGTGCTGTTCCTCATCCTCACGATCCGGGGGATCGGGCTCGACGGCAGGAAGGCCCCCTCGGAGCGCGCCTCCGACGCCGGGGCGGACGCTGAGGCGAAGCCGGCCGAGCAGAGCGAACAGGCCTGATGGAATCGCGCACCCTGCCTGTGCCCGACGGGCTCGACGGCTCGCGGGTCGATGCCGGCATCGCCAAGCTCCTGGGCTTCTCACGCACGTTCGCGGCCGAGGTGGTCGATGCGGGCGGCGTGAGCGTCGACGGCCGCACGGTCGGCAAGTCCGACAAGCTGCGCCTCGACACGTGGCTGTCGGTCGAGTGGGCTCCCAAGGAGGAGCCGCGGATCGTGCCCGTGGTCGTGCCCGAGCTCGAGGTCGTCTACGACGACGACAGCATCATCGTGGTCGACAAGCCCGTCGGCGTGGCCGCGCACCCCTCGGTGGGCTGGGACGGTCCGACCGTGCTCGGCGCCCTCGCCGGCGCGGGCTACCGGATCGCCACGAGCGGAGCCGCCGAGCGCGCGGGCATCGTGCACCGGCTCGACGCCGGCACGAGCGGACTCATGGTGGTGGCCAAGAGCGAGCAGGCCTACACCTGGCTCAAGCGCCTCTTCCACGACCGCGAGGTCGACAAGATCTACCACGCCCTCGTGCAGGGCCACCCCGATCCGTTCGCGGGCACGATCGACGCCCCCATCGGGCGGCACCCCCGGTCGGACTGGAAGTTCGCGGTGACCTCGGCGGGCAAGCCCTCGGTCACCCACTACGAGACGCTCGAGGCGTTCCGGGCGGCGACGCTGCTCGAGATCCACCTCGAGACCGGGCGCACGCACCAGATCCGCGTGCACACGGCCGCTCAGCGGCATCCGTGCTGCGGAGACACGATGTACGGCGCCGACCCCGCGCTGTCGGCCCGCCTCGGACTCGGCCGGCAGTGGCTGCACGCCATGCGGCTCGGCTTCGTGCACCCCGAGACCCGCGAGTACGTGTCGTTCGAGAGCCACTACCCGGCCGACCTGCAGCACGCGCTCGACGTGGTGCGGAACGACTAGCCGGCCCCCAGCGCGAGACCCAGGTAGGCCGCCGCGGTGGCCAGCAGCAGCATGCCGACGCCGTTGATGAGGCCCGCGGCCCAGCGTCGGGCCATCAGCAGGCGCACGGATTCGACCGAGGCCGTGCTGAAGGTCGTGTAGCCGCCGAGGAGCCCCACGCCGAGCACGGTGAGCCAGGGAGTGCCCACGAGGTGCGCGGAGGCGAGGCCCGTGAGGAGGCCGAGCGCGAACGAGCCGCTGACGTTGATGACCATGGTCCCCCACGGGAAGCCCGTGCGGTCGCGGCTCTTCACGGCGGTGTCGACGACGTAGCGGAGGCCGGCTCCGAGCCCTCCGGCGAGGATCGTGGCCGCGAACAGGAGCGGGGTCACGTGCCGCTGCTCTCGCGGCGGGTCAGCCGGCCCACCAGGATGCCCGCGATCGAGGCGACCGCGCCGAGCACCACGGTGCCGAGGGCGTAGGCCGCGGCGGCGAGCAGGCGGTCGGAGTCGACCAGCAGCGAGGTGTCGGTGGCGAGGGCGCTGTAGGTGGTGAAGCCGCCGATGACGCCGGTCCCGACCAGGAGGCGCACCCGGCGTCTGGTTCCCGTGTCGGGCCCGCGGAGCGCCAGCACCTCGAGCAGGAGGCCCAGGGCGAAGGCGCCCACGAGGTTGACGACGAGGATGTCGATCGGCAGCCCACCGGCATCCGGCACCGCTGCCGTCACGAGCACCCGGAGCGTCGTGCCCACGACACCCCCGGCCACCACGAGCAGCACCGGAAGGCCGAAGAGGGCGGCTCCGACCCCGCCGTCCGAGTCGAGCGGCTCGTTCTGCTCGAGCTCGTCGCGCGGGGTGGTCATGACGAGAATCTAGCCCAGATCACCGGACCGGCCCGCCGCCCAGCGTCCCAGGCTCCCAGCGGCCCAGGCTAGCGTGGGGCCGTGCAGAGACTTCCGCCCCCGTCGTGGCCCGTGTGGGTGGTGTTCGCGCTTCTCCTCGTGCCCGGCATCGTGGTGCTGGGGCTCCTGGGCGGCCTCAAGGACGCGTCGGCTGAGCTGCTCGCGCAGAGCGAGGACGCCGTGGGGCGGAACGTGGTGCTCACCGGAACGCTCGTCGACGTGGAGACGAACTCGGGGATGCCCGTCAACACGGGGATCTACGAGGTGACGATCCCCGCCGACGAGGGTGGGGCGGCCGAGACCGTGACCTTCGGGGGCGACGACCACTGGGGCTTCCCGCCCGACCCCGATCATCCCGCCGAGCTGTCGTTCCTCGTGGTGCTCGACGATCCGCCGCGGGCGGCCGCGCACGGTCCGGTCGGCAGCGTCGAGCCCGTGACCGAGGCGAGCGTGCAGGCCGATCGGGAGGCGCTCGCGACCGACGAGGCGCTCTGGGTGGGCGGCATCGTCGTGTTCTGGCTGTTCGCCCTCGGGATGCCGGCGCTCGGCATCGTGCTCGCGGTGCGCCGGCGGCGGGCGAAGCAGGCGGCCAGGGCTGCTTCCGCGCCCGCCACGGCGGCCTGGCCGTCCCCGGCTCCGGCTTCGGCTCCGGCCCCGTCCCTGGCCCCGCTCGACAGCCGACTGCCGCCGCCTCGCATCTGACCGCCCGGTCGATGGCGTCCGGGTCGGCCCGGAGGGAGGGTCTGGCGGAACCCGTCATGGCGGACACTCCCACCTGCGGCCGGGGAGGGGTCGAATGGAGGCATGAGAGCCACATTCATGTACGGCGCGGGCGATGTCCGCGTCGAGACCGTGCCCGACCCGATCATCAGCGAGCCGACGGATGCGATCGTGCGGGTCGTCCGCGCGTGCGTCTGCGGCAGCGACCTCCACCCGTACCACTCGATGCCCGCCTCCGAGAAGGGCACCCCGATGGGCCACGAGCTCATCGGGGTGGTCGAGGAGCTCGGCTCCGCCGTCTCGAGCCTGAAGCCGGGCGACTTCGTGGTGGCGCCCTTCGCCTACCAGGACAACACCTGCGCGATCTGCCGCGACGGCTTCCAGACGTCGTGCCCGCACGGCGGCTTCTACGGCAACCCCCGGGTCGGCGGCCTCCAGGCCGAGCTCGCCCGCATCCCGCAGGCCGACGGCAGCCTCGTGGTGGTGCCGGGGGTCGACGAGTCGAGCGACCTGCTGCCCTCGCTCCTCAGCCTCTCGGACGTCTACCTCACCGGCCACCACGCCGCCCACATGGGGCGCGTCTCGGCCGGCAAGACGGTCACCGTGATCGGCGACGGCGCGGTGGGCCTCTCGGCCGTGCTCGCCTCACGCCGGCTCGGCGCCGAGCGGATCATCCTGATGGGCCGGCACACCTCCCGCACAGACCTCGGCCGCGAGTTCGGGGCCACCGACGTGGTGGCCGAGCGCGGCGACGAGGGGATCGCCGCCGTGCGGGAGCTCACCGGCGGCGAGGGCTCGCACGTCGTGCTCGAGGCGGTGGGCCACCTGCCGGCCTACGAGCAGTCCTACGGGATCGTGCGGCCGGGCGGCGTGATCTCGCGTGTGGGCGTGCCGCAGTACGAGGAGGCGCCCGTGGGCTTCGGCTCGCTCTTCGGCAAGAACGTGACGCTCACGGGCGGCCCGGCACCGGTGCGCGCCTACCTCGAGGCCGCCATCCAGGAGGTGCTCGACGGCGAGATCGACCCGGGCCGCGTGTTCGACCGCACGGTCGGGCTCGACGACATCCCCGCCGCCTACGCCGCGATGGACGCCCGCGAGGCGCTCAAGGTGATGGTGGCGTTCTGACCGCGCGAGCCGAGGAGCCGGCTAGCCGACGCCGCTCATGGTGCTGGTCTCGGTGCGGCCGATCCGCTCGATCACCTCGGGGCGCCGCTTCGCGAGGTAGACGAAGCGGGTGACCGCGAGGGCGAGGGTGACGAGGAACACGTAGGGGATGACGTTGAGCGGGAACGCCGGCACCGGGAACACGTTGGCGAAGAACACGTAGGCCATGGTGACCACCGCGATCGTGGCGCAGACCCAGACCAGCCGGTTCGGGATGCCGGCCCGCCGCGTGTAGACGACGCAGGCGATCGCCACGAGGGCGTAGGCCACCATGTAGCCGTAGGTGCCCCACGTGTTGACCCAGACGAGGGTCTCCATCGGCTGCGCGCCGATGAGCAGGAACACGATGTCGACGACGATCGCGGCCGGCCCCGCCACGAGCAGCACCCGGTGCGGGGTGAGGTGGCGGTCGTGGGTGCGGCCGAAGCGCTCGGGCACCACGCCCTCCTTGCCCATGACGTAGACGATGCGGCCCACGACGTTCAGCGGGGCGACGACCACGGCGAAGAACGACGCACCCACGCCGAAGGTCAGCACGGGGCCGAACCAGGCCGGCATGCCGATGAGCGACGACATGTCCTCGAGCGGGCTCGCCGACGTGGCGAGGCCCTCGCCGAGCACCGCGATCTGCGTGTAGGCGGCGAAGACGTAGAGGATGCCGACCGACAGCGCGCTCCAGATGATGGCGCGCGGGATGGCGCGGTAGGGGTCCTTCGCCTCGCGGCCGAGCGCGTCGGCGGAGGAGAAGCCCACGAACCCGAGGATGCCGAGCACCATGCCCGCGGCGATCCCCTGGAACGAGGAGCCCTCGGCGATGACCTGCGCCGGATCCCAGGCGTCGGGGCCGGCCCAGACGAGCGCGGCGACGAGCAGCACCGCGATCACGCTCACCGAGACCAGCTCGAGCACGAGCGAGATGCGGGCGGAGAGCCGGATGCCGCGGATGGTGAAGAGCGTGGCGAGGCCGCCGAGCACGATCGTGAGGCCGATGTTCCAGCCGAGACCCGTGGCCGGCACGCCGAGCAGCACGAGGAACTGGCCGATGTAGCTCACCGAGCCGTTGAGCGAGGCCGTGGCGATGCCGAAGCAGCCGATGAGGAGCGCGGCACCGGCGAGGAAGGCTCCGGTGGGGCCGAGGCCCTTCGCGACGTAGGTGTAGAGCGAGCCCGCCGAGGCGTGCTTGCGGGCGAACACCACCACGCAGTAGCCGACGCACAGGATGACGATGGTCGCCAGCACGAACGCGTAGATGGTGCCGTTGCCGGCGCCGAGGAAGATGGCGGCGGCGGTGAAGGCGATCACGGCGCTCGGGGCGATGTTGGCGATGGCCTGCGCCGCGAGCTCGGGGCCGCTCATGACGCCGGTCCGAAGGCCCGCGTCCTTCGGCGGGTTCGCGGCGGCGGCGGGGCGGGGTCTGGTGGTGGACATGGGCTCTCCAGTGAGTCGGATCGGGTGAGTCGGGTCGGGCGGGTCGGGTACGGTTTGGTGCTACGGGATGAGGAGGGTGCGGAGCACGGTGCCGGCCTCGAGGTCGTCGAAGGCCTGCTGCGCCTCGGAGAGCGGGCGGCGGCCCGAGATGAGCGGGTCGAGCTTCAGCTGCCCGTCCATGTAGCGGTCCACGAGCGCGGGCACGTCGATGGAGGGCCGCACCGAGCCGTAGTTCGAGCCGAGGATGCGCTGGTCGGCCTCGGCGAGCACGAGCGGCTCGAACGAGGCCTTCGCGCCGGTGGGCGGGAGCCCGACGATGGCGGCAGCGCCGCCGAGGCCGAGCATCCGGATGGCCTGCTCGGTCGTGGTGGTGCGCCCGATGGCGTCGAAGGCGTAGTCGACGCCGTCCGGGAGCAGGGCGCGCAGCTGGTCGACGGCATCGCCCTGAGTGGCGTCGATGCGGTCGGTGGCACCGAACTGCAGCGCCATGAGCGTCTTGTCGGCCACGACGTCGATCGCGATGATGCGCTCGGCGCCCGCCAGCCGGGCACCCTGCACGACGTTGAGGCCCACGCCGCCGCAGCCGATCACGGCCACGGTGGAGCCGGGCTCCACGGCGGCGGTGTTGAGCACGGCGCCGACGCCGGTGGCCACGGCGCAGCCGACGACCGCGATGATGTCGAGCGGGGCGTCGTCGCGCACCTTCACGGCTCCGGATGCCGGCACCACGACCTCCTCGGCGAAGGAGGAGACGCCGAGGTAGTGGTGCAGGGTCTCGCCCTCCTTCGACAGCCGCGAGGTGCCGTCGAACAGCACGCCCTGCGGCGCGACGAGGGTGGCCACCTTCTGGCAGCGCGCCTCGTGGCCGGATCGGCAGTAGCGGCACTCGCCGCACGGCGGCACCCAGCTCAGCACGACGTGGTCGCCCACCGCGAGGGTCGTGACGCCCTCGCCGAGCGCGACGACGACTCCGGAGCCCTCGTGGCCCATCACCATCGGCGACGCCGCATCCCACTCCCCGCGCATGACGTGCAGGTCGGAGTGGCAGACCCCGGCGGCGGCGATGCGCACGCGCACCTCGCCGGCCTTGGGCTCGGCGAGCTCGACCTCGGTGTACTCGATCGGTGATCCGGGCTCGCGGAAGACGACGGCTCGCATGAGACCCCTTCGTGTCGTGGAATGGTTCGGGGTCGATGCTAGGGACAAGCCGCGGAGCGTGTCATTCGGCGAAAGTGTGGATCGAGGCATCCGGATTCACCATCTCGTACACTGACGGCATGGTGAGGGACGTCGGATCGGTCGCGCGCTCGCTCGGTGGAGAGGTGCTGCCGGGCGCCGTGGAGGTCTCGCGGCCCGTGGAGTCGATCGTGCCGCTCGAGCAGTTCTCGGTGCTCGGCAGCGCGCGCTTCGCGACCCTCGTCGCGGCCCCCGCCGCCCGGCTCGTGGCGGCGCTCACCGCGGGGGACGAGCGGGCGACGCTGCTCCGCGACGCGGTGCTCGTGACCCACGGCGGCGGCGGTGCCCTGCGCGCGGGCGTGGCGGCCGCGGGCGTCACGGCGATCGTGGCCACGGAGCCCGCCGACGACCTCGTGCTGCCCACGGTGACCTCGCTGCTGGCCGTCGACCAGGCGGCCGAGGAGCGCGCCGTGGTGGCGGCGATGCGCGTGCTCACCCTGGCCGCGCGGCGGGGAGGTGCGGCCGGTGTGGTCGCCGAGCTCGCCCACCGCACCGACGGCTGGGTCGTGCTGCTCGACCGGCACGGCCAGGTGATCACCACGGCTGGTGCGGGCGGGCTGCACGTGCAGGATGCGCAGGCCGTGGCGCTCGGCCGGCCCGTGCGCATCCGGCACCGTGCCCTGCAGGTGCATCCGGTGGGCCCTGGCGAGGACATCAGCGCGCAGCTCGTGCTCGCGCCGCGCACCGAGACCTCGGCCAGGGGGCGCGAGCTCGGCTCGCAGGCCGCGGCGCTCATCGACCTCATCATGCGCACGCACGACTCGAGCCGCACCGAGCGGCTCGGCCGCTCCGTGATGATGGACGTGCTGCTGGCCGGGGGATCGGGGGCCGCGCGGCTGCTGCGGCAGCTCGGCGTGCACGAGCAGAGCCTCAGCGGCTTCGCGCTCGCGTCGCGCTCGGCCGGGATCGAGATCGAGCGGCTGCTCGTGCCGTGGCTCGCGGAGCTCGGTGCCGCTCAGGTGTTCACCGAGCAGCGCGGGGTCGTCTCGGGGTTCCTCCGCGGCGATCACGCCGAGGAGATCGCCGCGCGGGTGGAGGCCTACAGCTCGGTGCTCTACCTCGGGCTCGGCGGCGAGGCCGCGGCGGAGGCGCTCGAGCGGAGCGCGGCCGAGGCCCGCCAGGCGCTCGAGGTGGCCAGGGCGGATGCCCGGCGCGTGGTGAGGTACGCGGCGATCCCCACGGTCGCCTACGTGTTCGACCGCCTCGACGACGAGACCACCCGGCGCATCGCCCACCTGCTCGATCCGCTCGCGCGCGGCGGCGTGCACGGCGAGCTCACCGAGACCCTCCGCGTGTTCCTGGCCGCGAACGGCGCCTGGGGGAGTGCCGCCGCGACCCTGGGGGTGCACCGGCAGACCCTGGCCGGCCGCATCCGCCGCATCGAGACCGAGACGGGCCTGTCGATGGCCGACCCCGACGACCGCACGGCGGCGTGGCTGGCCCTCCGGGCCCTCGAGCGCTGACGCGGTGCGAGGAGCCGGGCGGACCCTGCGGTCCTCGGTCTACTCGGCGGGCTGGGTGTCGCGGGGACGGCCGCCCCAGGCCTGGGCGGTGCGGTGCTCGAGGAGGCGCCGCTGCACGTGCAGGGCGGGGTAGATGCCGAGGAAGACCGCCATGGGGGCGAGCAGCCGCAGGTCGCGGATGCCGTGGGCCTCGTAGGTGCGCTTGAAGCGCTCCACGTAGTAGTAGTAGTCCTTCGGCGCCGAGTCGAGCCGGCGGGCCGACATCCCCACGGTCATCGCCGAGACGTAGCCGATCTTGAAGCCCTTGAGGGCGAGGTGCACGGCCAGGTCGAGATCCTCGTGCATGAGGTCCTCCCGGTCGGGGCAGACGTCGTCGCGCACCGCGAGCCAGGCCTCCTTGGTGATGGCCATGTTGGTGCCGAAGAGGAAGACGTACTTGCCGGCCAGCTTCACCTGCAGCTTGCGGAAGGTGTCGTCGGCGTGGTGACCGAAGGAGCGCATGGGCATGTCGTAGTACTCGACCGGTCCGCTCGCCGCCACGAACTCGCCCGAGGCGAACGCCAGCTGCACCTGCTCGACCCAGTTCGGGGCGAGGGCCGTGTCGGCGTCGATGCGGCCGATCACCGTTCCGGTGGCGGCGTCGAAGCCCGCGTTCCTCGTGGGGGTGATCCCCTGCTCGGCGTTCTGGGTGACGAGACGGATGCTCGCTCCCGGGAAGGCCGCCTGCATCGCCTCGACCGCGGCGCGCGTGCCGTCGGTCGACTTGTTGTCGACCACGATGATCTCGTGCGCCGGCACGCTCTGCTCGATCGCCGCCACGAGGCAGCGCCGGATGCCGGCCTCCTCGTTGTAGGCGGGGATCACGATGGAGACGGTGGGAAGCGTCGAGGCGGGGCTGGGGGAGTGCGGGGCACTGTCGGTCACGGCGGCGTCCTTCGGTTCGGAGGTGGGGACAGTCTGGCAGAGCGGCGGACATCTAGCATGGGTTCGGATGACTGGACAGACTCCCGCCGAGATGCTCGCGCGGCTCACCGATGCCGAGAAGGTCTCGCTCACCGCGGGCGCGGACGCGTGGACGACGCGCGCGGTCGACCGGGTGGGGGTTCCCGCCGTGCGGGTGGGGGACGGCCCCCACGGGGTGCGCCGGCCCCAGGAGGGCTCCGCGCTGTCGATGTTCGACTCGCATCCGGCCACGTGCTTCCCCACGGCCTCCGCTCTCGGGTCGAGCTGGGACCCCGCGCTCGTGCGCGAGGTCGGCGAGGCGCTCGGCAAGGAGGCGGCCGGGCACGGGATCGGCGTGCTGCTGGGCCCCGGCGTCAACCTCAAGCGCACCCCCGTGGGCGGGCGGAACTTCGAGTACTTCAGTGAGGATCCTCACCTCTCGTCGCGCATCGGCGCCGCCTGGGTGGGCGGTGTGCAGAGCACCGGGGTGGGGGCTTCGCTGAAGCACTTCGCCGCCAACAACACCGAGCAGCGGCGCTACGGCATCGAGGCCGTGGTCGACGAGCGGGCGCTGCGGGAGCTCTACCTCGCGAGCTTCGAGCACATCGTCGTGACCGAGCGGCCGGCGACCGTCATGGCCGCCTACAACCGCCTGAACGGCCCGCACTGCACCGAGAACGCGTGGCTGCTCAACGGGGTTCTCCGCGGTGAGTGGGGATTCGAGGGGGTCGTGGTGTCGGACTGGGGGGCGGCGTGGGATCGCACGGCCTCGGTGCCGGCCGGCAACGACCTCGCCATGCCGGGGCTCGGACGGCGCGACGACCGCTACGTGCAGCGGGCGCTGACGTCGGGACGGCTGCCGCAGGCCGCTCTCGACGCGTCGGTGCTGCGCATCCTGGAGCTCGCGGCGCGCTACGGGCACGCCCCGGATGACGGAGAGGTCGACCTCGAGGCGCATCACGACCTCGCGCGGCGGGCCGCCGCCGCGGGCACGGTGCTGCTGAAGAACGACGGGGTGCTGCCGATCGCGGCCGGGAGCCGGGTCGCGGTGATCGGCGCGATGGGCGAGGAGCCGCGCTATCAGGGCGCCGGGAGCTCGCACGTGGTGCCGACCCAGGTGGACACCCTGCTGCAGGCCCTCACCGAGGCGCTCGGCGACTCCGCGGTGTCGTACGCGCCCGGCTACGACCGCGGGCACGACCGGGCCACGCCGGCGCAGCTCGCCCAGGCGCGGGTGACGGCGCTCGCCGCGGATGTCGCGGTCGTGGTGGTGGGACTGCCCGAGACCTTCGAGACCGAGGGCGTCGACCGCGAGCACCTGCGCCTGCCCGCCTCGCACGACGAGCTCGTCGAGACCGTGCGGGCGGCGAACCCGCGCACGATCGTGGTGTTGCAGAACGGCTCGCCCGTGGAGCTGCCGTGGGCGGCGTCGGTGCCGGCGATCGTGGAGGGCTACCTCGGCGGGCAGGCCTCGGGGAGCGCGATGGCCGACGTGCTGCTGGGCGCCGTGGAGCCGGGCGGCCGGCTCGCCGAGACGTTCCCCGTGCACTACGACGATCATCCGGTGGCGGTGCTGCCCAACGGGCCGGCCACGATCGAGTACCGGGAGAGCCTCTACGTCGGCTACCGCTGGTTCGACAGCGCCGGGGAGGCCGTGGCGTTCCCGTTCGGCCACGGCCTGTCGTACACGAGCTTCTCCTGGTCGGAGGCGGCGGTGACGGTGGGCGAGGGGCTCGACGAGGTCGAGGTGCGGCTGACCGTCACGAACACGGGGTCGCGGAGCGGATCGGAGGTCGTGCAGGTCTACGTGCACGACCCGGAGTCGACGCTCTTCCGGCCCGAGCAGGAGCTGCGCGCGTTCGAGAAGGTGGTGCTCGATCCGGGGGAGAGCGCGGAGGTCGTGCTGCGGCTCGACCGCCGGGCGTTCAGCGCGTGGGATGCCGCAGTGCACGCGTGGGTGCTCGAGCCGGGGGAGTTCCAGGTGCGGCTCGGGAGGTCCTCGCGCGACATCGTGCGGCGGGCGACGGTGCAACTGGGTGGTGCGGGGGAACTGGGTGCTGCGGGGGAGCCTGGGGGTGCGCGGGACGACCGCGAACCGCCGGCCCACCGCGACCCGCTGCCCTACCGCGAGCCCTCGCGTGCGATCGGCTTCCCCGCGACCGCCTTCGGGGCGCTCCTCGGCCGCACACGCCCGGGGAACAGGGCGGCGCGCCAGGGGCGCTTCACCCTCGACACCTCGATCCGGGACATGCAGGAGGCGCGCGTCGGCCGCCTCCTGCTGCGCTTCGCGACCAGCCGGGCGATCGCGACGCTCGGGGCACCGGCGGGTGCGGCCGCCGATGCGGTGGCGGGAGACGTGGTCTCGCAGTTCACGTTCCGCATGATCCCGACCGTGAGCGGTGGGATCGTGGGGCGGCGGGCGGCTCGCCGGCTGCTCGGGATCGTGAACCTCCTGGCCCGGCTCGACCGCTCGTTCTGACCTCAGCCCCGCGACGTCGCGGCCTCGCCGGTGCTGCCGCCCAGGGTTCGGCCGAGGGCGTGGCCGGACTCCCAGGCGGTGGCGACCGAGGTACGGCCGCCCCACGCGTCGCCGCAGACCGCGAGGCGCCCATCGAGCAGGTACGGCTCCGGATGCGTCGACGAGGCACGGGCGAACGTCCACCGGTGGGCGTGGGTCCAGACCGGTGCGTCGGCGGGGTCGAGGCCGAGGAGCGCGGCGACCTCGGCGGTGACGGCGGGCACCGCGGACTCGGGGTCGTCGAGATGGCGGCGGGCGAGGTCGGCGGTCGTGTGCGCGACGAGCACGGGGGCGTCGTCGCCGCGGCGGTCGCCGTCGTCGGCGAGGAACGAGATGAGCTCCGATCCGTTCACGAAGGCGCCGTGCAGGTCGGCGGGCCAGGAGCGCTGCGGGTAGCCGAGGGCGATCGAGAGCACGGGCTCCCAGGCGTCGACGTCGAGCTGCGCGTGCATCGCCGAGCCGGCGGGCAGCAGCCGGGCCGCCTGGGGCTCGGGCATGGCCAGGACGACGGCGTCGTAGCGGATGGGGTCGTGGCCGATGGGGTCGTAGCGGATGGGGTCGCCGTGGGGGACCGCGCCCTCGACGCGCACGGTGCCGTCGGAGTGCACCTCGGCGACGTCGTGCTCGATCTGCAGCACGGCGCCCGCCCCGCCGGCGGT
>NZ_JAHFUY010000042.1:0-21020 GCF_023264895.1 Herbiconiux sp. | reverse complement strand
GAGGGAACGGAGGCCCGCGGGTGCGGCGTGGCGGAGAGGACCCGTCGTGGTGTCGGAGGTGCCGGACTCGAGCACCGTGAGGGTGTCGGTCCAGCCTCGGGCGAGCCCGCGAGCGGTCCAGTCGGCGACGACCCCGGCGAATGACGAACCGCCCGGCGCCGTCGCATCCGGCCCTGTCGCATCCGGAACCGTGAAGTAGGCCGCCCCCAGGTCGACCGGCCGCCCGTGCAGTCGTCGCCCGGACATCCGCCCGCCGGGTCGCCGCCCACGATCGACGACGGTCACGGGCACCCCCGCCTCGCGGAGCGCGAGCGCGCAGGCGAGCCCCGCGATGCCGGCACCCACCACGAGGACCCCGCCCGAGGATCCGTCGAGCGCGGCCGAGGGGCGGGGGGGTTCCGGGGAGTCCATGCGTCCATCCTGCCCCGCGCGCCCTGTGCACGCGGCGGGAGCGTGTCTACGGTGGGGCTGTGACCTCCCCCTCCGAACGCACGCGCTGGGTGTTCGCCGGTCAGCTCGGCCCGCTCTTCGACGACGGGGGACCGATGATGATCGTCGAGGCCCGCTCGGTGTTCGGCCGCCGGCCGATGCACCGCGCCAAGGCACACCTGCTGCTGTCGGCCATGCGGCACCGGGCGGCGGCGCTCGGCGACCGGGTGGAGCACCACCGGGTGGAGCGCTACAGCGAGGTGATCGAGGGCCGCGACGACCTCGAGGTGATCGACCCCACCTCGTGGTCGGCCCGCCGTTTCGTGCGGCGGCACGGCCTGCACGTGCTGCCGAGCCGCGGCTTCGTGACCCCGGAGCCCGAGTTCGCCGAGTGGGCGGCCTCGCGCGCCGGCAAGCGCCTGCTGCTCGAGGACTTCTACCGCACGGTGCGCGAGCGCACCGGCATCCTGATGCGGGGCGACCAGCCCGAGGGCGGCCACTGGAACTACGACCAGGACAACCGGCAGCCGCCGCCCAAGCACGCCGCGCGGCTCGGGCTCCCCGACCCGTGGTGGCCGGTGGAGGACGACATCGACGAGGAGGTGCGCGCCGATCTCGACCGCTGGCAGCGCGACGGGGCGGTGACCCTCGTCGGCGACGACGGCCCGCGGCGCTTCGCCGCGACCCCCGAGGAGGCCGAGCAGGCGCTCGCCGACTTCGTGGAGTCGCGGCTGAACGACTTCGGGCCGTTCGAGGACGCCATCCTCGGCGGCGACTGGACGATGGCGCACTCCCTGCTGAGCGCTCCCATGAACCTGGGGCTCCTCGATCCGCTGCACGCCGTCGAGACCGTCGTGGCCGAGTACCACGCCGGCCGGGCGCCGCTCGCGAGCGTCGAGGGCTTCACCCGGCAGATCATCGGCTGGCGCGACTACGCCTGGCACCTCTACTGGCACCTCGGTGAGACCTACCCCACCCGGCGCAACGCGCTCGGCGCACACGAGCCGCTGCCGCCGGCGTTCCGCGAGCTCGACCCCTCGGCGGTGGAGTCGAACTGCCTGCGCGAGACGCTCGACGGCATGCGGCGGCACGGCTGGGCGCACCACATCCAGCGGCTCATGGTGCTCGGCAACTGGGCGCTGCAGCACGGCTACGACCCGGTGGCGCTCAACGACTGGTTCGTCGACATGTTCGTCGACGGCATACCGTGGGTGATGCCCGCCAATGTCATCGGCATGTCGCAGCACGCCGACGGCGGCCTCGTGGCCACGAAGCCCTACGCGGCGGGCGGCGCCTACATCAACCGGATGTCGGACCACTGCTCCGGCTGCGTGTTCGACCCGGCGAAGCGGCTGGGGGAGGACGCGTGCCCGTTCACCGCCGGCTACTGGGCGTTCCTCGACCGGGTCGAGCCGCGCCTCGCGGGCAACCACCGCATGGCGCAGCCGCTCGCGGGGCTCCGCCGCCTGGCCGACCGCGAGGCCGTGGTCGACCAGGAGAGGCACCGCGAGCGGTGGTGAGCCGGGTTCGCCGGAACCGGGCTCGTCCGCCCGTGGGCGCGGCTCAGTACTCGATGCGGCCGTGCCGGTTGTGGAACTCCCCGGTCGGTCCATCCGGCCCGAGGAGGGCGAGGGCCACGGTCGCGTCCGTGCCCTCCGTGACGGTCTGGTGCCCGCTGTGCCGGTTGAAGTCGGTCGCCGTGTAGCCGGGGTCGCTCACGTTCACCCGGAAGCCAGGGAGGTTCTTGGCGTACTGCACGGTGAGCGCGATGACGGCCGCCTTCGAGGCGGCGTAGGGCACGGCGGGCACGGGGAACTCGTCGTGACCCTCCGTGCTGAGGAAGCGCGGCCAGCCGACGCCCGAGGCGACGTTGACGATCACGGGCGCCCCCGAGAGCCGGAGCAGCGGGAGGGCGGCCTGGGTGACCCGCACGAGGCCGACCACGTTGGTGTCGAGCACCTCCTCGAGTGTCTCGGCCGAGAGGTCGTCGACGCCGAACGAGCGGCCGAGGATGCCGGCGTTGTTCACGAGCACGTCGAGCTCCGGCAGGCTCGCCAGCGCCGCGTCGACGCTCGCCTGCTGCGTGACGTCGAGCTGCACGACGTGGGCGCCGAGCGCCCTGGCCGCCTCGCCGTTCGCGGTGTCCCGCATGCCGGCATAGACCGTGTGGCCCGCCTCGAGCAGGCGGCGGGCGGTTTCGAGGCCGAGGCTCTTGTTGGCCCCGGTGATGAGTGTCGTTGTCATGCCTCCACCCTGCGACCCTCCGGCTGGAGCGCCCAGGCCCCGCTCGACAGGGGGACCGGCGGTACCACCCTCGCGAGGCCGGCAGGGCGCAGGATGGAGGCATGAGCGAATTCGCGACCGTGCTGCGCGCCTGGCGCGACCGGGTGCATCCGGCCGACGTGGGTCTGCCCGCGGGTGCCGGCCGCCGCACGACCGGGCTGCGGCGCGAGGAGCTCGCCGCGCTCGCCGGGGTGAGCGTGGACTACATCGTGCGGCTCGAGCAGGGCCGCTCCACGCATCCGTCGCCGCAGCTGCTCGGCGCCCTCGCCCTGGCCCTCCGGCTCGACGAGAGCGAGCGCGAGCACTTCTACCGCGTGGCCGGGGCCGCTGTGCCCTCGCGCGGCGTGGTGCCCCAGCACGTGAGCCCGGGGGTGCAGCGCATCGTCGACCGGCTCGGCGACGTGCCCCTGGCGGTCTTCACCGCGAGCCACGACATCCTGCTCTGGAACCCACTGTGGGCGGCCGTCACCGGCGACCCGTCGCGGTGGACGGGTCTCGACCGCAACCTCGTCTGGCGCCAGTTCACCCGGGGGCACGAGGGCGTGGAGTTCGACGACCGGCACGAGGAGGAATTCGCGAGCGACCTCGCCGCGGATCTCCGCACCGCCCTGGGCCGGTACCCCCGCGATGCCGGCCTCGCGCAGCTCGTGCAGCGGCTGCGCGCCGAGTCGCCGGAGTTCGAGCGGCGCTGGTCCGAGGTGAAGGTGGCCGAGCACCGCTCGAGCCGCAAGACGATGACGCGCACACCGGCCGGGCCGATCACCCTGGACTGCGACGTGCTCACGGTGCCGGGAGGCGACCTGCGGCTCGTCGTCTACACGGCCGCACCCGGCAGCGACGACGAGCAGAAGCTCGCCCTGTTGCGGGTGACGGGCCTGCAGGCCCTCACGACGTCTCCCGCCTGACGGTCACGGCGCGAAGGCGGGCCAGGCCGACGCCGCCGCGTCTTCGCGAGGGTGCCACCGGCCGCCCTGGGCGCGGAGTGGGGCGGGCAGGGGGGCGAGCGGTCGCGCGGCAGCCCGGTCGAGCAGGGCGTCGAAGCCCGAGCGGTCGGCGGTGTTCGCGAGGTAGCACTCGAGCAGCTCCGCCGTGGCGAGAGCGTCGACCGAGGCGCGGTGGGCGCCCTCGAGCTCGATGCCGAAGACCTCGCACAGGTGGGCGAGCGAGCGGCGGGAGCCCGGGAGGTAGGTGCGGGCGAGGCGCTGCGTGCAGAGCGCCGCCGGCGCCGGCCACGGGCGGTAGCCGATGAGCTCGAGCTCCGCCGCGAGGAACCGGAGGTCGAACCCGGCGTTGTGGGCCACGATGACGCGCCCGCTCAGCAGCTCGAGCAGCTGCGGGGCGATGTCGGCGAAGGAGGGCGCGTGCTCGAGCGTGGAGCGCGAGATGCGGTGGATGTCGGAGCGGCCGACCGAGCCGTCTCCCGCGATCAGCGTGTCCCACCGGCCGGTCACCACGCCATCCGGATCGGAGTGCACGACCGCGATCTCGAGCGCCCGGGCGCCGGAGGAGGGAGCCAGGCCGCTGGTCTCGAAGTCGATGGTGGCGAAGCCCCTGCTGATCATGCTGCTCGCCTTCCCTCCGCCCGATGACGGCCGCACCGAACTCCGGCGCGCTCACGACGGTAGGTGCGGCCACCGACATCGGCGCCGCCCGGCGATGGGGAGGTGTCCCCATCGCCACCTCGGAGGCATCCGGCCATGATGGATCGTGGAGGGGGACCATGAGCGAGACGACGGCACCGGACGAGGGCACCACGGTCGGCGGCAGGCGTCGCGCCCGGCTCCTCATCATCGTCATCGGCATCGCACTCGTCGTGCTCGGGATCGCCGCCGCCGTGGTGTGGTCGGTGCTCCGCACGGCACACGGGCCCGCGGAGGCCGTGCGCGACTACGCCGCGCTGATCGCGGAGGGGGACGCCGACGCGGCCTCCTCGCTCGTGGATCCGGTCGCCTGGGCGGAGGGCCGGGAGGAGGTCGCCTCGGTGCTCGTGAGCGACGAGGTGCTCGCGAGCTCGCTCGAGCCGTTCTCGGTGCTCGACATCGAGCTCGGCGGCGATGCCACGGCCGATGCCGCCGTCGGGAGCACGGTGCTGGTCGAGGTCGACTACGCGGTGGGCGACGAGCGCGGGCGGGCGGCGCTGCGGGTCGAGCGGGAGGAGGACGGCCCCTTCGGCGCCACGCGGTGGCGCGTCGTCGATCCGCTCGTCGTGCCGATCGCGGTGGAGTCGAACGTGCCCGCGGTGGGGCCGGCGATCCTCGGCGGGGAGCCGATCGAGCTCAGCGGCCCGTCGTTCGCGGGCGCCGAGCAGCTCGTCGCTCTCGTCTACCCGGGCGAGTACCAGGTGATCGCGCCCGAGCGCACCTCGTTCTCGGCGCCGACCGAGTACGTGCTGGCGCTCTCCGACGCGGAGCCCTCGGTCCAGGATCCTTCGGCCGGTGCGGCCCTCCCACCGGCGGCGGAGGTGCAGCTGTGGTTCGATCCGACGCCCGAGCTCGTCGACACCGTCTCCGAGGCGCTCGACGAGCACCTCGACGCGTGCCTCGAGGAGGCGACCGCGATGCCCGACGACTGCCCCGCCGTGCTGGCATACCTCGGCCGGAACGTCTCGGCCCTGACCATCACCGACCGGCCCGAGATCGACGTGCTCGGCGCCGTGGGGGTCGACTACGTCGACGGCGTTCCGACCCGCTCACCCGTCGGGCTGAGGAGCACGATCGGCGTGATCGAGTACACCGGGGAGGACGGCGCCCGGCGCGACGAGAGCTTCCGGGTGGTCGCGGATCTCGTCGTGCAGGGCGACACGGTCGACATCGTCTTCCGGTCCGAGGCATGACCGACGCGCCCCGGCTGCCCGTCGTCAGTCTGGAGCTCCTCCTCGATCCGGCCACGGAGGCGCGCATCCGGGCGGAGTGGGAGGCTCTCGCCGGTGCCGGGCTGTCCAGCCTCGCCGGGCACACGGCCGCGAGCAACCGGCCGCACATCACGCTCCTCGTGCGGACGTCGCTGACCTCGCCGGCGGCCGAGGCTCTCGCGGCGGGGGTCGCCCTGCCCCTGCCGCTCGAGCTCGGGGCCCCTCTGCTGTTCGGTTCGGGGGACCGGCGGGTGCTCGTCCGCTCCGTGGTGCCCTCGCCTGCGCTCCTCCATCTGCACTCCGTCGTGCACGAGCTCGCCGGGCCGGGCGACGACGCGCCGCACACGCGGCCCGGAGAGTGGACCCCGCACGTCACCCTCGCCCGCCGCCTCCGCCTCGACACCCTGCCGGAGGCGCTCCGCCTGCTCGACGAGACGGCCGACGAGGCGGCCGACGATGCGACGGATGCCGGCCCGGATGCCGCGTCCCAGCGGCGCAGCGCCGCAACGGCCCTGCGTCGCTGGGACGCGGCATCGGCCACCGTCACCGACCTGCTGTGACGCCTTCTCAGCGGCGGCGGAGGGTGTCGCTCGGGTACTCGCCGAAGCGGCGGCGGTAGAGGCTGCTGAAGCGACCGGGGTTGAGGAAGCCCCAGCGGTGCGAGACGGCGGCGACCGTCGGCAGGGTGCCGCCCTCGGTCTCCGGGCCCGACAGGAGCTCGGCCCGGGCGGCGACGAGGCGCACCTCGCGCACGTGCTCGAGCGGGGTCTGGCCGATCTCGCGGCGGAAGGCGATCTGCAGCGAGCGCACGCTCGTGCCGGCGGCTTGGGCGAGCTCGGCGGCCGTGATGGGGTCGCGCAGGTGCTCGTCGATGTGCGCCCTCGCACGCCGCACGATGGCGGATTCGCCGACCGACCCGATCTTGGGCGTTGCGAGGCCGAAGACGGCCGCCGTGGTGAGCAGGAGGTGCCGCAGGGCCTGGTCGGCGGCCAGGCCGTTCGTCGGCGAGCTCCCCGAGAGGAAGTGCCGCCGGTGGAGGCCGAGCGTGTCGCGGAGGTAGCGCTCGGCGGCGGGCGACTCCGGGCGGAGCCGGGTGAGATCGAGGTCGGGGGCGTCGGGCAGCGCCTCCCGGGTCACAGCCCGCAGGCGCTCGACCGATCCGAGGCTGTAGGTGCGCGTGATCGTGTGGTGCAGCTCGACCCTCGTGGTGCTGCCCGTGGGCAGGAGGAACAGCCCGCCGTCCGACAGGTCGGTCACGTCGCGGCCGCGGTGCGCGACGAAGCGCCCGCGCGGGACCTCGCTCACCACCACGTTGCGGTTCGGCTCCGAGTCGGTGGCGAGGTCGGCCCCGAAGCGGAGCTCGGTGAACGAGACGTCCGATCCGAACACCGACTGCTGCCGGAACACGATCTCCCGGCCCCGGAGCCTCGCCCGGAACCCGTAGGCGCCGTGGATGGCGTCGGACGCCTCATCCCGGTCGGCCGTCTCGAAGTCGATCCTCGTCAGTGTGCTCGTCATGCAGCAGTCCCTCCGCGCATCCTTGCAGCCACGGTAATACACTCCAGGCGTTCGTTTTCCGTCCACCCGTGCGCGCGGCGTCCGGAAACGCCCCCGTGCATGCGGCGGCCGAACGGGGGCACGACACCCGTCGATCTAGCGTGTTCTGACAGTGTTCAGCACCTCAAGGAGAACGGATGACGCAGGCGGAGCTCGAAGGAACCCGGACCGGGACGACGACGGCGGAGTGGAAGCACGGCGCGTGGCGGGTCGCGACACCCGGCGGGCCCGATGCCACCGAGACGCACGTCGACCTGAGCGCCCTTCCGGGGGACGTGCGTCTCGTGCTGCCCCGAGCCGTGCAGGCGCACCTCGACGAGGCGGGGGTGCAGGATGCGGCGGGCCACGTCGTCGCCGCGGCGGCGAGCCGGGGCGCGGCGGCGCGGCTGCTGCGCTCCAAGCGCATGGGCGAGAGCGACATCGCACGCTGCCTCGGCGTTTCGCTCGAGGCGATCCGGCCGCATCTGCCCGGCTCGTCCCGCTGATCGGTGAGAATGGTCGTGTGAAGGTCCTCTCCATCCAGTCCGCCGTCGCCCACGGGCACGTCGGCAATTCGGCAGCCGTGTTCCCCCTCCAGCGCATCGGGGCGGAGGTGCTGCCCGTCTACACCGTCAACTTCTCCAACCACACGGGCTACGGCGCGTGGCGCGGCCCGCTGATCTCGCCGGAGGACGTGCGCGAGGTGCTCCTCGGCATCGAGGAGCGGGGCGTCTTCCCCTCGATCGACGTGGTGCTCTCGGGCTACCAGGGCGGGGTGGGCATCGGTGACGTCATCGTCGACGCCGTGCAGCGCGTGAAGGCGGCGAACCCGGGCGCGATCTACGCGTGCGACCCGGTGATGGGCAACGCGAAGTCGGGCTGCTTCGTGGCACCCGAGATCCCGGACCTGCTGCGCGACCGCGTGGTGCCCGTGGCCGACATCATCACGCCCAACCAGTTCGAGCTCGGCTACCTCACCGGCACCGAGCCGTCGACCCTCGAGTCGACCCTCGTCTCGGCCGACCTCGCCCGCGAGATGGGCCCCTCGACAGTGCTCGTGACGAGCGTCGAGCGCCCGGACCGCGATCCGGAGACCATCGAGATGCTCGTGGTCGACGACGCGGGCGCGTGGAGCGTGCGCACCCCCTTCCTGCCCTTCAAGGCGAACGGATCCGGCGACGTCACGGCCGCGCTCTTCACCGCCCACTACCGCGCCACCGGCCAGGCGGCCGTGGCGCTCGAGCGCACCGCCTCGAGCGTCTTCGACCTGATCGAGCTGACCTACCGCTCGGGCGAGCGGGAGCTGCAGCTCGTCGAGGCGCAGGAGTCGTATGCGCACCCCCGGCTGCAGTTCGCGGCCGAGCAGGTGCGCTGAGCCGTGACGCCTCCCGCCTCCCGCCGCCCCTGGTTCCGCCGGCCAGGTCGTGTGGTGCTGCTCGGCGTCGTGGCGGTCGCGGCGGCCGGAGCCATCGCGTTCGTGGCGAGTCCGTGGCCGGCGGCCATGCTCATCCGCGCCATGTTCGAGCAGGGCGCGCGCACGACGGTCTCCGAGATGGAGCCGTACACGCCGACGACCGGGGTCGACGAGACGCTCGACATCCCCTACGGCGACGCGGGGGCCTCGACCTCGTTCGACGTCTTCTCCCCGGCGGGCGGAGACGAGCCACTGCCGACCGTGGTGTGGATCCACGGCGGCGCCTGGATCTCGGGCGAGAAGAGCAACGTGCGGCCCTACGTGCGGATGATCGCCGCCGAGGGCTACACGACCGTCGCCCTCGACTACTCGATCGCCCCCGAAGAGATCTACCCCACCGCCCTCACCCAGCTCAACGATGCGCTCGCGCACCTCGTCGAGCACGCCGAGGAGCTCCGCATCGACCCAAGCCGCATCGTGCTGGCGGGCGACTCCGCGGGGTCCAACCTCGCGAGCCAGCTCGCGGTGCTCACCACGAATCCCGACTATGCGACGCTCCTCGGCATCGCGCCGGCCCTCACCGCCGAGCAGCTGCGCGCCGTGGTGCTGAACTGCGGCATCTACGACGTCTCCGGCATCCCGGACGCTCCCGGCATCGCCGGCTGGGGCTTCCGGATCGCGCTCTGGTCGTATCTCGGCGAACGCGACTGGCTGCCCACGGCGGGCGGGCAGGAGATGTCGACGCTCGACTACGTGACCGCCGACTTCCCCGCGACCTGGATCTCGGGGGGCAACGACGACCCGCTCACCACCACGCAGTCCGAGCCGCTCGCCGAGAAGCTCAGCGGCCTCGCCGTCGACGTGACCCCGGTGTTCTACCCGGAGGACCACCTCCCGAAGCTCCCGCACGAGTACCAGTTCCACCTCGACTACGAGGACGCCCAGACCGCGTTCGGCTCGACCATCGAGTTCCTCGACCGGGTCACCGCCGCCGGATGACGCGGACTGCACCGGGCGCGGCATCCGCCGCCCGCTGGGGCCGGCTCTACTTCGCGCTCCAGGCCCTCGGGGGAGCGGCGTGGTGGGTGGGGGTGTTCACCGTGCCCGCCGTGCGCGCGGCGACCCTCGGCGGCCTCGAGCCCGTCCCCGTCGCGGCCGCCGACCTGCCGCTGTTCGTGGGCGCCTCCGCCCTCGCCGCGCTCGGGGTGCGGTGGGCCGCCGCCGTCGCGACGGTCTGGACGCTCCTGGTGGCGGCAGCCCTCGCACTCTACGCGACCGTGACCGGCGAGGCGGGCTGGGGCGTGCTCATCATGGCGGGCGCCGCCGGCGGATCCCTCGTCGCGCTCACACTCGTGCTGCTCGGGCGCGTGCCCACCGAGTGGGCCGTGCGCGGGCCGTTCGCCTTCCGCTTGAACGGAACGGGGCGCACCAGAGGGTCGGATGTGCTCCGCACCTTCGCGCAGATCGCCGTCTTCTGGGGGCTCGGCCTGGTCGTGGTGCCGATCGTCATCCGGATGCTCGAGCAGCGCTGGGCGGTCGGCCTGGCGTTCCCGCCGGCCGCACTCCCCGTCGGCATCGTGCTGCTGGTGCTCGCGAGCGCCCTCGGCATCGGCTCGGCCGTCGTCATGTCGACCCTCGGCGAGGGCACGCCGCTGCCCTCGGCGATGCCGCACCGCCTCGTCATCGCGGGCCCCTACCGCTGGGTGCGCAACCCCATGGCCGTCGCGGGCATCGTGCAGGGTGCGGCCATCGGCCTGATCCTCTCGTCGTGGCTCGTGGTGGCCTACGCCGTGGCGGGCGCCCTCGTCTGGAACCTCGTCATCCGCCCCCACGAGGAGGCCGACCTCGCCCGGCGCTTCGGCGCCGACTTCGCCCGCTACCGCGCGGAGGTGCGCTGCTGGCTGCCGCGCCTCCGGCCCGTCAGAGCGACGCCACGTCGATGAGCACCTTGCCCACGACCCCCGACTCGACGGCGTCGTGCGCGGCCGCGGTCTCGGCGAGGGGGAAGCGGGTGAGGGGGAGGCCCGCCGCCTCGCCCACGGGCAGCGCGCCGTCGGCCAGGGCCGCCGTGATGTCCTCCGCGGCGGCCGAGAGCGCCTCGGCGCCCACGGTGTAGAGCAGCAGGAACTGGTAGCGCACGTTGAGGGCGAAGTGGCTGCGCACGTCGATCGTGACCTGGTCGCCGCCGTTGTTGGCGTAGACCGCGACCGTGCCGTGGTTCGCGAGCACGGCGGCGTTGAGGGCGGCGTTCTGAGCGGGTGAGACCTCCACGACGATGTCGACGCCGTCCGGGGCGATCTCGCGGATGCGGGATGCCGCGTCCTCCTCGCGGTAGTTCACGATCGCGTCGGCACCCGCCGCCGTGGCGAGGGCCGCCTTCGCGTCGGAGGAGACCGTGGAGATGACGGTCGCGCCGGCCCAGTGGGCGAGCTGGATCGCGGCGTGCCCGACGGCCCCCGCGCCACCGGCCACGAGCACCGTGCGGCCCTCAAGTGCACCGGGGGAGAGGCGCGACGGGCCGCCGTCGTGCACGGTGAGCGCGCGGTGCGCCGTCATGGCGGGCACGCCGAGCGACGCTCCCACGTCGAACGAGACGTCGTCGGCGAGCTTGACGACGCGCTCGACCGGCACCACGGCGAACTCGGCGGCCGAGCCGCCGGGCCGCTGGTACGCCGAGAGGAACATCCAGACCCGGTCACCGGGTGCGATGCCGTCGACGCCCTCGCCCACGGCGTCGACCACTCCGGCGCCGTCCTGGTTCGGGGTCTGCTCCCCGGCATCCTGGACGTTCGAGGTGCTGCCGGCCCGGTTCTTCCAGTCGGTGGGGTTCACCGCCGAGACGGCCACCCGCACGCGCACCTCTCCGGCACCGGGCTCGGGCACGGGCCGCTCCACGAGCTGCAGGACATCGGACGGGCCGTTCTCGGAATACACGATCGCTCTCATGCCTCCATCCAACTCCCGGAGGCCCGTTCCGCATTCCGCGGTTCGCCCGCCAGCCCGGACAGCCCGGCCGCCAGCCCGGCAGACAGCAGGGCCGCCAGCCCGGCCGGCTACGCGGTGCGGGCGTCGGCCTCCTGGGCCGGCGTGCCCGCCCACTCGACCGCGAGGGCGTCGAGCGAGAGCCCCAGGGCGCGCGCGAGCGACGCGACCACGCCGAAGGCCGGGCTAGGCAGACGCCCGGTCTCGATCTTGCGGAGCGTCTCGGGCGAGATGCCCGCCTGGGCCGCGACCTCATTGAGGGAACGGCCGGATCGGGCTCGCCGCAGGGTCTCGCCGAGGCGCCGGCCGGCCTCGAGCTGCTCGGGCGTGAGGGGTGCGCGAACCATCATGGGGGACTCCTGCGATCGGATGCCGGTGGTATTTTCATACCGCAAATCGGTATTATCATACCAGCATGATCGAACTCCACACCCCCGCCGAGATCGAGCGGATGCGCCCCGCCGGCGCGTTCGTGCGCGACACCCTCGCGAAGCTCTCCGCTCAGGTCGCGGTGGGCGTCAACCTCCTCGAGCTCGAGGAGGCCGCCCGCCACGAGGTCGCCGAACGCGGCGCCGTCTCCTGCTACTGGGACTACGCCCCCTCCTTCGGCGACGGCCCGTTCCGGAACGTCATCTGCCTGTCGGTGAACGACGCGGCCCAGCACGGCCTGCCCCACGACTACCGGCTGCGCGACGGCGACGTGCTGAGCCTCGACTTCGCCGTCTCGGTCGACGGGTGGGTCGCGGATGCCGCGGTCACCGTGATCGCCGGGCGACCCGATCCGGCCGACCTCACCCTCATCCGCTCGACCCGCGAAGCGCTCGACGCCGGCATCGCCGCAGCCCAGCCCGGCAACCGCATCGGCGACATCTCGGCCGCCATCGGCGCGGTCGCCGCCGCCTACGGCTACCCCGTGAACCACGAGTTCGGCGGGCACTCGGTGGGCCGCACGATGCACGGCGACCTCTTCATCTGCAACGACGGGCGCGCGGGCCGCGGCTACCGCATCCGCCCCGGGGTGGTGTTCGCGCTGGAGCCGTGGTGGGCGAGGACGACGTCGCGCATCCGGATGGACCCCGACGGCTGGACCGTGCGCTCGGCCGACGGCAGTCGCGCGGCCCACACCGAGCACACCCTCGCCGTGACCGAGGAGGGGCCCCTCGTGCTCACGGCCTGACCGGTCGGCCCACGATCGCACCAGGAGATGGCGCGGAGGCATCCGGTGCCCTACCGTGAGCACGAGGGGGAGTCATGGGGAGATCCGGAACCGCGCACCTGAAGCCCGCCCGCGACCTGGTGGCCGAGGGCGAGGAGCACGCCGCGGTGCGTGCCACGTTCGTCAAGCACGCCCTCACCCGCCTGCCGCTGATCGGCTCGCTCGTGATCACCATCAACCTCTTCGTGCAGGTGCGCGGCGACGTGGGGCTCGCGGTGGCCGTGGCCCAGAACCTCACCTTCGGCGGACTCCTCGTGGTGGTGCTGCTGAATCTGGCGGTCTACATCATCATCGGGGTGATGGTGGCGGCGATGCCGCTCGTGTTCGACCGCGAGTACAACTTCTGGACCAGGGTCGTGGGCGCGGCGATCCTCCTGCTGCTCTCGGCGGTGCTGTTCAACACGGCGTCGTGGCTGCTGCTGGTCGGGCTCGCCGCGGTGTTCGGGGTCATCGGCGCGATCGTGCTGCACGGTCGCGCGAAGCCGGCACCGCTCGTCGACGCGGTGAGCGTGCGCAGCTCGCTGCAGAGCCCCACGCCGCCGCTCGACTCCGGCCTCCGCGCGATCTGGGCGGAGGGGCGCGCGATGCTCAGGATCGTGTCGCCCACGGCGCCGCCGGTCACCGAGGCCGAGACCGCCCTCGATCCCGTTCCCGCCCCCAAGCCGTTCGCCGAGATCGCCGACGAGTGGAACGCCCGCACGGTCGCCCTGCACGATCCCCGGGCCAAATCGATCACGCGCCTCGCGTTCGCCGGCATCATCGGCTTCGTCGTGCTCTTCGGCCTCAACATCCTCACCCAGCCCATCCGCTTCGCCCCGCTCGAGCTCGTCGCCCTCGACGGCGGCACAGCGCGGTCCGGCTTCGTGCTGCTGCAGGGCTCGGGCGGTGTCTTCGTGCCCAACCCGTTCGGCACCGTCGAGTTCATCACCGCCGCCGACATCACGGCACGCGACCTCTGCGAGGACGTGCCGCGCTGGTGGTCGATCTCGCCGATCGAGGCGCTCTCGCCCGGCGCCCCGAGCGGCGTCGACTGCACCGGCAAGTAAGAAGCTCAGGCGGTGTAGTCGTTCGCCCAGCTGGTCCGGGGCCGGATGAGGAAGACGGCGAATCCGCTGCGCTCCTCGTACGGCGCGCCGGTGTAGACCTCCGAGATGCGGTCGACGATCACCATGGCCTCGTCACCCACGATCCGCCGCGACACGACACCGCGCACCGTCGCCATGTCGAGGGGCTCGTCGGGCCGCGTGACCGAGAGCGCCGCCCGCGGATCCCGCTGCAGGTTCTCGTCCTTCCGGGAGCCCTCGATCATGAAGACCGCGAGCTCGTCGCCCTCGACCCCCACCCACACGGGCACCGAGTGCGGCGACCCGTCCGGCATGAGCGTGGCCAGATGCACCACGGCGGCACGCTCGAAGTGCGGCCGGACCTTCTCGAATGACGCCATCAGCGATCCCCTTCCACGAGGTCCTGCAGCTGACGCACCACGAGATCCGGGCGCGTGATGAACGGATGATGTCCGGTGGGCACGTCGGCCGTGCGCGTCGCCCGGGCGGCGTGCCGGCGCTGCAACCCGACCGAGGTGCTGCCGTCGTCGGTGCAGACGAGGTAGGTCGAGTCGACGCCCTCCCAGCCCGCCGTGCTCGTCGGTGTCACGAACGCCGCCGCGGACTGGGGTGCCAGACGCTCGAATGCCTGCCGTTGGAGCTCGCTGTCCGCATCCTGCAGGAACCGCGCCCCGAAGCGTTCGGCGTCGTAGCCGTCGAGCTGGAGGAGGCCGTCGTCGGTGGCGGCGATCTGCACCGGATCGGCCTCGCCGCCCATGATGTCGCTCTGGGAGACCCCGGCGTCGGGCAGGTAGGAGGAGATGAGGAGCAGGTGCCGCACAGCGGGGTGCGCGCCGGCCTCGGCGAGCACGGTGCCGCCGTAGGAGTGGCCCACCACGATGGCACCGCCTTCGGTGTCGTCGAGCGCGGCTCGCAGGGCCGCCGCATCCGCCACGAGCCCGCCGGACGGGTCGTCGCGGGTCTCGCCGCACGACGGCAGCAGGAGGGCACGGCTCCGGATGCCGGTGCGCGCCTCGAGCAGGTCGGCCGTCGGCCCCCACCACCAGGCGCCGTCGCGCACGAGGGCGCCGTGCACGAAGAGGAGCTCCATCGAGGTGCTACTCGCCGTCGCGCTGGTGGGTGAAATCGCCGCTCGACGGGTTGGAGTAGGCGGAGCGCTTCGGCTCCGCGTCGGGGTCGTCCGCCTCTGCGGTGTCCTTCTTGTCGTAGAACGCCGCGTCGGCGCGCTCCTGCTCCTCGCGCCCGGCGGCCTTCTCGCGCTCGGTCGCCTCGTCGGAGCCGCTCATGATGGGTTGGTCCTGCGTGTCATCGCTCATGCTCGTGAGAGTAGCCCGGCCCTGCGCATCCCGCATGCGGCCGGCCCCGAGGTTCGCTGTCAGCGTCGGCGGTCAGTCCCGGCGGTCGGCCCGCTCCGGTGGCTCGCCGTGTCGGGCGACCTCCGGGAGACCGCCGTGATCGGGCGCCACGTGCTCCAGGATGCGCGACCACTGGGTCACGAGGGCGAGCGCACCGCCCGAGGAGACCCGCACGACCGTCGACGAGGGGATGCGGTCGCGGTACCAGTGCCCGTCGTCGACGCCCGCGTCGGTCGCCTCGTCGGCGTAGATCAGCTTGACGTCGGCGCGGATCGTGCCGAGCTCGTCGGCCCACGAGGTGTCGGCGAGGGCCTCGTGGTCGAGCTCGGCTCCCGCACCGCCCTGCGCGGCGGCCTCGTCGAGCATGCGCTGCAGCCGGTTGCGGAGGCCAGGGCGCTCGAGCAGGCGGTCGCCGGGGGAGATGCCGAGCAGCTCGAGGCCGAACGGCGGAGACAGTGCCGAAGACGTAGACGGTACCGGGTTGGCTTCGTCGCCTGATCCGGATCCGGTCGCGCGGGGTGCCGGCGTCTGGAACACGGCCACACGATCGACGAGCTGCGGATGCCGCGCGGCCAGCGAGAGCGCCACCATGCCGCCGGTTCCCCAGCCGACGACCCCGGCGGTGCCGTAGGCCGCGGCCTGCGTCTGCTCGGCGTCGTCGTGGGCGGCCGAGAGGTAGGCGGCGAGCTCGTCGGCCCGCCGCTGGATGGTCGCACGGGCCCCCGGCGTCGCTCCGTCGTTCGACGGGTCTCCGGGTGAGAGCGCATCCGGCCCGGGGTCTCCGGGTGCCGGCGTCGCGCCGTAGCCGGGGCGGTCGAGCGCCACGAGGTGCACGCCCCACCGGCTCGTGACCGTCGGGTCGGGGTCGAACATGCCGCCACCGGGCGTCGGCAGGCACAGCAGCACGAGTCGTTCGGCGAGCGGATCGCCGGCGGCCGACAGTCCCACGACGTCGCCGGAGCGCAAGGTGGTCAGGTGGTGCGCCATCGTGCTCCCGTGTCGTGCTCTCTCGAAGTCCCCACCCTCTCTTCTACAACCGCAGAGCCGATCCGCACACCCCTTGACCGGGCGGAGGGCGGTCTCGAGGGATACCCTTCGTGCATGACGAACGATCCGACGGAACCGACCGAACCGCCGCGCCGCGACTCCGACGCGGGGCTGCCGAAGTACGTCATCATCGGCGTCGTGGCCGGGATGCTCGCGGGGGCGGTCGGCGGACTCGTCGTGCCGTCGCTCGGTGTGGGCTTCGGGCTCAGCATCGGGATCGTCGTGGGCATCGCGCTCGGCGTGGCCCTCTGGTTCGCGCGCCGCGGCGGCGCCCGGCCGTAGCGGCGACCGCGAACGCCGCCGCCGCAGATCGCCTACCGCGAACGCAGCTCCAGGTACTTCGCGATCAGCGACTTCGTCGAGGAGTCCTGCGACTCGAGGGCCGCAGCGTCGCCGTCGACCGCGGGAGCGATCTCGAGCGCGAGCTGCTTGCCGAGCTCCACGCCCCACTGGTCGAACGAGTCGATGCCCCAGATGGTGCCCTCGGTGAAGACGATGTGCTCGTAGAGCGCGATCAGCTGCCCCAGCACACCCGGCGTGAGCGCAGGAGCGAGGATCGAGGTCGTGGGCCGGTTGCCGCTGAACACGCGGGCGGGCACCACGGACTCCGCGGTGCCCTCGGCGCGCACCTCGTCGGCGGTCTTGCCGAAGGCGAGGGCCTTCGTCTGCGCGAAGAAGTTGGCGAGGAAGAGGGCGTGCACGTCGGCGCCCGGCTGCACGGCCTTGCCGTCGCCCGTGGCATCCTTCAGCGGATGCGCGGGGTCGGCCACCGCGATGAAGTCGGCCGGGATCAGACGCGTGCCCTGGTGGATGAGCTGGTAGAAGGCGTGCTGCCCGTTCGTGCCCGGCTCGCCCCAGAAGATCTCGCCGGTGTCGGTCGTCACGGGCGAGCCGTCCCAGCGCACGCTCTTGCCGTTGGACTCCATGGTGAGCTGCTGCAGGTAGGCGGGGAAGCGGTGCAGGTACTGCGCGTAGGGCAGCACGGCGTGGCTCTGGGCGCCGAGGAAGTTGGAGTACCAGACGTTCAGCAGCCCCATCAGCACGGGCACGTTCTGCTCGAGCGGCGTGGTGCGCATGTGCTCGTCGAGCGCGTGGAAGCCGGCGAGGAACTCGCGGAACCCGTCGGGGCCGATCGCGATGGCGACCGAGGTGCCGATGGCGGAGTCGACGGAGTAGCGGCCGCCCACCCAGTCCCAGAAGCCGAACGCGTTCTCGGGGTCGATGCCGAAGGCGGCGACCTTGTCGAGGGCGGTGGAGACGGCCACGAAGTGCTTGGCCACGGCGGAGGTGCGCGCGTCGTCGTCTCCCGCGGCGATGGCTCCGGATGCCTCGAGCTGCTCCCACAGCCACTCGCGGGCCAGGCGCGCGTTGGTGAGGGTCTCGAGCGTGCCGAAGGTCTTCGACGCGACGATGAAGAGCGTGGTCTCGGGGTCGAGGCCCGCGGTCTTCTCGAAGATGTCGGAGGGGTCGATGTTGGAGACGAAGCGGCATTCGAGGCCGGGCTGGACGTAGGGCTTCAGCGCCTCGTAGACCATGACGGGCCCGAGGTCCGATCCGCCGATGCCGATGTTCACGACCGTCTCGATGCGGTTGCCGGTCACGCCCGTCCACTCGCCGGAGCGCACGCGGTCGGCGAAGGCGTAGACCTTCTCGAGGGTCGCGTGCACCTCGGCGTCGATGTCGGCGCCGTCGACGGTGAAGCCCGCGGGCGGCTCGAGCTCGGCCGTGCCCGGTGCGGTGCCGGCGGGGCGGCGGAGGGCGGTGTGCAGCACCGCGCGGTCTTCCGTGACGTTGATGTGCTCGCCCGAGATCATCGCCCGGTAGCGGGCGGCGACCCCGGCGTCCTCGGCAAGCTGCAGCAGGTGAGCGAGGATCTCGTCGGTCAGCAGGTTCTTCGACAGGTCGACCGTGAGGTCGGCCGCCTGGAAGGTGTACCGCTCGGCGCGGTCGCCCTCGGCGGCGAACCAGCCGCGGAGATCCGGGGTGAAGCCGGAGGCCACCCCCTCGAGCGCCTTCCAGGCCTGGGTGGCGGTCGGGTCGATGGGTGCCGATTCGGGCATCGCGTTCTCCTGCGTTCTGGACGGTCCGGTGCCACGAGCCTAGCGCCGCTAGTCTGACGAGCGGGGATCACGGGCGGGATCGCGATCGGTGATCGCGGGCGGTGGTCAGGGCGTCGATACAGGTGCGGGGGAGCGCGGATGAGGACCACGACGAGGGTGGCGGTCGTCGACGACCACGAGCTGGTCGCGATGGCCGTGCAGGGCCTCGTCGAGTCGGGCGAGGGGCTCGAGTTCGCGCGGCACGCCGCCTCGGTCGGCGAGCTCGTCGGGCCGCTGCTCGACGCCGACCTCGTGCTCCTCGACCTCAGCCTCCGCGACGGCAGCGAGCCGGGCGAGAACGTGCGACGCATCCGGGAGTGGGGGGCCGACGTGCTCGTGCTGACCTCCGGCGAGGATCCCTACCTCGTGCGGGCGGCCTCCCGCGCCGAGGTGCTCGGCATCGTGCGCAAGTCGATGCCGAAGGAGGCGCTCGTGGCCGCCCTCGTAGCGGCCTCCCGGGGCGAGATCGTGCCGAGCACCGAGTGGGCCTCGGCGCTCGACTCCGACCCGCTGCTCGACGGCGCCCCGCTGACGGCACGCGAGCGCGAGGTGCTCGGCCTCTACGCCTCGGGTCTCGGCGCCCGCGAGGTGGCGGCGCAGCTGTTCATCTCGGAGAACACCGTCAACGACCATCTCCGGCGCATCCGCTCGGTCTACCACCAGATCGGGCGACCGGCCGCCACGAAGATCGAGCTCTACCAGCGCAGCATCGAGGACGGCTTCGTGAGAGCACCGCGTCGTGACTGAACCCGCGACCGGGAGTGGGGCCGTCGCCGGCCCGGGTGAACGGTCCGCCCGCCGCATCCTCATGCTGTACTCGGCTCTGCTGATCGTGATCGTGCTCGTGGTGCACCTGGGGTTCGCGTCGCAGGGCGGGCTCGACGGTTACCCGCCGTGGTCGATCCTGCTGGGCTGGCTGGCCGCCGTCAGCACCGTCGTCGCCGGTGCCGTCGCGCACCGGGTGCGGGATGCCACGCTGCGGGTGCTCGCGATCGTCGCGGTCATCGGCTACCTGGCCACCGTCGTCACCTACCCGGCGGCCGTTCCGGCCGAGGGCGTCGAGCGCATCCCGTGGACCCTCTCCGCCTCGGGCGCCGCGGCCGCCGCCGCACTCGTGGCGGGAGGCCGGGGTCTCGCCTGGGGCGTGGTCTCCGTGGGGCTCGCCGCAGGCCTCGGCTACCGCACGCTCTACGGCGGGCTCGATCTCGACGGCGTCGTCAACGACCTGCAGGCGCTGCTCACGGGGGCGGTGATCTGCGTGCTGGGCGGGCACGTGCTCGCGGTGGGCCGGGGACTCGACGAGGCGGCGGCCTCGACCACGGCGGCCACGGCGGCCGAGGCGGCGGAGCGCGGCCGGCTGGCGGCACGCACCCGTGCTGCGGCGATCGTGCACGACGAGGTGCTCGCCACCCTGTCACTGGCCGCCTCGGAGCTCCCGGTGCCGCGCGATCGCCTCGCCGAGCAGGCGAGGGCCGCCTCCACGCTCGTGACGCGGCTCGCCGAGGAGCAGGGTGGCGGATCGGTGTCGCTCCGCACGGCCCTCGCCGACGAGGCCAGGGCGCACGGCGCCTCGTTCACCGTGCGCCGGGAGACCGGCCCGGGGGAGCGGACAGCGGGGCACCCGGCGGCGAACGGTCTGGGACGACCGGCCGTGCTCCCGGGCACCGGCGGAGCCGCCTCACCCGCGGTGGTGGAGGCCCTGCTCGGCGCCACCCGTCAGGCCCTCCGGAACAGCAGCAGGCACGCGCCGGGTGCGGCCCGCGGCGTGGTCCTCGTCCGCTCCGACGACGGCATCCGGGTCGACGTCGTCGACGACGGACCCGGCTTCGACCCGGCGGAGATCGCCGACGACCGCCTGGGCATCCGGCAGAGCATCGTGGCCAGGATGGAGAGGCTCGACGGGGGGAGTGCCGAGATCGACTCGGCACCGGGCCGTGGAACGACGGTGCGGCTGCAGGCGTCCACCCCATCCGCGGAGCCGCTCGTTCCCGCCGACGGCCGCGACGCCCTGCGCACGGCTCTGCGGGTGATCGCCGTCGTGTTCCTCGTCACCCAGGTCGCCTCGGCCGTGCTCGCCGCCGTCGCGGTGCCCGGCTCCTGGCCGCTGCAGCTCGCCGTGCTCGCCTCCGTGCTGCTGGCCGCCGAGATCCTCCGGCGCTCACCTGACCTGCTGCCGCTCCGTGGGCGCACGACACTCGTGGCGGCCCTCGCGGGCGGCAGCTTCCTCTCGGCGGTGGCGGCGGCGTTCATCGCACCCCGGATGCCGTTCTCCTACGGCACCCTCTGGTTCGCGGTGGCCTTCGCGTTCCTCCTGGTGGCCCTCGCCCTCCGCCGACGGATCGCCGTGGCCCTCGCCGGCACGGCGGTCATCGTGGGAGTGCTCGTGGGTGCCGGGACGCTCGTGGGCGCGCCGGCCGGTCAGATCGTGCAGGTGTCTGCGCGCCCGGTGGTCGTCGTCGCCCTCGCCCTGACGCTGCTCCTCGTGGTCGAGCGGCAGCAGCGGCGCATCGCGGTGCTGCACCGCGGCGCCGTGGCCTCGGCCGAACGGGAGAGCTGGAGCCTCGCGGCCCGCACCGAGCTCACGGTCCGCGTCGGCGACGTCGCCCGCACGGCCGTGCCGCTGCTCGACCGCATCGGCGCCGGGGAGGAGGCCACCGACGCCCACCGGCACGAGTACGCACGCTGCGAGGGCGAGCTCCGCGACGGCCTCCGCGCCGGCGCGCTCGCCCGCGAGCCGCTCACCC
>NZ_JAHFUY010000128.1 GCF_023264895.1 Herbiconiux sp. | reverse complement strand
GACGCTGTCTTCGCCGGTGGTGGTGCCGCCGGTGGATCCGGTGCCCGTGCCGGTGCCGGGGGTGCCGGCGTCGGTGGTGATGTCGGAGCCGTCGGTGGTGGAGTCGCCGATGCCGGAGATGCCGTTGCCGCCGATGGTGACGGGGAGGGTGACGACCGGGTTGACCTGGTTGCCGCCTGCGACGCCGTCCTCACCGGTGGTCGAACCACCCGTGGTGCCGGTGCCGGTGCCCGTGGTGCCGGTGCCGGTGCCGGCGTCGGTCGTGACGTCGGAGCCGTCGGTGGTGGAGTCTCCGATGACGGAGATGCCGTTGCCGCCGATGGTCACGGGGAGCGTGACGACCGGGGCGACCTGGTTGCCGCCTGCGACGCTGTCCTCGCCGGTGGTGGTGCCGCCGGTGGATCCGGTGCCCGTGCCCGTGCCGGTGACGGCGTCGGTCGTGACCGCGGAGCCGTCGGTCTCGGAGTCGCCGATCACGCTGATGGCGTTGCCGCCGATCGTGACCGGGGCGCTCACGTCGATCGGGAGCTGGTTGCCCCCGGCGACGCCGTCCTCACCGGACGTGCTGCCGGTGGCGGGAGAGCCCGACCCGGTGGTCGTGCCGTTCTCGGAACCGGACGAGCTCGAGTCGCCGATCACGGAGATGCCGTTGCCGCCGATCGTGACGGGAGCGTCGATGTCGATCGGGAGCTGGTTGCCCCCGGCGACGCCGTCCTCACCGGACGTCGAACCGCCGGCGCTGCCGGCGCCCGCCCCGGTGTCCGTGCCGGTGCCCGCGGTGTTCTCGGATCCGGTGGACTCGGAGTCGCCGATCACGCTGATGCCGTTGCCGCCGATCGTGATCGGGACGTTGACATCGATCAGACCCTGGTTGCCGCCGAGGAGCGAGTCGCTGCCGTCGGTGGTCGGAGCCGGCGCCTCGGGCTGAGCCGGAGCCGGAGCCGGGGCCGGGGCCGGAGCCGGCTCCGACGGGTTCGGCACGATGACCGGGCCGGGCTCGAACACGGGCTCAGCCGGTGCGGGCTCCGGTGCGGGTGCCTCCTCGACCGGCGCCTCCACCACGGGGGCGGCCGGCTCGGGGGCAGGTGCCGCGGGTGCGACGGAGCTGCCGTCGGACGAGCTGTCTCCGATGAGGGAGATGCCGTTGCCGCCGATGTCGATCGGGAGGTCGATCTGGATCAGGGCCTGGTTGCCGGATGCCACGCCGTCGGAGCCGTCGGTGCCGGCTGCGTTCGCGACTCCCGCACCGACGGCGCAGAGGCCACCGGTGATGAGGACTGTCAGCAGCCCTCTCGAGACGTACTTGTTCATGAGGATGTTCTCCAAACTGGTGAGTAGGTGTGCGCCGAAGGCCCGCGGAGATCGCGGGGGCGCGAGGGTCCGTCTCCCTGCCGCCACGACCGGAGAGCGGTCGGGGCAGGGGCGGAACCTACTCAGTCAGGAGAGGTGTCGGTGTCGTGCACCGGCGACGACGGGAGGTCGTCGTCGGCGGCGATACCGGAGAGGATGACGCTCACCACGGGCCCGAGGCCCGCAGCGGAGAACTCGGCACCCACGGGGGAGCCCGCGCCCGACGCACCGGCACTGCCGGCACCCGAGGACGACGACGGCAGCGGCACGACGTCGCCACCGGGCCCGCCGGGCGAGAACGGCGAACCGCCGCCACCGGGGGTCGAACGGACTCCGGTGGCCCCCGGCGCGGCCGCAGCGGAAGCCGCCGCGGGAGCACCGAGGGACGTTGCAGGGAGGGTCGACGCGGAGGTCGAGAAGAGCGCAGGAGACGCGGCAAGCGCCGCTCCGCCAGCCGCCGGAGCGGCGACGCCGGAGCCGCTTGTGAGGCCTGCCGGGAGGGCGGAGAAACCGGGGAGGTCGACGTCGACGCCGAGGCCGGATCCGTCGTCGCCGGGGGCTCCGGGAACGGTCGGGATGCCCGGGAATCCGGGGATCAGGCCGCCATCGCCGGGAGCGTCCACGACCGGTGCGACGACCCCGTCGACCGCCGGGAGGACAGCGCCGGCGACACCCTCGAGCGCTCCGTCGACGGTGCCCGCGACCGGAGCTGTGACGGTGCCCACGGGCGCCGATCCGACGACCTCGGGCACGACCGGCAGGGCCGTGACGACCCCGTCGACGGCCTCGGCGACCGGCGTCACGACCGAGGCGACCGGCGCGGCTTCCACCACGTCGGAGACGGCCTGGGTGACCTCGGGGACGACCTGCACGACCTCGGCCACAGGGGCCGCGACCGGCTCAGGAAGTGCCTCGACGACCGGCTCCGCGACCGGGGTCACCACGTTCTCGGTGACGCCCGACACGACCTGGTCGACGACGTCGGTGACCGACCCCAGCGCGGGGTCAAGAGACGAGACCGTCGAACCGACGCCCTCGAGCACCCCGCCGAGCAGCGGATCGCCCTCGGCGGCGGAAGCGGACGACCCACCGAAGACGGCACCCGCCACCAGGAGCCCGGCGGCGACGCCGACAGCTCCGAGGCCGATGCGCAGGAAACGGCCCGAGCGCGTGCGAGCGGGTTCGATCTGGTCGGAATTCGTCGTCGCGTCCACGGGGCGTCACCTCCTTCTCCGGATAGTTACGCCCACACCACTCCTCGACAGCTGTCGCGTCAAGGCCCGTGCCGCCACGTTCCGCGGCGCTTCCGTATTCTCTAGGTAGTTCTCTCAGTAGTTAGCATTCGCGCGCATGGAAGTGGCACGCCGCGTCGGAGGCGTCGATCGGCATGATCCGGAGACGAAAAAAGAGGAGCCGCCCCGAAGGGCGACTCCTCTTATAAAGGATGCGACTACGCGATCAGGTAGTCGTGCAGCGACTCGTCACGCAGCATGCCGAGCGCACGGCGCTGGATCTGACGGGCACGCTCGCGCGAGACCCCGAGCACGTCGCCGATCTGGTCGAACGACATGGGGTCCTCACCGTCGAGGCCGAACCGCATGCACACCACGCGCGCCTCGCGAGGAGGCAGGGTGGCGAGCGCCACCGACAGGTCGTGGTGCTGCAGCGATGCGGCGGCGGCGTCGAAGGGCTGGGCCTGCGTCGTGTCCTCGATCAGGTCGCCGAGCTCTGCGTCGTCGTCTCCGACGGGCGTGTGGATCGACACCGTGTCGCGACCGTGGCGGATGAGCTCCTGCACCTTCTGCGGCGGCAGATCGACGGCGGCGGCGACCTCCTCGATCGTGGCCTCGCGGCCGAGCTCGATCATGAGCCGACGCTGCATGCGGGTGATCGACGAGATCTTCTCCGAGGTGTGCACGGGGATGCGGATGATGCGGCCGCTGTCGGCGAGAGCGCGGTTGATGGACTGCTTGATCCACCAGGATCCGTAGGTCGAGAACTTGAAGCCGGCCTGGTAGTCGAACTTCTCGACCGCACGCACGAGGCCGATGTTGCCCTCCTGGATGAGGTCGAGGAAGGGCAGCCCGCGCTCGAGGTAGCGCTTGGCGATGGAGACGACGAGGCGGAGGTTGGCCTGGATGAGCTGGCGCTTGGCGGCCTGGCCGTCGCGGGCGAGCCACTGCAGCTCGCGCTTGAGGGTCGCGTCCATGAGGGGGGTCTCCGACAGCTTCGCGTCGGCGAGCACGCCCACCTCGATGCGGCGGCCGAGGTCGACCTCGTCCTCAGCGGTGAGCAGGGGGGTGCGACCGATCTGGCGGAGGTAGTCCTTCACCGGGTCCTCGGAGGCACCGCGGATGTCGGTCAGACGCGCCTGGGGCTCGGCGTCGTCGATCTCAGGGGCTGTCGTGACTGCTGCGCGTGACATGTCATCTCCGTATCTACATCGAATGCTGCACTGGTGTGGAACTGCTCGACTATCCCGGTCGTATCGGCAGGTTAGCCTCGCAACCCTTGTCCCCCCTAATGGGGTAGCGGGGGGTTGACAAGGGACGCCTCGACCCACTAGTACCTAGTTCGTCTAACATCTTGTCAGTCTTACTCCTTCGATTTCAAGACATTCTTCGAGGAGATTTCCCGCGGAATCCCGCGGATAGACTGGGTTCGGGGAACAACGGACGGCAGGACGAATGAGCGACAGGATCACGCGGGTCGCCCGCGGGCTCGTCGCCGCGACGGTCGCCGTCTTCGTCGCGGCCTTCTCCCATGTCGTCGCCGGGGGCGGCGCGCCAGGGGCACCGGGCTTCGCCCTCGCCGCCGCCTTCGCGGTGCTCGTGTGCATCGCGCTCGCGGGTCGACGGCTCCGGATGCTCACCCTCGCGACGTCGATCGTCAGCAGCCAGCTCGTCTTCCACCTGCTGTTCGAGGTGGGTGGGGGAGCGGCCTCGATGGCACCGGCGGCCGGTGCGCACACAGGTCACGCTGCCCATACGGGGCACGCGGGCCTCGACGGCTACGGCGGGCTCGCCGCTCAGCTGGGCGCGACGGCGACGGATGCGTCGGGTGCGGCCGGCCACGGGCATCCGTCGTTCTGGATGTGGGTCTCGCACGCCGTCGCCGCGGTCGTGACGATCGTCGCGCTCCGCCGGGGCGAGCAGGCTGTCACGCGCATCCGTGAGCTCGGCCGCACCGCGCCCGGCACACCCGGCATCGGGCTCCTCCGCCCCGGCCGCGCCCTCGCTCGCGCCTTCGCCGCGGTGATCGACTTCGCCCGTGTCGCCGGGCTCGCCCAGACCCCCGCCCGCCCGGCCGGCCTCGTGCGGCCGGTCGTGGCCGCGACCCCGGACCTCCTCCGAGACCTGCTGGTGGTAGCGGGGACCCTCCGCCACCGCGGTCCGCCGCGCTCGACGCGCGCGCTCCTCGCCCACCCCGCCTGACCGGCCGGATCCTCCGCCCTGGTCGTCGAGGGGTGCGCCGCGCGCTCCCGCTCGACCGCGCACGGCGACCGTCGTGCGACGACCAGATCTCGAAGGACCCATCATGACCAAGCAATCCCGCGCGCGCCTCGGAACCGTCGGCGCCGCATCCGCTCTTCTCACCGCCGCCGTCGTGCTGGCGGCGCCCCTCGCCGCGAGCGCGCACGTGCGCGTCGACCCGGCGACCGCCGTCGTCGGCGGCTACACCACCCTCACCTTCAAGGTGCCCAACGAGTCGGAGACCGCGAGCACGAACCGCATCGAGGTCGACCTGCCCACCGACACCCCGTTCACGAGCGTGAGCTACCAGCCCGTGCCCGGCTGGAGCGCCGAGGTGATCGAGGGAGCCCTGCCCGAGCCGATCACGGTCGGCGAGGCGACGCTCACCCGCGCACCGCTCTCGGTGGTGTGGACCGCCGACGACGGGGTGGGGATCGTGGACGGGCAGTTCCAGGAGTTCCCGATCTCGGTCGGGCCCGTGCCCGACACCGACCAGGTACTGCTGCCGGCGCACCAGGGCTACACCGACGGCTCGGTCGTGGACTGGGTGGATGCCCCGCTCGAGTCGGGCGAGGAGCCGGAGCACCCGGCGCCCGTGCTCGTGATCGATCAGAACGCGGATGCCTCGGCCGGCCACGGCGCGCACGGCGGAGGCGCGGATGCGGCGGGCGACACGGCCAGCAGCGGGGACGACGGCAGCGCGACAGCGGCCGGGGCCTCTGAGGGACCCGACCCCCTCTCGCTCGGGCTCGGGATCGGCGGGTTCGGGCTCGGTGCGATCGCGCTCGTGGTGGCGGTCGTCGCACTTCTCCGCCGCCCCGCTGCCGAGAAGGCAAGCGTGAAGGCGAACGCGTGACCGCGCTGCGACGCGCACTGGCCGGCGTGACCGCCGCGACCGTCGCCGCGGGGGGCCTCCTCCTCGGCGGGGTCGTCGGGGCCGGCAGCGCCTCGGCCCACGACTACCTCGTGTCGACCTCGCCGGCCGCCGACTCGACCGTCACGGAGCCGCTCACGCAGGTGGTGCTCGGGTTCAACGAACCGCCGCTGACCGACTTCGCCTCGGCGATCGCCATCGAGGTGCGGGATGCCGCGGGCGCGAACATCGTGACCGATCCGGTCTCGATCGTCGACAGCACCCTCACGGTGTCGGTGGCGCCGACGGCCCAGGGCGCCTACACGGTGCTTTGGCAGACGGTGTCCTCCGACGGCCACCCGGTGTCGGGGGAGTACGGGTTCACCTACGCCGGGCCCGTGGCGGCGCCCGCGCCCACGACCGCGCCCGCCACTGCGCCCGCCACTGAGCCGGGTGGCGGCACGTCGGCACCCACGCCGGCGGCGTCTGCGGAACCCGGTGATCCGGTGACGCCGTCGCCCGACGCATCCGGAACCGCCGCCGAGGGCGGCGACTCCGGAGCCCTCGTCTGGGTCGGGCTCGGAGGCGCACTGCTCGTGCTGGTGGTCGCCGGTGTCGTGGTCGCCCTCGTGATCAGGAGCCGCAGGGCGGCCTGACCCACGGCAGACACCGGAGCGCCATCGTTCGACCCGCGTGGTCGGGCGGTGGCGCTCCCGCGCTGTCGGGCGCGGTCTCGGGCCGGCTCAGCGTGTGCGGGCGGGCGCGCTCGCCGCATCCGCGTTCGTGCGCACGGGGATGAGCAGCAGCAGCCCCACGAGGAGCACGAGCACGATGCCGAGGATGCCCCAGTACTGCACGTTCACCCCCGGGCCGGCGATCGCGGCGCCGATGCCGATGAAGAGCGTGAACATGGCCGGCGAGAGGAACGTGGCCGCCTTGCCGGTGGTGGCGTAGAGGCCGAAGATCTCGCCGTCGCGCCCCTCGGGGATGCGCCGGGCGAGGAACGAGCGGCTCGCCGACTGCGCGGGGCCGACGAACGCGCAGAGCGCGAGGCCGAAGATCCAGAAGACCGTCTGCCCGCCGTCGTGCAGGAAGAACACGGCCGATCCGCAGACGACGAGCCCCACGAGGGCCGTGACGATCACGGGCTTGGCGCCGAACCGGTCGTCGAGGAGGCCCACCACGATGGTCGAGGCCCCCGCCACGATGTTGGCGGCGATGGCGAAGATGATGACCTGGCCCGAGGAGAAGCCGAACGATCCGGCCGCGAGGACCCCGCCGAAGGTGAACACGCCCGTGAGGCCGTCACGGAAGACGGCGCTCGCGAGCAGGAAGTAGACCGTCTGGCGGCTCTCACGGTAGAGCGTGCGGATGTCACGGAACAGGATGCGGTACGACTCGATGAAGCCCACCCGCTTGGCGGCCGGCGCCGGGTGCTCGAGCGTGCCCGCGGCCTTCGGCGAGCTGTACTCGGGCACCGAGAGCAGCACGGGCAGAGCGAAGACCCCGAACCAGATGGCGGAGACGAGCACCGTGACGCGGATCGGGTAGCCGTCGGTGTCGGGCACGCCGAACAGGGCGCTGCCGCCGATCGGCTCGATGAACCCGAAGTAGACGAACAGCAGCAGCACGATGCCGCCGACGTAGCCCATGCCCCAGCCGAAGCCCGAGACCTTGCCGATGGTCGCGCGGGTCGAGACCTGGCGGATCATGGCGTTGTAGTTGACGCCCGCGAACTCGAAGAACACGGTGCTGACGGCCAGCAGCAGGAGGCCGAGCCACAGGTAGGAGGGGTCGGGCGCCACGAAGAACATCAGCGCCGAGAGCAGCACCACGATGTAGGTGTTGATGCCGAGCCAGAGCTTGCGCCGGCCGCGCCGATCGGAGCGCTGGCCCGTGACGGGTGCGAGCAGGGCCACGAGCACGCCCGCGATGGTCATGGCGATGCCGAGCTGGGCCGACACCGCGGTCTCGCCGCCGAACGCGTCGCTCGTGAGGTAGACCGTGAAGACGAAGGTGGTGATGACGGCATTGAAGGAGGCCGATCCCCAGTCCCACAGCCCCCAGGCCAGCACGTGACTCCGCTTGGGTGCCGGGCCCTCCGCGGCACCGGCAGGGGCGGGGGTGGAGGGGGTGGACGTGCCGTCGGTCATGGAGTCACAGTAATGCCGGGCGGTGAACATTCGGGGTCATAGGGACTCCATAGTCCGGTCGAAGCGTGCGCACGGATCCGCCGGATGGGATGGGGTCATGACCTCGAAGACCTTCCGCCGCCGCACCGGCGTCATCGCGTGCCTCTCCGCCTTCACCCTCGCGAGCGCGCTCGTCGTGGGAACCGCCGCCTACGCCGTGGGGCAGTCGGAGGCGACCGCCTCCTCCTCCGCCTCTGCGGCGTCGCCCGCTGCGGCCTCCGCCTCTGGCGCCGTGTCCCTCCGCCCGCACTCGCGGGCGCCGCTGGATCCGTACGCCTACTACTCGCTCGATCCCTACTCGCAGGGGTCCACGGCATCCGGAACCGCCACGACCGACGCCGTGGCCGCGAGCGCCGAGCAGACCGCCGGGGTCGTGACGATCGTCTCGGATCTCGCCTACCAGGGCGCGCAGTCGGCCGGCACCGGCATCGTGCTCACGAGCGACGGGCTCATCCTGACCAACAACCACGTGATCGAGGGCTCGACGGGCATCGAGGTGACGGATGAGCTCACCGGCGCCGTCTACAGCGCCACCGTGGTGGGCACCGACGCCACGCACGACATCGCGGTGCTGCAGCTCGACGGCGCGAGCGGACTCGAGACGGCCGTGCTCGCGAGCGCGGGCGACGGCGACGCGGCGGCCGTGGCCGTGGGAGACACCGTCACCGCAGTCGGCAACGCCCAGGGCACGGGTGACCTCGTGGCCGCCACCGGCACCGTGACCGCGCTCGAGCAGTCGATCACCATGCAGAGCGAGACCGGAGCCGAGGGGGAGAGCCTCACCGGGCTCATCCAGGTCGACGCCGACATCGTCTCGGGCGACTCGGGCGGACCGCTCGTGAACACGGCCGGTGAGGTCGTGGGCATCGACACGGCCGCGTCGTCGGGCACCGCCGACATCACGGGGTTCGCTATCCCGATCGACGACGCGCTCGACATCGTGGCGCAGATCGACGCGGGTGCCGACACGGAGTTCATCGAGATCGGATACCCGGGCTTCCTCGGGGTCGGGATCGGCGCGAGCAGTGCAGCAGGCGGCGCCGTCGTGGCCGGGGTCTACGAGGGCACTCCGGCCGAGGCGGCCGGCCTCGCCGCCGGCGACGTCATCACCGCGGTCGACGGTGTGCCGGTCTCGAGTGCCGCCGAGCTCACCGCGAACCTGGGAACGCGGGAGCCCGGAGAGACGGTGACGCTGGAGTGGACGACGGCCGCCGGGGCGGCCGCATCCGCCGCGGTGACGCTGATCGCGGGGCCAGCGGCCTGACTCAAGTTGAGTCGCCGAGACTCAACTTTTGCTGTGAGAACTTGACGCCGACCCGGGGTCGTGGAAAACTTGAGGTCACAAGGCTCAGGTCTTGGAAAGACTTCAACAGGCTCAGCGTCAACAGACTCAGGCTTCAACAGGCTCAGGCAACGCAACAGAAGGAGACAGCCACTATGGCTCGTGCAGTAGGCATCGACCTCGGAACCA
>NZ_JAHFUY010000007.1 GCF_023264895.1 Herbiconiux sp. | reverse complement strand
GGTGCGGTGGCGGGCAGCGGCGCGGCAGGTGCGGGCGCAGCGGCGGCTGCGGCGCGCGGGGGTGTGGCGGCGGCCGGTGCAGCGGCGGGGGTGGACTCGGGGTCGGCGGTCATCGTCCTCCGATTATGGTGGTTGGCCCCGCGCTTCGTGCTCAGGCGCCCAGCAGCGGGGCGAGGTTCTCGGTCCAGACGTCGTAGCCGACCTTCACGATGAGCACGGCGACGACCGTGAGGAACGCGATCCGGATGAAGCGGTTGCCGCGGGCGACCGCCATCCGGGAGCCGAGGTAGCCGCCGGCCATGTTGGCCACGCCCATGGCGAGGCCGAGGGCCCAGAGCAGTTCGCCGTGCGGGATGAAGAAGGCCAAGGCGCCGAGGTTGGTGGCCACGTTGACGATCTTCGCCTTGGCGCTCGCGAGCAGGAAGTCGTAGCCGAGCGCCGTGATGAGGGCGATGATCAGGAAGGTGCCGGTGCCGGGTCCGATGAGGCCGTCGTAGAAGCCGATGACGAGGCCGAGCACGCCGGCGATGAGGTGGTGCTTGCGTCCCGAATGGCGCAGCTTGATGCTGCTGCCGAGCGCGGGGCGGGCGATCGTGACGACGGCCACGACCACCAGGGCGACCACGATGATGGGCTTGAAGACGGCGGCCGGCAGCAGGGATGCGAGTGTGGCGCCCGCGTAGCTGCCCACGAGGGCGATGCCGGCCACGGGCAGGGCTGTGCGGAGGTCTGGTCTCGTGCGGCGGTACCAGGTGATGGCGCTCGTGGTGGTGCCGAAGACCGAGGCGAGCTTGTTGGTGGCGAGTGCCTGCACAGGTGAGATGCCCGGGATGAGGAGGAGCGCGGGGAGCTGGAGCAGGCCGCCACCGCCGACCACGGCGTCGATCCAGCCGGCGGCGAAGGCGGCGAGGAGCACGAGCAGGGCGACGGTGATGGTGATGTCGCCGAAGAGGGTGCCTGTGGTCATCGGTTCTACTCTATGGAGGTGCTGGCTGTCGCGTGTTGGTGCCGACGTGGCTGCCGCGCGCTTCGCGCTTGCCGATGATGGTCGTGGTGCGGATGGCGCGTGGTCTTGGTTGGTGACCATGGTCATCGAGGGCAAGCGCGGAGCGCGCGGCAGCTCATCACCCCAGTGTCGGTGGCTGCTGGTTGAATAAACCTCATGAAGACGACGTTCGGATCACCTCCCGGGGCGCCCCTGGATGCTCTCGAGCGTGCGATCTCGGATGAGGTGGCGGGCTTCGCTCGGGATGATCGCAAGATCGCAAAGCTGCAGGCCCGGCAGGCGCGGCGGTTGGCGCGGGCGGTCGGCCTGGCGGAGTCTCGGGCGGAGTTGCTGCAGGGTGGGCTGACGCCGAAAGCTCGAGAGTGGGCTCGCCGGTCGTTGCGTGTAGAGGTCGCATGCGCGTCACGCCGTTCGGAAGGGGCGGTGTCCCGTCTGATCGCGGATGCGGAGACGCTGGTGGCGGATCTGCCTTCGACGCTTGCGGCTCTCGAGGCGGGCGAGGTCTCCTACGCCCACGCCCGGTCGGTGGTGGTCCACGCCGGATCGCTTCCTCTGGAGGCGCGCGGTTCGTTCGAGCACGCGGTCTTGCCCCAGGCACGGGAGAAGAACCCTGCCCGTTTCGACGACGCGGCCCGCCGGTTGCGCGAGGTGCACCACCCCGAGTCGATCACCCGCCGTGCGGTCCTAGCCCGTGAGGAGCGTGCCGTGTGGCTGGACGCGGAGCGGGATGGCATGGCCACCCTCCACCACCACCTGCCCGCGGTGGATGCGTTGGCCATTCACAACGTGATCGATCAGGCGGCCCGCGCTGCACGGGGCGACGCGGAGTCGCGGACGCAGGCACAGCTGCGTTCGGACATCCTCGCTGATCGCATCCTCGGCCGCACCGATGACCTAGCCGGTTTCACGCCGAGTGTGATCGTGACGGTGCCGGCGGTGGTGCTGGCCGGGTGCGGATCAACACACACGACCCCAGCCACATCCACCCCACCCACCTGCGCCCCGCCCACTTCCAACCCGCCCACTTCCACCCCTGCTGACCCACCCGCCGAGCTACACGGCTACGGTCCCATCGACCCCAACACTGCGCGACGAATCGCAGCAGCCGCTCCCACCTTTCTCCGCGTGCTCACCCACCCCGTCACCGGCGAGGTCATCGAGACCGCCGGCCGGTACCGCATCCCCGCGGCGCTACGTGAGGTGCTGATCGTGGCGGATGAACACTGCCGGTTCCCCGGATGCGGCCGCCGAGCAGCGAGATGCGAGCTCGATCACACCGTGGACTGGGCGAACGGAGGCCGCAGCACAGCTTCGAACCTCGCCCATCTCTGCACGAGCCACCACCACCTCAAGCACGACGGCGGCTGGCAGGTCAGCCGCCCACCCGACACGGGCCCCGCGTCCCGAACCCTCGAGTGGCGGTCACCTCTCGGCGCCACCTACCGCACCAGTCCGCCCGGTCAGCTCGATCGTGCGATCGGGCGACTGCAGCCTGCGGGGGGTGATCGTGGTGACGAACCCCCACCGTTCTGAGATGTGGCTCCAGACACGATGGCGCGCGCGGGAAGGGGAGACGCAGAACGGCGCCGAGTTCCGCGGGGGAACTCGACGCCGTCTGCGCTGGTGGAGGGGGCTGCTACTTGCAGGTCTCCAGGTCCTCGACCGCCGCGGAGAGCGAGGCCGGGCCACCGAGCAGGGTGACCTTGGTGGCGCCGAGTTCCTCGATCTGGGCGAGGGTCGCTGCGGGGATGCAGTCGGCCTTCACCGTGAACAGGGGCGCGTCGATCCGGGGTCCGTACGCCGAGCCTGCGAGGGCGTCGGAGAACTTCAGGCCCGTCGCGAGCAGCACGTGATCAGCTTCGGTGAAGAAGTGATCGTTGATGCTACGAGACGCCTCGTACCGATCAGCGCCACCCAGTCGCACCGTGGTCGCGATCGCAGTCGCATCCGTCTGGATGCCTGCCGAGACCGAGGCCTCTCCGCCGGCGATCGCGATGCTCTTCACATCGAGATCCGCCAGCAGCTTCTTCGTCGCCGCATCCAGGGTGGATGCGGTGCCCTTCACCAGGATCACCGGTCCGTCACCGTCGATCGCAGCACCCGCGGAGAGCGCATCAGCGAACTTCGTGCCCGCCGACAGCACCGCGGTGGGTGCGCCGTCAGGGAACGCGGCCTTCGCGATGTTCCGCGACGCCTCGTACCGGTCAGCGCCGCCGATGCGGGTGACGGTGCCGAGCTTCTTCAGCGACGCTTCGACGTTGGCCGACACCGTGGCGGTGCCACCGACGATCACGATCTTCGTGGCCCCGAGTCGCTTGATCTCGGCCGCCACACCTGCAGGCAGGTCGGCGGTCGTGGTCAGCAGGATCGGCGCACCCGCGACCGTCGCAGCCGGAGCGGCGGAGAGCGCATCCGGGAACACAGCACCCGACGCGACATACACGGTCGACGATCCGTCGGCGAAGCCCGCCTTGGACGTGTTCACCGCGACCTCGTACCGGTCCGCACCCGCGATCCGATCCACCGACGTGGTGCCCGGCTCGAGCGTGAGCTCGAGCGACGAGTCCGACGCCTCGAGGGTGTCGTAGCCGAGGTACTCGGCCTTCAGCGTCGCCGGACCGGTGAGGCCAGCGGGCAGCTCAGCCGTCGCCGCGAACGACCCGGCCGCACCGTCGACACCCTCGACCGCGACGACCGGAGCCGTCACCGTCCACGAGCCGACCGTGAACCGAACCGAACCGGCCACCTCGTGGCCGTCCTCCGCCGACACCGTCGCCGTGACGGTACGACCCGAAGCATCGCCCGACTGAGCATCACCCGACTGCGCGAGCGCCACCGACGTCGCGATCCGCTCAGCATCCGAGCCCTGCAGCGAGAGCCACTGCGCCCGCGTCAGATTCAGCACGGTACCGTGACGCGGCACCGCATTCGCATTGGCGTCCGGCGGCAGATCCGCACCCTCCACGCGCTCCCACGAGCCCGAGTCGAGGTCGTCGCTGAACAGCGGCAGATAGCCACCACCATTGAAGTCATCGACGAACAGGTAGTGCCCATCACTGCCGGATGGCACCGAGACGTCACCCGGGTTGGCCTTGAAGACCGTCGGGCCCTCCACGAGGTTCGTAATCGGCGGGGTCGTCTGCTCCTTCGTGACGCAGTCGGCCACCGTCGACCAGGCACCCTCCTCACCACGGATGGTGGGAGCCCGCAGATCCGTCGACTTCTCGGCGATGATGTCGGTGCAGGTGCCCTCGCCGATCTCCTTCGTGTAGCGGTAGAAGGTGTCGCCCTCCTTGATCACGGTCGAGTCGATGCGGTCCCAGCCCTTCTGCCACACCTGCGGCTCCGAGAAGGTCTGGAAGTCGCGGGTGGTGGCGTAGAGGATCTGCGCGAGTTCCGCACCGGGCGAGTTCGCGTAATCGCGGTCGCCGTCGGCGAACATCCGCGAGGCCCAGTACACGACGTACTCACCGATCGTGTCGTCCCAGTAGGCCTCCGGAGCCCAGGCCATGCCCGCGTTCTCCGGCGCCACCTCGACGTGCCGCTGCTCCGACCAGTTCACGAGGTCGGTCGACTCCCAGATCTCCAGCGAACGGCTGCCGTTCGTGAAGGCCTCGGTCCACGGCGTGCCGCTGCCGATCGAGAGGTCGGTGGCGAGCATGTAGAACTTGTCGCCCTCGACCGAGCGGATGATGAACGGATCGCGCAGACCCGTCGTGCCCTCCGTCGACTCGAGCACCGGCTGACCGCCGTTGACGTCGTTCCAGTTCAGCGCATCATTGCCCTCACTCGCCGCGAGGTAGATCTTCTCTCCCTCGACGGTGTTCTGGCCACCGGGCGCTCCCGCGAAGTACGCGAAGCCGTAGCCCTCGTCCGGCGTCGCCCGCGGCGACTCCTTCACCGTGAGCTCGAACGTGCGCGTGGCGGTCTCTTCGCCGCCCGTGGCGGTGGCGGTGAGCGTCACCGTGGTGTCACCCGCACCCCAGGCCGGCCGCGTGACGGCACCGGGCGCCACCGGGCCGTCGGCCGCGGTCGCGCTGTCGGTGATGACGGCGGGGTCGGAGGACGACCAGGTGAGCTCCGAGCCGAACAGCGTTCCGTTGGCCGGCAGCTCGAGGCTTCCGAGCACCGGATCCGTGCCGGCCAGCACGAGCGCCTCGAGGTCATCGGCCGCCTGCTGCGCCTCGGAGGGCAGCGGAGCGACGGTCACCTCGAACGTGCGCGTCTTCGAGGAGCTGCCGATCGTGGCGGTCACCGTGAGGGTGACCGTCGCCGGCTCCGTGCCGAACGCAGGGCGCGTGATCCGCCCGGAGGCCGACACCACCGACTCGTCGCTCGACGACCAGCTGAGGGTCGACGATCCGCTCGCCGATGCCGTGGGCAGCGTGAGGTCGGAGGTCAGCGACGAGGTGTCGCCGAGGTCGATCGCGGCCAGGTCGGCCTCGAGCACGCCGTCGGCGTCGACTCCCGCGAGCTCGCTCACCGAGTCGGCGTCGAGCGCGCGGTCGTAGATGCGGAAGTCACGCATCTGTCCCTTGAACAGCGGATCCGCCGCCCACGACGAACGACCCAGGTAGTTGAAGGTCGTCGTGCCGTTGCCGATGGCACCGGGGGTGGTGGTGATGTTCGCGTTCGTCGCCACGAGCCGCTCGTCCTGGTAGAGACGTGCGACACCCGGGCGCCCGGCGTCGCCGCCCGCGACCGTGTAGGTGACGCGCACCCACTCCTTGGCGGGCAGGCGCTGCGCCGCCGCGGCGGACTGCTCCGCACCACCGCTCGACGCGGTGATCGCGGCACGGTAGGTGTTGTTGTAGTCGCGTGCAGTGGCGAACAGGTAGCCGCTGTTGGCGGTCGACTGGTTGCCCAGCACGAATGCCATCGTGTTCTGCGGCAGTGCGTCCTCCACGTAGAGGTCGAAGCTCACCGAGACCTCGTCGAGGCCCGTGAGCAGGTTGTTCGGAAGCTTGATGCGGTTGCCGTTCGCGGTGGTGCCACCTGTGAAGCGGAAGCCGTCGGCCCCCGTCCACTGCGGCGTGCCCTCGACCGTGGCGTCGCGCGAGTTGCCCGAGGAGTCGGCCACGGCCGATCCGGTGGTCTCGTCGAGCTCGTAGTGCGCCACGAGACCCTCGTCGATGCCGGGAGCCTCCGTGACGGTGACCTGCGCCGTGAGCGCGGTGCCGAAGCCCTCGACGCTGCCGTTCACGGTGAACGATCCGGCCGTCGCGTAGGCGGCGGGGTCGATCTCGTCCCACGTGATGGCGGCGGCACCGGTCGAGCCCGAGGTGTAGGTGGCGGGCACGGTGCGGGGGAGACGCGGGGCCTCACCGGCGGTCGTGGAGACCTCGAACGAGGTCGTCTCGACGCTCTCGATGGTGTTGTAGGCCTCCTGCAGGCGCTCCTGCTCCTCCGCAGTGATGGGCAGCACCGTGCCGTGGCGCGGCACGCCGGGAAGGCCCGACGAGTCCTGCGCCTGCCAGGTGAGGCCCTTGTCGGAGGAACGGAACGCGACGTAGCCGACACCCCCGTGGTAGCCGGGCTGGTCGATGAACATCCACCAGGTGCCGTCGTCCTGCACGTCCTTGAAGACCGTGGGCCCCTCGCCGCCGGTGTAGGTGCGGGTGGAGCCGTCGATCGCGACGTAGCTCTGGCCGCGGCCGATCTCGCGCGTCACGAGCGACCACTCGTTCGGGTCCTCCGTGACGACCATCGGGTCGCCGCTGGTGGCGCGGAGCGAGTCGGACTTCTGCAGGAGCACGTTCATCGTGCCCTCGTCCTTGGTGAAGCGGTAGTAGGTGTCGCCGTCCTTGATGACGGTCGAGTCGATGAGGCCGAGGCCCCGGCCGCGGCGCGAGTCGCTCCAGATCTGCGGCTCGGAGAAGGTGACGAAGTCGCGCGTGGTGGCGTACATCATCCGGTTGTAGGTGGCGAGGTTGTCGCGCGCCTCGGGTGCCGTGGCCGGGTCGTAGAGGTTCGAGGCCCAGAACACGACGTACTCGCCGATGGTCTCGTCGTAGTAGGCCTCGGGAGCCCAGGTGTTGCCCACCGTGGCCTCATCCGACACCTTGACGTGACGCTGCGGCGACCAGTTCACGAGGTCGGTCGACTCCCAGATCTCGAGGTAGAGGCTTCCGGTGCGCTGCGCGCGGCCGAAGTCGCCGCTCGGGTAGATCTTGAGGTCGGTGGCCACGATGAAGAACTTGTCGCCTTCGGGCGAGCGGATGATCATCGGGTCGCGGAGGCCCTCCTCGCCGAACGAGGTGGTGAGCACGGGGTTGCCGCCGTTGAGCTCGTCCCACTCGAGGGGGCTGGAGCCCTCGCTCGCGCCGAAGTAGATCTCCTCGCCGGCGTCGGTGGACTCCCCGGCGAAGTAGGTGAACATGTAGCCGTCGGGGTCGGGCTCGGCGACGGCCGCCTTGACCACGACGTCGAAGACGCGCGACTGCGGCTCGCCGGCCGCGGGGTCGGTGCTGTCGGGCGCGGTGGTGGCGGTGAGCTGCACGGCGGTGTCGGCCGCGCCGCGGATGACGGCACCCGGGGCGATCTCGCCCTCGGGGGTGGTGGTGGGGGTGTCGGTGACGACCGCGGGGTCGGAGGACGACCAGGTGACCGCGGTGCCGTCGGCGAGGGTGGCGGGGAGGTGGATGTTGCCGCGGATGTCGTCGGCGGAGGGGATGGCGACGGCCGCGAGGTCTGCGGGGGGCTCGGCCGGGACGACGGTGGGGGCCAGGGCTGCTGCGCGGGCCTGCGCGGCTGCGCCGGATGCGGTGGCACCCGTCGATGCGGCGGCGCCGGATGCGGTGGCACCGCTGGATGTGGCGCCCGTCGATGCGGCTGCGCCGAACGCGCTGGCGCCGGTGCTGGTGGCCGTGCCGGCTGACGCGATGCTGCTCGCGCTGCCCGGGCTGCTGGCGGCCGCCGGGCCGGCCATCGCCAGCTGCGCCCCGCTGCCGGCCAGGAGTGCGGCCACCATGGCGGCGCACCACCTTCGGGCGTGTGTGGATCTGGACATCGATCTCCTCCTCGAGAAACGGTGTGAGCGCTCACATGACACTCCCGATGAACGTTAGAAGGTCGACCGGGGCCCTGTCAACGCGAAATGTGAACCTTCACATTCGGCCCGAGATGTGGTTAGAGTGACCGTGTCCGGGCCGGGTGAGGCCCGATCGGGAGGCGCTCTCGCGCGCTCGCTCAACGACGAGTCGAAGGTGACCCATGAAATCGAAGTCCCTGTTCCGCGCGGTGGCCGCAGCCGCCGCGTTCGCGGTGATCGGCACCGGCATCGCCGGCGGAGGTGCGATCGCAGCCGCCGCCGAACGCCCCACCGACGGCCTGATCGGGGAGTACGTCTTCTCGCAGACCACCGGCGCCGAGGTGCCCAACACGGCCACCGGCGACGGCGCCGTGGGCCCGGCGACCGTGGTGAACGGATCCGATGCCCGCTGGACCGGCGACTCGCTGACCTTCACCGGCGGCGGCAAGACGAGCGGCGCCAACTGGGTGCGGCTGCCGAACGACATCCTCGCCGGCGAGACCTCGGCGACCATCACCACCGAGGTCAACCTCGACGCCTCGATGAAGTCGACCTTCAACTTCCTCTGGAACATCGGCAACGACGCCCCCACCGCCTACTACTTCGCCTCGGTGCGGGATGCGGCCCGCACCGCGATCACCACCTCCTCGAACCCCGGCGAGATCAACGCCCGCGGATCCGCGCTCGACGCCGGCCGCTGGTACAGCCTCACCTCGGTGGTCGACGGCGAGGCCGGCACGATCTCGTTCTACGTCGACGGCGTGCGCGTGGCCCAGGCGGCCACCGCACTCACCCCGGCCTCCATCACCGACCAGTCGCTCAACGCCATCGGCCGCTCGCCCTGGCCCGACCCGTTCTTCAAGGGCGAGGTGTCGACCTTCCGCGTCTACGACCGTGCTCTCGCCGCCGAGGAGGTCGCCGCCGTCTCCGAGACGGATGCCGCCATCCACGCCGACGAGATGACCGCCGCCGCCCAGGCGGTCCTCGACGGACTCGCCCTCACCGACCTCGAGGTCGACGGCAACTACGTGGCACTGCCGACCGCCGGTGGCCGCGTGAGCTGGACCACCTCCGACCCCGCGATCGTGGGCGCCGACGGCCGCGTCGTGCAGCCGAGCGAGGCCGACGGTCCCGCCACCGTGACCGCGACCGCCACCGCGAGCGTGCGCGGCGTCACCGCGACCGACACCATCACCATCACTGTCGTTCCGACCAGCGACGAGGAGCGCCTCGACGCGGTCTCGGCCGGCTACGTGCTGCCTCCCGTGGTCGCCTCCGGATCCGTTCTCCCGCAGCCCGCCGAGGGCACCGAGGTGACCCTGCAGAACGCGCAGGGCATCGCGATCGCCGCCGACGGAACCGTCACGGCCGCAGCCGGCACCGGCACCGGCACCGGCACCGCAGCGGGCGAGCCCGTCACGGGCACCGTCGACGCCGTGGTCTCCGCCTCCGG
>NZ_JAHFUY010000127.1 GCF_023264895.1 Herbiconiux sp. | reverse complement strand
GACCGCCGCCGTTCGCGCCGCCGCGCCCGCGCCGAGCGTCGCGCCCACGATCGCGCCCGCCTCGATACCGCCGCTCTCGCCCGCGCCCGCCGCAGCCTCGTCGCCAGAGCGGTCGATCCCGACCACGCCCACCCCGCCGCCTCCACCCCGCCCCGGCACGGGCGCCTACGTGGGCGCGGCCGTCATGGTCCTCACCCAGATCGCGATGGTCGCCATCATGACCATGACCCCCGTGCACATGCGCGCCCACCACCACGACCTCGGCGACGTGGGCCTCGTGATCGGCGTCCACATCGGCGCGATGTACCTGCCCTCGCTCGTCACGGGCGCGCTCGTCGACCGCGTCGGCCGCACGCCCATGGCGATCGCGGCGGGGGTAACCCTCCTCGCCGCCGGGATCACGGCGGCCCTCGCCCCGGGCGACGACCTCCTGCTGCTGATCGTCGCCCTCGCCCTGCTCGGCCTCGGCTGGAACTTCGGCCTCATCGCCGGCACGGCCCTCGTGGTCGACAACACGGTGCCCGCCAACCGCGCGCGCGTGCAGGGCACCCTCGACGTGCTCATCGCGCTCTCGGGCGCGGGCGCCGGGGTCATGTCGGCGGTGGTGATGGCCGGCACGAGCTACTCCGTGCTCTCGCTCGCCGGCGGCGTGCTCGCCCTCCTCCTCATCCCCGTCCTCCTCTGGGCCCGCGGTCGCGCCCCATCCCCGTCCCGCCCTCCGACCCCCTAGCGCCCCGAGCCCCTCCCGCCCTCCCCGACTTGACAGAAGTCGCGCCCAAAAGCGCCGACTTGGCACATCTTGTGTCAAGTCGGGCGTGAGCGGCGCAACTTCTGTCAAGTCGGGGAGGGGGGGCAGGGGGAGGGGGCAGGGGCCCGGCCCGGGCTCCTCCCAGGTGGGGCCGGTCGCGGCCGCCTAGCATGAGCGGCACATGGAACTCTTCGTCGACATCGTGCTGCTCGTGGTCGCCCTGCTCGCCGTCGCGGCGGGCTGGCGCCGTGGCGCCCTCGTCACGGCCGCCTCGCTCGCGGGCATCGTGGCGGGCGCCCTCATCGCGACCCTCGCGGCCCCGCCCGTCGTCGAGTGGCTCGCGACCGTCGGCTGGGCCGAGGCCTGGCAGCGTGCCGTCGCGGCCGGCCTCGTGCTCATCCTGAGCATCTCGATCGCGATCGGCCTCCTCACCCTCCTGGCCCGGCTCCTCCGCGGTGTCATCGGCGTCGTCAAGATCGGCCGCGGCATCGACTCGCTCGGCGGCGCGGTGCTCGGCCTCCTCACCTGGGGCGTCGTGGTCTGGCTCCTCGCCGGCCTCCTGCAGTCCACCGGCATCCTCCCCGTCACGCAGCTCGTGCAGGGCTCGAAGGTGGTCGCCACCCTCGACGCTATCGCCCCCGTGCCCTCCGAGACCGCGCTCGGCACCATCGGCGAGGCGCTCGACGACTCGGGCTTCCCCGAGGTCTTCGCCTTCGACTCCGAGACCATCCAGGGCGCCCCGCCGCCCGACCCCTCGATCCCGGATGCCGTCAACGCGGCGGCCGGATCGGTGGTCAAGGTGCTCTCCTCGGCTCCCCGCTGCGGCAGCGACGCCGAGGGCAGCGGCTGGGTCGTGGCCGACGACCGCATCGTCACCAACGCGCACGTCGTCTCCGGCTCCGACGAGCTCTTCGTGCAGGCCGGCGGCATCGGCCGCCTGCTCGACGCCGAGCTCGTGGTGTTCGACCCCGCCCGCGACCTCGCGGTGCTCGCGGTGCCGGGCCTCGACGCCCCGCCCCTCCCGCTCGGCACCGAGCTCGCGGCGGGCGACTCCGCCGTGGTGGCCGGCTTCCCCGAGAACGGCTCCTACAAGACCGTCTCGTCCCGTGTGCGCGAGGTGCTCACCGCGGTGGGCAGCGACATCTACGAGGCGGATCCGGTGACCCGCGAGATCTACTCCCTCCGCTCCGACGTCCGCCCCGGAAACTCCGGTGGCCCCCTCTTCGACGTGAGCGGGCAGGTCGTGGGCATCGTCTTCGCCCGCTCCACGCTCGACGCCGAGACCGGCTACGCGATGACGCTCGACGAGGCCGCCCCCGTGCTCGAGGCCGTCTCATCGAGCGACCCCGTGGCATCCGGAGCCTGCTCGGGCTGAGCGCCCCGAGAACATGTGTACAGCGTCTACATGCTCTGCTAACGTGTGGTCCACACCGACCAGAGGAGAGCGCGATGACCACCCTGAACCCGTACATCAACTTCCGCGGCGACGCCCGTGCCGCCGGCGACTTCTACCAGTCGGTCTTCGGCGGGGAGCTCATCCGCAACACCTTCGCCGAGTTCCAGACGCCCACCGAGGAGGGGGAGCAGGAGTGGATCATGCACTCGCAGCTCACCACCGAGGGCGGTCTCGTGCTCATGGTCTCGGATGTGCCGACCGGCATGGAATACGACCCCGGCAACAACATCTCGGTCTCGCTGAGCGGTCAGAGCGAGGGGGAGCTGCGCGGCTACTTCGACAAGCTCGCCGAGGGCGGCACGATCGAGCTGCCGCTCGAGCGGGCTCCCTGGGGCGACTTCTTCGGCCAGGTGAGCGACCGCTTCGGCATCCACTGGCTCGTCAACGTGACGAACCCGGCCTAGCCCCGCGCGTCATCCGGATGCCGCCGGCCGCGAGCAGAGCCGCGAGCAGCACGGCCACGAGTCCCGCACTCCACGGCGCCGCTCCGGTGGCCGCGAGTTGATCGGACGCAGGCACGGATGCAGCGCCCGGCGTCGGCGCGGGAGCGGGCCCGGGGACCGCCGCGAGCGTCTCGAGGTACGCCTCGACGTCGGCGAGCCCCGCCCCCGCCACGTTCTCGGGGGCCACGAGGGAGGGCAGCGGGCTGTCGAGCGGGCTCGCCGACGACAGCAGCGCTGCGCGCAGCGTTGCGGCGTCGAGGTCGGGCCGCAGCTCCTGGCCGAGAGCCAGCACGGCGGCGGCCGACGGCGCAGCGGCCGAGGTCCCGAAGAACGCGAAGGTGCCGTCGCCGAGCGGGTGCTTCGTGGAGAAGAAGTTGGTGTGCCCACCATCGAGCCCCGTGACGTCGGGCTTCGACAGCACGAGCGGCTGCGGCAACGGGGTCGCCACGGTGCTCACGTCAGGCTGGTAGTCGAAGTAGGTCGTCGTCGGGCCCATCGAGGAGAAGTCCTCGACCGTGCGCGGGGTCAGCGCGGGTGCGGCGGCCACCGAGATGGTCTGCTCCGCGCCCGCGTGGCCGACGACCGAGGAGCCGACCCGGTCGTCGCCGGTCGTCTCGTGGTGCTCCGCGCCCAGGAGGTAGGGATGGGCCGAGGTGACGAGCTTCACCGCCGGGGTCACGAGGGTGTCGCCGCCGCGCGAGGTGTTGCGCACGATCGCGAGCTGGCTCTCCCCGGCCTGCATGGGCGATCCGCTCATCGAGTACGGGAACCCGGCGGGGGAGGCGGCGATGACCTCGACGTCGCCCCCCGGCGTGATGAGCGCGAGACGGAGGTCACCCCTGGCGGCGGAGTACGGCTCCGCCCACTGCAGGATGAAGAGGGCCGAGGCGGTTCCGGTCGCGTCGAAGAACAGACCGTCGGTGGTGTCGACGCCCGCTCCCGGATCGAAGTCCATGCAGTCGCCCGTCGTGATGCCCGCGGCCTCGAAGCCGGCCGCCACGGCGGCGGGGCACTCGGCGGGGCGGTACTCGGTGGTCTCCCACGAACTGATCGGAGCGCCTTCACCCGGGTGGCCCTCGGCGCCCAGCACCGTGTGGTTGCCCGCGGCGGCGAGGTAGGGGACGCCGGCCTCGACGGAATCGCGCACCGCCACCCCGATCGGCCCGTCCTGGAAGTAGGGGTCGGTGAACATCCACACGTCGTCGACGATCACCGTGGCGCCCGCGGAGCGCAGGTCGTCGATGGCCTGGGCGAAGGTCACCTCGTCGTCACCGGCGCTGGCGAAGAGGAGCCGAGCCCCCGGGGCGATGCTGTGCACGAGCTGCGCCATCGCGCGGCCCTCGTCCGAGTCCGCGCGGGAATCGCTCTCGTGCACGACCTCCACCGGGGTGGTGCGGCCGCAGGGATTGCCGGGGCCGGGGAGGAGCCCGGCCGCGATGTCGTCGGCCGGGCGCGAGAGGGCGTCGGGGGCATGGTCGAAGGAGTCGGAGATGATGCCGACCGTGGCGCCCGTGCCGTCGACCCCGAAGCGGGCGGCGGCGGCGTCGGCGTGGAGAGGGCCGGCGAGGTTGGCGGGCACGGTGCGGCAGGCGGCGCGGGAACCGGCGGCGATTGCGGCAGCAGCAGAAGCGCCGTCACCGGCATCTGCCCCGGCCCAGGCAGCTGCCGCGGCGAGCTCGTCGCTCGCCGCGGTGCCGAACATCGGCGCCACGGCCTCCTGCAGGCTGGACACACCCGGCAGCGCCGCCACGGCCTCGAGGTCGGCGGGCGCCACCGTGGCGCTGACCCGCCCGAAGCGGCTCGACGAGGCGGTGATGCGCACGTCACCCGCCGCCTCGAGAGCGGCGAGATCGGCGTCGATGGGCCCGGAGGAGTAGTGGATGCTGACGGCCACGCGCCCGCCGTCGTCGATCTGCAGACTCCCGGGACCGGTCGCGGGCAGGGCGAGTTCGGCCGCGGCCGCGGCCGAGCCGGGATCGGCGGCCATCGCGCCGCCCTGCAGCGCCTCGGCGCCGAGGGTCTCGAGCCGAGGCGACAGCGTCTCGCCAGCAGGAGGGGCCGGTGAGGCCGCCGCAGCGGCACCCGCGCCCGATCCGCACGCCAGCGCGAGCGCGACGCCCGCCGCTCCCACTGACCAGACCGCGCGACGGCGCGCGAAGAACCCCTTGACCATCCCCACCCCCGTGGACGAAACCGACTGAGCTACAACGCTATCGCGCTACTTCGACGCCTTCTTGTCGGCGCGCTTCTTCTCCAGCGACTCCTTCTCGGCCTTCAGCGAGGCCACGGTCGACGCGTCGAGCCCGGGATCCGGCAGCTCGACGAAGGCGCTGGAGGCGCCCGTGCGCGAGTGCAGCACCGAGTCGTAGTGGATGACGGCGGCGCGCACGCGGGCGGTGGCCCGGTCGCGCTTGCCGCGGTTCGCCTTCGGGTCCTCGAGCACTGCGACGTGCTTCGTGAGGGCCTTCGTGAGTTCTTTCAGGGCCGTTCGGGTCTTCTTCGCCATGGGCGACATTATGCCCCCACGAGGTTAACGGGCCGCCGTTCGGCCGATTCAGGGAGCAGTATGGGCACATGACCACGACGACGCAGTCGACAGGCGCACCGGAGACCCCTGAGCTCAAGAAGGTGATGGGGCCCAAACTGCTGCTCCTGTTCATCATCGGAGACATCCTCGGCACGGGCATCTACGCGCTCACCGGCCAGGTCGCGGCGGAGGTGGGCGGCGCCGCCTGGCTGCCGTTCATCGTGGCGTTCGTGGTGGCCACCATCACCGCCTGCTCCTACCTCGAGCTCGTCACGAAGTTCCCGCAGGCGGCGGGCGCCGCGCTCTACGCGCACAAGGCGTTCGGCATCCACTTCGTGACCTTCCTCATCTGCTTCACGGTCATGTCGTCGGGCATCACCTCCGCCTCGGCCGCGGCCGGAGCCTTCGCGAGCAACTTCGTGATCGGTTTCGGGCTCGGCGAGGGGCCGGGGCTCGCGCTCCTGATCGCGCTGTCGTTCATGATCCTGATCGCGGCCGTCAACCTGCGTGGCGTAGCCGAGAGCGTGGGCCTCAACGTCGTGCTCACCCTCGTGGAGCTCTCGGGCCTCCTGCTCGTGATCTTCATCAGCTTCTTCGCCATCTTCGGCGGGCAGGCCGACTTCTCACGGGTGGTCGCGTTCGACACCCCCGACGACAAGAACGTCTTCCTCGCCATCTCGACGGCCACGTCGCTCGCCTTCTTCGCGATGGTGGGCTTCGAGGATTCGGTCAACATGGCCGAGGAGACGAAGAACCCCTCGAAGATCTTCCCGCGCACGATGCTCACGGGCCTCGGCATCACCGCCGTGGTCTACGTGCTGATCTCGATCGTGGCGGTCGCGATCGTGCCCGTGGGTGAGCTCGCCGGCAACGACACCCCGCTCGTCACCGTGGTGCAGACGGCGGCACCCGACTTCCCCATCTCGGCGCTCATCCCCTTCATCTCGCTGTTCGCCGTCGCCAACTCGGCGCTCATCAACATGATGATGGCGAGCCGCCTGCTCTACGGCATGAGCAAGCAGGGGGTGCTGCCGCCCTTCCTGTCGAAGGTGCTGCCGAAGCGGCGGACGCCCTGGGCCGCGATCCTCTTCACCACGGTCATCGCCCTCGGGCTCACCTCGTACGTCTCGATCGACCCCGCCAACCCCATCGCGGTGCTGCTCGGCGGCACCACGTCGCTGCTCCTGCTCGCGGTGTTCGCGGTCGTGAACGTGTGCGTGCTGATCCTGCGCAAGAAGCCGGTCGAGCACAAGCACTTCCGCACCCCCACGGCCCTTCCCGTCATCGGCGCCATCGCGTGCCTCTATCTCGTGTTCCCGTGGACCTCCGGTCGCCCCGTCGACCAGTACCTCATCGCGGGCATCCTGCTGGCCATCGGCATCGTGCTCTGGGCGGTGACCTACCTGCACCGCCGGAAGAGCGGATACGGCGGGGCGGCCGCGCTCGACACCACCGGCCTCAAGGTCGTCACCCAGGACCCTGGCAAGCTCAAGGAATGAGAACCGCCCCCCTTCCCCGCACCGACCTCGTCGCCTCGAACCTCATCCTGGGGCTGATGCGCATCGAGGCCCTGTCGAACGAGGAGATCCGCGCCCTGGTGCGCACCGCGCTCGACGCCGGCATCACGGTCTTCGACCACGCCGACATCTACGGATCCGAGCGCCACGGCTGCGAGGCTCGCTTCGGCGAGGCCGTCTCGTTCACCCCCGCCGAGCGGGAGCGCGTGCTCGTGCAGTCGAAGGTGGGCATCCGGGACGGATACTTCGACTTCTCGGCCGAGCACATCCTGCGGAGCGTCGACGAGTCGCTCGCGGCCCTGCGGCTCGAGCACCTCGACCTCCTGCTGCTGCACCGCCCCGACGCGCTCGTGGAGCCCGACGAGGTGGCCGCTGCCTTCGACGCGCTGCAGGGCGCGGGCAAGGTGCGGCACTTCGGCGTCTCGAACCACACCCCCGGCCAGATCGAGCTGCTGCAGCGCTCGGTGCGGCAGCCGCTCGCGGTCGACCAGGTGCAGCTGAGCATCGCCCACGCCCCGCTCGTCGCCGCCGGGGTGGCCGCGAACATGGCGGAGGAGGTGCAGTCGACCGACCGCGACAACGGCCTGCTCGACTACAGCCGCCTGCACGACATCACGCTGCAGGCCTGGTCCCCGTTCCAGAGCGCCGCCACCGGCCGGGTCTTCCTCGGCGACCGTGAGCGCTACGGCGTCCTCAACGACGAGCTCGACGCGCTGGCGGCCGCCTACGGCGTCACGCCGACCGCCATCGCCGTGGCGTGGATCAACCGCCATCCGGCCGACATCCAGGTGGTCGTGGGCAGCACGACCCCGCAGCGCATCACGGATGCCGCGGCCGGCTCCGAGCTGCCCCTCACCCGCCCCGAGTGGTACCGCCTCTTCACGGCCGCCGGTCACCTGCTCCCGTGAGCGCCGCGGCCTCGACTACCCGAGCGCCGCGCGGAACTCGTCGAGCATGCCGTCGCTGAAGAGCGCGAACGACACCCGCCCCTCGTAGGGGCTCTCGGACACCGTGTCGACGGCGATGCGGGCGGCGCTCGCGGCGGGCCAGCCGTAGACGCCGGCGCTGATCGCGGGGAACACCACCGACGCCGCTCCGAGCGCGCCGGCCACCTCGAGCGAGCGCCGGTAGGCCGACGCGAGCACGGCGGACCGGTCCTCGCGCTCGCTGAAGACGGGCCCGACGGTGTGGATGACCCAGCGCGCCGGCAGCCGGCCCGCGGTCGTCGCGACGGCCTCGCCCGCGGGGAGCCCGTCCGGCCAGTCGGTGCGCCGCAGCTCGCGGCAGGCGGCGAGGATCTCGGGGCCGCCGCGCCGGTGGATCGCGCCGTCGACCCCGCCACCGCCCAGCAGTGAGCTGTTGGCGGCGTTCACCACCGCATCCGCTTCGACCGTCGTGATGTCGGTGCGCAGGAGCTCGATCGGCCTCATGCGGCCGACCCTACGCCGACCCTCCGCCGGGCGGACGAGGGGTGGGAGGCCGGGCTCAGACCGAGAGCAGGGAGCGCAGCGCCGAGGCGAATATCGTGAGGCCGTCGACGCCCGAGCGCATGGCGAGCGCGGTGTCGGGCCCGAAGCCGGCCTCCACGGCGTGCTCGGGGTGCGGCATGAGGCCCACCACGTTGCCGCGCTCGTTGGTGACGCCCGCGATGTCGTTGAGCGAGCCGTTGGGGTTGACGCCCACGTAGCGGAAGACCACGCGGCCCTCGCCCTCGAGCCGCTCGAGGGTCTCGGCCGAGGCGATGTAGCCGCCCTCGCCGTTCTTCAACGGGATCGTGATCTCCTGGCCGGCGGTGTAGCCGTTGGTCCAGGCCGTCGAGGTGTTCTCCACCCGCAGCACCTGGTCGCGGCACACGAACGAGCCGTGGTCGTTGCGGATGAGCCCGCCGGGGAGCAGGTGCGCCTCGGTGAGCATCTGGAAGCCGTTGCAGATGCCGAGCACCGGCACGCCGCGCTCGGCGGCCGCGACGACCTCGCGCATGATCGGCGAGTGCGAGGCGATGGCGCCGCAGCGCAGGTAGTCGCCGTAGCTGAAGCCGCCGGGGAGCACCACGGCGTCGACGCCCTGCAGGTCGTGGTCGCCGTGCCAGAGCGCGACGGCCTCGCCGCCGGCGAACCGCACGGCGCGCTGGGCGTCCCGGTCGTCGAGCGAACCGGGGAACGTGACGACCCCTACCCGCGTGCTCACGCGAGGGCTCCGGAGGCGCCGGCGCCGCTGTGGGCGCCCGACTCGTCGAGCACGGTGATGTCGACGACGTCTTCGATGACGCCGTTCGAGAGCAGGTCGTCGGCGATGGCGCGCACCGAGGCGAGCACCTCGGCGTCGACGGCGCCGTCGACGGTCAGCTCGAAGCGCTTGCCGACGCGCACGTCGCTGAAAGCGGTGTTGCCGAGCCGCGCGAGCGCACCGGCGACGGCCTTGCCCTGCGGATCGAGGAGTTCGGCTTTGGGCATGACGTCGACGACGATCTTCGGCACGTGATTGCTCCTCGGGTCGGGCGGAGGGGACCCGCCCAGTCTACCGCTCCCGTCCGGCACCACGCTCCTGCAGGCGCATCCCGACGGACGCCATCATGGGGGCGGCGTCGGGGCCGCTCACCATGCGGCCGAGCTCGCGGCGGGTGCGGGCGCCGAGCTTGCCGCGCGCCGTGTAGACGTGCGACTCCACCGTGCGCACCGAGAGGAACAGGCGCTGGGCGATCTCCTTGTTGCTGAGGTGGTTCGCCACGAGCAGCGCCACCTCGGTCTCGCGCTCGGTGAGCTCCACGGGCTCCTGCCCCGCTGGCAGCGGCCAGACGGTCGATGCCGGGGCCGTGCCGAGCCCGGCCAGCCGTGCGGCCGTCGCGGCGGCGTCGCCACCGAAGCCCGAC
>NZ_JAHFUY010000126.1 GCF_023264895.1 Herbiconiux sp. | reverse complement strand
GGGGGTGCGGCCGCAGCCGCCGCGGCGGCGGCCTCGGCGGCGGCAGCGGCGGCCGCGTCGTCCGAGTACAGGTCGCGGAACGAGATCGGCGTGAAGCTCTCGTTGCTCGGGTTCACCACGCCGTGGGCGCCGATCGTGATGATGCCGCACGTCACCTGCAGGCAGTCCACGGTGGTGACGTTGCCGTCGCGGTCGTACGACTCGAAGCTCGAGCCGGGGATCCGCATGGTCGCCGACCAGGTGCCGTCGGCGTTCACCTCGCCGCCGTTCGCGGCGTACTCGGTGGAGGAGCCCGGGAAGCTCACGAACAGCTGGTACCCCACGGGGTTCGCCTCGTCGTCGTAGACGTAGCGGTAGTCGGTGCCGGTCGATCCGCCCTGGCTGGGGGCCCACGATCCGCCGTCGACCCAGCCGAAGAACACGTAGATGCCGCCGAAGCCGTTGGGGATCGACTGGAAGCCCGTGCCCGTCGCGGTGACCTCGGTGAGGTAGTTCGGGTCGGCCACGCCCACGAGGTCGGGGCGGTCCTTCACGGTGATGTCGACCGATCCGGCCGCGTGCGCCGGAGCCGCCGCGCCGCCGAGGGCCGCCGTGAGCGCGGCGGCGGCCAGGGCGAGACCCGCGGCGAACGAGCGGAGGCCTCGGAGATCGTTCGAAGCGTGGGCACGGGCGGTCATGTCGTCTCCTCGAGAGAATCGGCGGGGATCAGGGTGGCGGGGGCCTCGTGCCGGAGCGGCAGCACGAGCGCGGTCCCGGTGACGGGGTGCCGCATCACCTCCACGGGCAGCTCGTAGACCTCGCTCAGGAGCGGCGCGGTGAGCACGTCGTCGGGGGAGCCGTCGGCCACCACGCGACCTCCGGCGATGAGCACGATGCGGTCGGCGTAGGCGGCCGCGAGGCTGAGGTCGTGCAGCACCACCACCACGCAGTCGCCCGCGCGGGCGCGGTCGCGCGCGATCCGCAGCACGTCCTCCTGGTGACGGAGGTCGAGGGCGGCGGTGGGCTCGTCGAGCAGCAGGATGCCGGTCTGCTGGGCCAGGATGCGCGCGAGCGACGCGCGGGCGCGCTCACCGCCCGAGAGCGAGGGCAGGGGGCGCTCGCGGAAGCGCTGCATCTCGGTGAGCGCGATCGACTCCGCCACCACGGCCTCGTCGTCGGCCTCGCGCGGCGTGCGCCGCCAGGGGGCGCGGCCCATCTCGACGACCTCGCGCACGGTGAACGGGAAGAACACGCCGTTCTGCTGCAGCAGCACCGCGCGGCGGCGGCCGAGCTCCTTGAGGCTCCAGGCGCCGAGCGCGCGGCCGTCGATCTCGACCGTGCCCTCGGTCACGGCCTGGTCGCCCGTGACCACCGAGAGCAGTGTCGACTTGCCGGCGCCGTTCGGCCCGATGAGCGCCACGACCTCGCCGGGAGAGGCCTCGAACGAGACGTCCTGCAGGATGCGCGTGCCGTCGATCGTGACTCCGGCACCCGTCACACGGAGAGCGGCGACCGCTGAGGGAGCGCTCATCCCCAGCCCCCCGCCTTCTTGCGCGTGCGGCGGAGCAGCCAGAAGAAGAACGGCCCGCCGATGAGCGAGGTGAGCATGCCGATCGGCAGGTCGGCCATCGGCACCGCCGTGCGGGCCACGAGGTCGGCGGCCACGAGCAACACCGATCCGCCGAGGGTCGAGGCGATCAGGAGCGGCAGGTGCTTCGGCCCGATGATCATGCGCATGAGGTGCGGGATGACGAGGCCGACGAACGCGATGATGCCGCAGAACGCCACGGCGGCGGCCACGAGCAGCGCCACGACCACGATCGAGACGATCCGCAGCAGCTCCACGTTCACGCCGAGGTGCCTCGCGGGCTTCTCGCCGAGCGAGAGCAGGTCGTAGCGGCGCGAGAGCGCGAACGCCACGATGAGCCCCACGACCACCACCGGGAAGACCACGAACACGTCGGGCCAGCGCGATCCGTTGAGGCTGCCGAGCTGCCAGAACACGATCGCCTCGCGCGACTGCGTGTCGGCCAGGAACATGAACAGCGCCAGGCCCGCTCCCGCGAACGCGTTGACCGCGATGCCGACGAGCACGAGCGTCACGACCTCGGTCTTGCCGTTGGCGCGCGAGACGCCGTAGACGAGCAGGGTGGCGGCGAGGCCGGCCACGAAGGCGCTCGCCGCGATCGACCAGTCGCCGAGGAACGTGGCGCCGAACACGATCGCGGCCGAGGCGCCGAGGGCGGCTCCCGAGCTCACGCCGACCACGCCGGGCTCGGCGAGCGGGTTGCCGAAGATGGCCTGCATCACCATGCCGGCGGCGGCGAGGGCGGCGCCCACGAGGATCGCCATGGCCACGCGCGGGAAGCGGATGGTCCAGAGCGCGCTGTCGCCGTTCGGATGCTCGGGCAGCGGGAACCAGGTGATGCCCACCTTGTGCAGGATCGAGCCGAGCACCTCCGCGGGGGCGACGCCGAGCTGGCCCGTGCCCGCCGCCACGAGCGAGATCGCCACGAGGGCGACGGCGAGTGAGACGAAGAGGATGGCCTTCCGGCCCGGTCCGCCGCGCTGGGGCAGCGGATCGACGCTCGCCTCGAGACCCGGCTGGAGACCGTGCCCTGGCCCGAGACCGAACCCGTCCCAGGAGCCGGAGGCGGAGTCGGAGTCGGAGCCGGGGCGGGTGGCGGCGGCACGGCCCGCCTTGGTCGACGTCACTCGGCCCCTGCCTTGGAGGCCGAGCCCGAGGCATCCGGAGCGTAGATGGCGCGCGCCAGCGCATCGAGCACGCCGGGGGTGCGCGGGCCGAAGCTCAGGATCTCGTAGTCGCTCATGTCGACGATGCGGCGGTTCTGGCCCGCCGGTGTCTCGGCCACGGCCGGGATGCGCTCGAGCAGCCCGTCGACGCCGTCGACCGACTCGAGGCCCTTCGTCATCATGAGGATGAGGTCGGGCTGCGCCTTCACGAGCGCCTCGGCCGTCATCGGGCGCATGCCCTTCCAGCCGATCTCGCCGGCCACGTCGATGCCGCCGAGCGCCTCGATCAGGGTGTCGGCGCCCGACTCGTCGCCGAAGATGTAGTACACGCCGGCGTTGCCGCGCACGTAGAGGAAGAGGATGCGCGGCCGGTCGGCCGGATCCTCGGGGGTCACCGAGGCGATCGTCGCGATCTCCTCGTCGATGGCGGCGTCGACCCGCTCGACGAGCGCCTCGCCGGCCGCCGGAACGCCGAGGCCCGCGGCCACCATGCCGGCGATCTCGCCGAAGTTCTCGAGGTTGCGGTCGGGGGTCACCACGATCACGGGGATGCCGGCCTCGCGCATCTGCAGCACGACGTCCCACGGGCCGATCGAGGAGTCGGTGATGATCACGCTCGGAGCGAGCTCGAGCATGGCCTCGCCGTTCAGCTCGTGCCCGTTCTGCGTGACGAGCGGCAGCTCCTCGGCGCCCGCGAAGCTCGTGGAGGTGTCGCGGCCCACGACGCTGTCGCCGAGCCCGAGGCCGAACACGGTGGCGGCGAGCGTGCCGTAGATGTCGAGTGCCAGGATGCGGCTCGTGTCGGTGACCGTGACCTCGGTGCCCTGGTTGTCGACCACGGTGGCCGGCAGGGCGGGGGTGGCGTCGACCCCGGCGTCGGTGACCGGCTCGATGCCCGTGTCCTCGAGGCAGGCGGTCGACTCACCGACGTGGTTCTTGGGGTCGGCCGTCAGCTCGAGGCTCGCGAGCGGCACGTCGCTCGAGCGGCAGGATCCCGCCGTCTCGGTGGAGGAGGCGGTGGCGGTGCAGGCGCCGAGCGCCACGACGGTGGCGGTTGCGAGGATCAGCGCGAGGCCCGCGCGGAGACGTGAGGGGCGTGACGGCATCGAGGTTCCGAACTGATGGGAGAGGGGGCCCGCGGACGAGCCGCGAACCCCCTGATCCTAGTTAGGTAAGGCTTACCTAGTCAACCTCGCGCCGTGTCGGCGCACCGTGTTACTGGGCGGGTGCCGTGGGGTTCGGCGTGGGCGGCGCGGTGGTGGCCGGCGGGGTCGCAGGCGCATCACCGGGGGTCGTGCCCTCGTCGGTGGCACCCTCCTCGGTGCCCTCGGCGGCTCCGGCCTCGGAGACCGCCGTGAACGTCTCGGTGATGAAGGTGTTCAGCGCCTCCGCGTCGTCCAGCGGCCCGGTGTAGGCGGTGCCCGACACCACGAGGAGCGGCACCGCGGTGAGCTCGGTGACATCCGAGTTCGGGATCGACTTCTCGGCGCGGGCCGTCGCATCCGTCACCCAGTCGGAGAACTCGTTGCCCCGGATGCAGGAGGCGATCTGCTCGTCGTCGAGCCCGGCATCCGTCACGAGCGTCACGAGCTCGTCGTTGCTGAGGCCGCCTTCAGGGAGGTCGGGCTGCGCGGCGATGAGCGCGTTGTGGATGACGAGCGTCGCATCCGGGACCCCGTTCGCCACGCAGGCGATCGTGTTCGCGGCGCGTGCCGAGTAGCTGTCGGCGCCGCCCTCGAGGGCCACGGGGTGCAGCTCGAGGCTCGCGTAGCCCGCGGTCACGAACGACTGCAGTGAGGCGCCGTTGGTGGTCTCGAAGGTGGCCACGTCGTCGCTGGCGTAGTCGACGTACTCGGTGAGCCGCAGCACGGTGTCGGTGGCGAGGTCGGAGGCCACGGGCTCGGCGCCGGGCTGGATGGCGGCCGTGGTGGTGGCCGTCACGGTCTCGCCGCTGCCGGTGAAGAGGATGCCGTCGCTCAGCATGTTCGCGGGGCCGGTGAAGCTCGAGCGCACGCCGTTGTAGATGCCGAAGCCGACGCCGCCGACCACGGCCACGATCGCCACGACCACGACGGTGCGGAAGAGGATGCGGTTGCGCTTCTTGCGCTTGCGGTCCTCCTCGCGCTGGATGCGGGCGAGCTCGCGGTTCAGAGCCTGGCGGTCCTTCTTCGAGAGGCCTTCGTACATGCTCTTGTCGGGCTGCGCGGGGCTCATGCCGGTGATACTCCTCGTGGTGGTGCCGGGCGAGTGCCCGGCGTAGCGACCTCGACCCTATCGAGCGAAGCTATGAGCGCGCCATCCGGGGCCCGGATGCGGTGGGCCGCTCAGCCCAGCGGGATGGCCTCGAGCTCGGCGCGCATCCGGATGAGCTCCTCGGCGTGGGCGTCGAGCCTGCGGTCCTCCTCGGTGAGGAGCGGGAGCGGCGGCACGCGCTTCGCGCGGCCCTCCTCCGGGTCGACGAAGATGCTCATGCACTGGGTCGTGAGCTCGAGCGCGCCGGGGGCGAGCGGGGATCCGGAGCGCACGTGGATGGCGATGTGCATGCTGCGCTCGCCGGTGTGGATGAGGCGCGCCTCGACCTCCACGATGTGACCGATGCGGATGGGCCGGTAGAAGTGGATGCCGCCCGAGTAGACCGCGATCGCGTTCTCCGAGCTGTGGCTCGCGGCGCACGCGAAGGCGGTCTCGTCGATCCAGCGCAGCACCGTGCCGCCGTGCGCGTTGCCGCCGTAGTTGGCGTCGGCCGGTGCCGCGAGGAAGCGGAAGACCGTGCGCGGCGTGCTGCCCTCGGCGGAGTAGACCTGCGCCTGCATGGCGTCGCGGATGGCGCGGCGCGGAGCCAGCCGCTCCACGGCGCGCTCGTTGAGCATCCGGTCGCCCGGCGTCTCGGGCCGCCACTGCTCGACCGCGTGCGGGGAGCCCTCGGCGTCGACCGCCACGAACACGAGGATGCAGTGCGTGGCGGGGGTGAACTCGCGGCTGCGCACATCGGCCGCCTGCACCGTGACGAGCACCTGCATGCTCGTGCGGCCGGTCTGGATGATGCGCGCGTGCGCCTCGATCATGTCACCGGATGCGATGGGCCGGGTGAAGTGCACGTTGCCGACGTAGGCGGTGACGCAGTAGCTCGCGCTCCAGCCGACCGCGCAGGCGTAGCCGGCCTTGTCGATCCACTCGAGCACCCGGCCGGCGGCGACGGTGCTGCCACCGGTGGCCGTGTCCTGGGGGGAGGCGAGGAAGCGGAGGGTGATGCGGTCGTGGGCGGGCACGGATCGAGTCTGGCAGGTGGGTGGGCCGGTGGCGGGGGTCGTCGGGCGAGAAGAACGGCGGTTCTTTCGTGGGGGGCAAGGCGGGGGTGCTGCGCGTGCTGCGCCTGCTGCTGTCTTCAGTCGGTGCCGGCCTCGTGGAAGGCGCGGCCGAGGCACCCGGTGGCGCGCCACAGCTCGTCGTCGCCGAGGCCGTAGGTGTCGGCGCGGCCGTGGGCGTCGCGGGGGCCGAGGAGCACCTCGGCGTCGTGCTCGCGGTGCTCGGGTTCGCGGCCGTCGAGCCACTCCTCGGCCGTGTGCGGGCCCTCGCCGGCGCCCCAGGGCGGTGTGACGCCGTACCCCTCGACGCCGGCCTCGGCCATGCAGACCCTCGTGGCCGACTCGACTGCCCACCAGGCACGATGGCTCCGCAGCTCCTCCTCGGTGGGTGCTGGTGGCTGTGCCTGGCAGCCTGCGGGCTGCGCGGTCGCCAGCAGCGCCCCCACCAGGCCCGCCAGGCCCACCATCCGCCGTCGCCGCACGGGCCCACTGTGGCCGACCCGCGTAGCCTCCCGGGCTGAGCAATCCCTACCCGGGCACGAACGCCACGCGGCGCATCCGCCATGCTGCCCGTCAGTACTGCAGCGGATCCTCCGGCGAGACGAGCCGCAGCCACTCGAACCCGTAGCCGTCGAGCGCGACCGACGCCTTGCCGGCCTCGTCGAGCTGCAGGCTCTCGCCGCCGAGCATGCGCTCGAGCCGCCATCCGCCCGCCGCCTCGCCGAGCGAGAGCGGGGCCTCGAGCGGGTGCGGAGCGAAGTTGTGCAGCGCCACGACCGTGCGGCCGTCCCAGCGGAGGCTGTGGGCGAAGACCGCCGGGTCGGGCTGGGGCAGCACCTCGAACGCGCCCCAGCCGAACTCGGGCGAGGCGCGGTAGTGCTGCACGAGCCGGCGCATGAAGGAGTAGAGCGAGTCGGGGTCACGGCGCTGGCTCTGCACGTTGACGTGGCCGGGGCCGTAGCCGCCCGGCACGACGGCGTTGCGGAGCTTCGAGGGGCGGGCCGTGGAGAAGCCGCCGGTCGCGCCCGAGGTCCACTGCATCGGGGTGCGCACCGCCAGCCGCCCGTCGGCCTCGAGGTTCTCGCCCATGCCGATCTCCTCGCCGTAGAAGAGCACGGGGGTGCCCGGCAGCGAGAACAGCAGGCTGTAGACCATGCGGATGCGGCGCGGGTCGCCCTCGAGCATCGGGGGCAGCCGACGCACGAGACCGCGGCCGTAGACCTGCATGCGCTCCTCGGGGCCGAAGGCGGCGAAGACCTCCTCGCGCTCGGAGTCGCTCAGCTTGTCGAGGGTGAGCTCGTCGTGGTTCCGCACGAAGTTGGCCCACTGCGAGTCGGGCGAGCCCTTCGGCCTCGAGAGCAGCGCCTCCACGAGCGGCTGGGCGTCGTGGCGGGCGAGCGAGAGGTAGAGGTTCTGCATGGCGATGAAGTCGAACTGCATCGTGAGCTCGTCGCCCTCCTCGCCGCCGAAGTAGAGCTCCTGCTCGTCCCGCGGCAGGTTGACCTCGCCGAGCAGCACGCCGTCGCCGCTCCGCCGCCCGAGGAAGCTGCGGAGCGAGCGCAGGTAGGCGTGCGGGTCGGGCAGGAGCTCCGCGCCGTCGACCACGCCGCTGCCGTCGAGCAGGAACGGCACCGCATCGACCCGGAAGCCCGAGAGGCCGAGCTGCAGCCAGAAGCCCATGATCTTCGCGATCTCGTCGCGCACCACGGGGTTCGTGATGTTGAGGTCGGGCTGGTGCTTGTAGAAGACGTGCTGGTAGTACTGCCCCGTCTTCTCGTCGAGCTCCCAGTTGCTCGTCTCCTGGTCGGGGAAGACGGGCTCGCCCTCGCCCGCCACCGGCTCGTCGCGCCAGACGTAGTAGTCGCGGTAGGGGTTGTCGCGGCTCTTCCGCGACTCCTTGAACCACGGATGCCGGTCGCTCGTGTGGTTGATCACCAGGTCGGCGATCACGCGCATGCCGCGGTCCTTCGCGATCCGGATGACCTCGACGAGGTCGCCGAGGTGACCGAGCCTCTCGTCGACGCCGTAGAAGTCCATGATGTCGTAGCCGTCGTCGCGATCCGGGGTCGGGTAGAAGGGCATCAGCCAGAGGCAGGTGACGCCGAGCTCCTCGAGGTAGTCGAGGCGGTGCGCGAGGCCGGCGAAGTCGCCGACGCCGTCGCCGTTCCAGTCGAGGTAGGTCTCCACGTCGAGGCAGTAGACCACCGCGGTCTTCCACCACAGGTCGCTCGTGTCGGTGACTCTCATGCCCCCAGTCTGTGCACGTTCGGGCTGTGCACGCTCGGGAGTTATGCACAGCTTCCCGGTCTCGCCGTCTTCGCGTCGGTGGTGGGTGCCACACTCGGTGCATGACCGACGACGGAACCTGCAGCTGGGCCACGGGCACCCCCTCCATGCGGGCGTACCACGACGAGGAATGGGGCGTGCCGCGGCGCGACGACCCGTACCTGTTCGAGATGCTCATCCTCGAGGGTGCGCAGGCGGGGTTGTCGTGGTCGACGATCCTCGGCCGGCGCTCCGGCTACCGGGCCGCCTTCAAGGGCTTCTCGGTTCCGGATGTCGCGACGATGACGGACGAGGAGCTCACAGCCCTCATGGACGAGCCGGGCATCATCCGCAACCGGCTCAAGATCTTCGGGGCGCGGAAGAACGCGCTGGCGTTCCAGCGGGTGCAGGAGGAGTTCGGCAGCTTCGCCGACTACCTGTGGGGGTGGGTGGGTGGCGAGCCGATCGTCAACGGTCCGCGCACCACGGGCGATCTCGTGGCCACGAGCGAGCTGTCGGACCGGTTGAGCAAAGACCTCAAGAAGCGCGGCTTCACCTTCGTGGGCTCGACCATCGTCTACGCCTACCTCGAGGCGGTGGGAGTCGTGAACGACCACGTGCTCGGCTGCCCGGCGGCCTCCGCGCGGCCGGTCCGGGAGTCGTAGGCGCGGGCGCCGCGCTCGCGCCGCGCTCCCGCCCCGCTCGCCACCCCACGTCGCATCCGAGCCGTGTTCGGCGGTGGTGGCCGGGAGGGCTGGCGTTGTCCACCCACGCAACGGAAGTTGCGCCCAAGAACTCCCGACTTGGCACATCTTGTGGCAGGTCACCAGCCTCACACGGCCCGCGCATGGCCCTTGGCGCCTCGCGGCCTCGCGCGGCCCGTGTCTCGTCCACTTGACACTAAGTGCGCCTAAGAACGCCGACTTGGCAGATCTTGTGTCAAGTCGCGGCCTCCCGCAGCCTCCCGCGTCCCTCGAGCGGGCCGTGTTTCGTCCACCTGACACTAAGTGCGCCTAAGAACGCCGACTTGGCGGATCTTGTGTCAAGTCGCGGCCTCCCGCAGCCTCCCGCGTCCCTCGAGCGGGCCGTGTCTCGTCCACTTGACAGTAAGTGCGCCTTAGAACGCCGACTTGGCACATCTTGTGTCAAGTCGCGGGGTGCCGTCGGTCGTCGGGGGTGCGGCCGGGCGTCGCGGGAGGTGGCGGGAGCCGCCGCGGGTTGGGGTCGGGCCCGGTCAGCCGGCGCGGGCCGCCCCGGGGGTGCTTGTGGGGGCGGGCACCGG
>NZ_JAHFUY010000041.1 GCF_023264895.1 Herbiconiux sp. | reverse complement strand
GACTCGACTGATTCCAAGGACTCGACTGATTCCAAGGACTCGACTGATTCCAAGGACTCGACTGATTCCAAGGACTCGACTGATTCCAAGGACTCCACCGACTCCAAGGACTCCACCGACTCCAAGGACTCGACCGATTCGGTAGATTCCGTCGATTCGAAGGACTCGACCGACTCGAAGGACTCGTCCGACTCGAAGGACTCGACCGATTCCAAGGACTCGACTGATTCCAAGGACTCGACTGACTCCGTAGATTCCGTCGATTCCAAGGACTCGACCGACTCGAAGGACTCGACCGATTCCACCGACTCGACCGACTCCAAGGACTCGACCGACGCCACCGACGCGAAGGACACCTCCAACGTGGACGCCTCCGACGCGACGGACTCCACCGACGCGTCCGACGCCTCGGACTCCACCGATTCGTCTGACTCGCAGGAGTCCGACGTCGCGGTGTCCGGATCGAGCTCGTACGACTCCGGCGTGCTCGCCTCGACCGGTGTCGAGGCCGGAGGAGCCGTCGGCTTCGGCGCCCTCGCCCTGCTGCTGCTCGGACTCGGCGTGATCGCACGCACGACCCTGCGACGACGCTCGACCAGCTAGCCCCATGACGTGGGGGCGCCACCCAGCACCCCCACGACCTACCGGGTGGGGGTGCCCCACGCACCCCCACCCCCTCGAATCCCGCCTGACGCCACCCGGCCGAGGAGACATCCGCATGACGCGCCACACGCCGAAGAGCAAGGCCTCTCGCAGAGCCAAGGCCAACGCCGCCGCGAGCAAGGCCGCCGCCGCCCGCAAAGCCGCGACCGCCCGCGAAGCTGCGACCATCGCCGCAACGCCCGCCGCCACGGCCCCTGCTGTCCCCCCGGCTGAAGCACCCCGCAACGTGAATCGTCCCGCAGTCCCGAACGGAGCGGCAGCCGATGCCTCGGCCGCAAGCGCCCCCGCCCCCGCACCCGCCGCCACGGGGCCCACGCTCCCGGCGGCGGAGGCCCGCACCGCCCCCACCCCCCGCAGAGCCCCCAAGAAGCCCCTGCTCGCCGCCGCCACAGCTCTCACCCTCGCCATCGCCGCCGGCTACGTCTTCGTGAGCACCACCTTCACCTTCCCCCCGGCCTCCGCGAACGCCGCCTCCGAGGCCGTCGACGACGCCTTCGCCCCCTACTTCTCCCAGCGCTGGGACGTCTTCGCCCCGAACATGCTGAAGGTCAACAGCGCCCTGCAGATCCAGGTGCAGTGGCGCGAAGACGATGAACTCGTGCACAGCGACTGGGTCGACGTCACCGGCGCCGAGCTCGAGGCGGTCGACGGCAACCCCATGCCCTCCCGCATCTCGAAGAGCTCGGCGAACGCCGCCGTGGCCTACATCACCCGCTTCGACGAGCTCACGGATGCCCAGAAGAGCCGCGTGCAGGACACCTTCATCGAGCGCACCGACGACGGCGACTTCCAGCCCATCCCCGACGCCGACCTCATCGCAGAGCTCGAGGCCCTGGGTGAAGACGACACCGAAGGCTCCGACACGGCGCCCAGCCCCGTCCCCCTCCTCCGCTACGACTACATGCTCATCCGCTTCGCCACCGCCTACGGCGAGGCCTACTTCGGCCGCGAGGTCGAGCGCGTGCGCTGGCGCGTGCAGTTCGACCGGCCGAACGACTTCGAGCACCGCAATGACACCGAGCGTCAGTCCCCGCTCAACGAGCTCGAGTTCGGCTGGCGCCAGCCGGCCTCACAGCCGAGCGACGAAGCCGTGGCGATCTTCGACGACGTGATCGAGAGGTACGACCGATGAACGCACTGAAAGCCCTCCGCAGCACCCCGCCCACCCAGCTCCCCGCGAAGGCCTGGGGCGGCCTCACGGGCTGGCTCTCGAGCCGCAAGCACGCCACGATCGGCTTCTCGTTCCTGCGCATCATCTTCGGCATCGCGATGCTCATCGTGCTCATCCCGAGCTTCGCCGACCGCCACTACCTCTGGGGAGCCGGATCGTGGTGGATCGAGCCCGAGGCCCGTCGCCGCGGCTGGTCCGAGATCCTGCGGGGCGTCTTCTCGAAGCAGGATCCGGTGCTCTTCGACGTCGCCTACCTCGCCCTGCTGCTGCTCGTGGTGCTGTTCATCGTGGGCCTGAAGACCCGCTGGGTCACCCCGTTCCTCCTGCTCTTCTGGGTCGGCCTCTCCACCAACAGCACGCTGCTCACCAACGGCGGCGACACCCTCATGCGCATCGTGCTCTTCTTCGCGATCTTCGCGAGCCTCAGCGAGCACCTCTCCGTCGACTCCCTGCTGCGGAAGCGCGCCCAGGCCCGCGGCCGTCTCCCACGTTCGCTCCGCCCCCGCTTCATCCCGGAGTGGTTCGGCACGTGGCTCCACAACACGGCCCTCATCCTGTGCTGCTACCAGATCCTGCTCGTCTACCTCGTCTCCTCCATCCTGAAGCTCCAGGGCGAGGAGTGGATCGACGGCACCGCCCTCTACTACGCCCTCGTGCTCAACGAGTTCCAGGTGCTGCCGACCCTCAGCGAGTTCACCTACCAGTGGGCCTGGTTGGTCAACATCGGCACCTGGACGGCGCTGACCGTGCAGCTGCTCTTCCCGCTCGCCCTGCCCTGGAAGCCGAGCCGCTACCTCTTCGTCGCCCTCATCACGTTCACGCACCTCGGCATCGCCGTGCTGCTCGGCCTCTGGCCGTTCTCGCTTGCGATGATCGCGGTCGACCTGCTGCTCATCCGCGACGGGTCGTGGCTGCGGCTCAGCGCCTTCATCCGTGAGCGGGCGGCGCGGCTGGTCGAGCGGATGCCTGACCAGGGTCGAGCGGGCCCCGTGCTCGCCTCCACGGCCCGCGGCGCGCGCGACCGCGCCCCCGTCCTCGTCGACTGACGAGCTGCACGGCGTACGCCACCGCGAACGCCGCCGCCTGCGCGAGCACCACCATGCCGCCGGAGGCGGTGTCGAGGTAGTAGCTCGCGTAGATGCCCACCACCGAGCACACGGCGGCCACGACGGGAGCGATCACGAGCATCCGCCCGATGCGATCGGTGAGGAGGTAGGCGGTGGCGCCCGGGATGACGAGCATCGCCACCACGAGGATGACTCCCACCACCTGCAGCGCCACCACCGCGGTGAGCGCGAGCACGCCGAGCAGCAGGGCGCCGAGCAGGCGCGGTGAGAGGCCGATGGCGTGGGCGTGCGTGGGGTCGAAGGCGTAGAGGGTGAGATCGCGCCGCTTCAGGACGAGCACGGTCAGCGCGATCGCACCGAGCACGACGATCTGCAGCAGGTCGGTCGCCGAGACCCCCAGCACGTTGCCGAAGACGATGTGGTTGAGGTCGGTCTGGCTGGGGGTGACGGAGATGAGCACGAGCCCGAGGGCGAACAGAGTGGTGAAGACGATGCCGATGGCGGCGTCCTCCTTGATGCGGCTCGTGTCGCGCACCACGCCGATGAGCCCCACGGCGAGGAACCCGAACACGAGCGCACCGACCGCGAACGGGGCGCCCACCACGTAGGCGAGCACGACGCCCGGCAGCACGGCGTGCGCCACGGCGTCGCCCATGAGCGACCAGCCCACGAGCACCAGCCAGCACGACAGCACGGCGCACACCACGGCGGCGAGCACGGTGGTGGCGAGCGCGCGCAGCATGAACTCGTAGCCGAGCGGTTCGAGCAGCAGGTCGAGGATGTTCACGCCGCCGCCCCCTCGCCGAGCCCGAACGCCCTGGCCAGGTTCTCGGGGCGCAGCACCTCAGCGGTGGGGGCGTGCAGCAGCACCCGTCGGCGCAGCAGCACGGATTCGGGGGCGAGGCCGGGGAGCGCCTGCAGGTCGTGCGTGGAGACCAGCACGGTGCATCCGCTCTGCGCCCGCTCGGCGAGCAGGCGCACGATCATGGCTTCGGAGGGCTTGTCGACTCCCGCGAAGGGCTCGTCGAGCAGCAGCACCCTGGCGCCCTGGGCGAGGCCGCGTGCCACGAAGGCGCGTTTGCGCTGCCCTCCCGAGAGGCGGCCGATCTGCCGGTCGGCGAGCCCGGTGAGCTCGACCCGGTCGAGGGCCTCGGCGACGGCGGAGTGGTCGGCGCGCCGCGGCCGTCTGGTGAACCCGAGCCTGCCGTAGCGGCCCATCATCACAACGTCCCGCACGCTGAGCGGGAACGCCCAGTCCACGTCCTCGCTCTGCGGCACGTAGGCGAGGTCGCCGCGCCGCCGGGCGTCCCGGATGCCGCCGCCGAGGATGCGCACCTCGCCGGCCGCCGGGCGCACGAGGCCCATGAGGGTCTTGAAGAGGGTCGACTTGCCCGATCCGTTCATGCCGATCAGGCCGAAGACACCGCCTGCCGGCACGCGGAGTGAGACGTCGTCGAGGGCGAGCACCTCGCCGTAGCGCACGGTGAGTCCCGAGGCGTCGATGGCGGGCTCTGCGGTCACCTCGGCATTCATCGGGAGGCTCCGGTCAGCTCGGCTCCCGGCGGCCCGGCTCCGGTCAGCCCCGCCACGATCGTCTCGGCGTCGTGGCGGATGAGGTCGAGGTAGGTGGGCACAGGGCCGTCGGCCTCCGAGAGCGAGTCGACGTAGAGCGTGCCGCCGAAGCGCGCTCCGGTGGCCTCGACCACCTGCTGCATGGCACTGTCGGAGACGGTTGACTCGCAGAACACGGCCGGCACCTCGTTCTGCTCGACGAACTCGATCGCGCCTGCGATCTGCCGCGGTGTGGCCTGCTGTTCGGCGTTGACGGCCCAGAGGTAGCGCTCGGTCAGGCCGGCGTCGCGGGCGAGGTAGGAGAAGGCGCCCTCGCAGGTCACGAGCGCCCGGTGCTCGGGCGGCAGCGATCCGAGAGACTGCACGAGGTCGTCGTGCACCTCCTGCAGCTCCGCCTTGTATGCCTCGCCCGATGCCTCGAAGGCCGATGCATCGGCGGGGGAGAGCTCGGAGAAGGCGTCGACCATCTCGTCCACGTACCCCTGGACATTGAGGGGGGACATCCAGGCATGCGGATTCGGCATCCCCTCGTAGGCGTCCTCGGCGATCGGGATCTCGTCGACCCCCGCGGAGACCACGACGTGCGGCACGTCGACCGATTCGACGAACTGGCCGAACCACGCCTCGAGGTTCAGGCCGTTGTCGAGGATGAGGTCGGCCTGAGAGGCGGTGCGGATGTCGCCGGGCGTGGGTTCGTAGCCGTGGATCTCGGCACCGGGCTTCGTGATCGACTCCACGCGGAGGCGATCGCCCGCGACGTTTCCGGCGATGTCGGCGAGCACCGTGAACGTGGTGAGCACGACCGGGCGATCGTCGTCCGGTTCTGCCGGAGCGGAGCAGGCGGAGAGGAGGAGGGAGGTCGTGGCGGCGACGGCGACGGCGAGACGTGATGCACTTTTAGGCATGCCTAAAAATTAGCAGAGCTTTCGGTAATCCTAAAGAGTTGCTGTGTCAAGGCTGACAGGAGATCCACCGGCCGCACCTATGATCGAGCCAAGGGGAAGGGTGATCATGCCGTATCGCACGATGGAGCTGCTGCAGCTCTGGATGGACGAGTTCGTCGCCGCCGACCCCGAAGCGGGCTGCCGCCTCGACGTGCTGCGGCACGACGGCGACGCCGGGGAGGACACCGGTCTCGTGATCGTGCGCCTCCAGTACGCCGCCACCGACGTCTACCTCCAGCCGGTCGGCCCGGGCGACACCGCCTGGGAGGTGCACTTCGGACCGCGGCCGAGCGACTTCGCGCTCGGGGCCGAGGGCGTCAAGCTCCTCTCGGACGAGCTGTCGGTCGCCGCGCGCCTCTGCGTCTTCCTCGAGGACAAGTCGATCGCCCACCTGCGGGCGCTCGAGAGCGCCGTCTAGCGCGTTCGGCGCAAGAAGAAGACGCCGGCGGCGAGGGCCCCGAACAGCGCCCCGAGGGTGTTGGCGATGACGTCGTCGACGGTGGCGAAACGGTCGGGCAGGAACACGAGCTGGAACACCTCGATGCCGGCTGACAGCCCGAACCCGATCAGGATGGCCAGCCCCCACAGCCGTCGGCCGAGCACGACGCCGATCAGCAGCCCGAGCGGCAGGAACATGCCGACGTTCGCCAGGAACTCGACCTGCCGGTAGCCGAGGAACATCAGCACGTTGCGGTCGTGAAGCGCCTCGAGCACGCGGACGATCGCCCGGTTCGCCCCGCGATCCACGGGAGTCGGCCACGCGACGATCACGAGCACCGCCACCGAGTAGACCGCCAGCAGAACGGCGGCGGCCACGCGCCACCGCGTGTCGGTCGCGGATGCTGTGCTCGGCAATGCGTTCAGGTCGTCTCCGTCTCGGCCGGGTTGACCTCGATTCTAGGGTCGCGAAGAGGGGTGCCTGCGCGCTCCTCGAGCAGGCGCGCCGCGAGCAGCTCACCGTCGGCCGGCCCGAACCGCTCGAGGGCCTGCCTGTGCAGCCGGGCGACCTGCTCGGACAGCTCGAACGGCACCCCGGTGTGTGCGGCGAGCGACGTGAGCGTCTCGAGCTCCTCGACCACCCGGTCAAGCCCGAACGCAGGCATCCAGTCGCCCCGCAGCACCGCCGGGTAGTCGCGGCTGAGCATGGTGCTCGCGCCGGGGCCGTCGGCCAGCATCCGGTGCAGTCGCGCGGGTTCGAGACCGAGCGAGGTGCCGAGCAGCATCGCCTCGGTCACGGCGGCCACCTGCCCGAACCACAGCAAGTTGGCGAGCAGCTTCACCGTGCAGGCGTCCCCGATGCGCGCGCCGGCCACCGTGATCCGACCGACACCGGTCGTGGCATCGGTCTCGGCGCCCCCGTCACCCGCCCCGAGCGCCTCGAGCAGCGGGCGCGCTCGTTCGATGGCGTCGGCGTCGCCGGAGACGGTGAACGCGAGGGCCGCCGCCTCGGCGGCGGCGGGTCCGCCCGTCATCGGGGCCGACACCAGGGCGACTCCCGCCGACCGCGACCGCCCCTCGGTGGCCTCGAGCACCCGGGGGTCGTTGCTCGTGAGGTCGATCCACAGCGCGCCGGCGGGCAGGGCTCCGATGATCGCGTCGATGCTCGCCTCGAACTCGCCCGGGCCCGGCAGCACCGTCACGAGCACGTCGGCACCCGCGCAGGCCCCCGGAACTCCGTCCGCGATCCCGAGTCCCGCCGGGCCACCGGCCTCCTCCACGGCGCGCACCAGTGCGCGGCAGCGCTCCTCGCGGGGATCGAAGGCGGCGACGGTCGCGCGCCCCGCCAGCACCCTCGCCACGGGCAGCCCCATCCGGCCGAGCCCCAGAACACCGATCCTCATGGGCACCACGCTAGACGGATCGCGCCGGGGTGCGCTCACGACGCGGTCGCGTCACCTGGGCTGTGACATCATCGAACGAGGATCGTGGGGGTGCGATGGCGGGGACGACGGTGCAGGCGGACACGAGGACGAGTGCCGCCCTGGCTCTTTCGAGCACGACGCTCGCCTTCGGCAGCACGGCCCTCCTGATCGCCGCGGTGCTCGTGGTGCTCCGCACCGTCAACTCGCCCGCCCACACCGCGTGGCCGGCGCTGCTCCTGCTCGTGCCGCTCGGCGCCCTCATGGTCGTGAGCCACCACTGGCGCCGCCCGTGGATCATGCTCCTGCACCTTCTCGTGGGCCCCGCCTGCATCGGGCTGTACTCGCTCGTCATCCTCGAGAACGCCCCCGCGCAGATCGTCGAGTCCCCGTTCATCCTGGCCCTGCCGCAGATGGCGTTCGTCTACACCGTGGCGCCGAACGTGCTGGGGGTGCGGTCGATCGTCCACATCGCCCTCGCCTACGTGTTCGGGCAGGTGGCGGTGCTGCTGGCGGCGCTCACGGTGGGGCGTTTCCCGGCGTTCGACTTCCAGACGGCGGCGGCCTCGCTCGTCATCCTCGTGGTGGCCGTGTCGAACCTCGTGCTCCGCCGGCGTGCCCTCCGCGACCGGCGTGCCGTCGAGCGTGCACGGCGGGAGGCGGAGGCGATCGCCTACCAGCGCGAGCTCGAGTCCCAGGTCGTGGCGCTGTTCCACGACACCGTGCTGAGCGAGCTGACCGTGCTCGCCGCCCGCCCGCCCGGCCCGCTCGAGCCCTCGCAGCGGGCGTCGATCGAGCGCGATCTCACCATGATCGTCGAGGGCACCTGGTGGCCGGGCGACCGGGCAGGATCGGGAGGGGCCGCGAGCGCCGACGGGCAGCTGCCGGCCGCCGTCGCCGAGACCGTGCGCTCCGCCCGCGCCGAGGGCGTCGAGGTGGAGGTGCGGGGCGACCTCGGCTCGCTGCAGCGCCTGAGCGCCGCCACGACGACCGCCCTCGCCCTCGCCCTCGGCCAGGGGCTCGTCAACGTGCAGCGGCACTCCGGGGCGAGTCGCGCCGAGATCGTCGTCGACAGCGCCGCGGAGGCCGTGGTCGTCATGCTCGCCGACCCCGGAGTGGGGTTCGACGCGGCGAGCGTGCCCGGTGACCGGCTGGGCGTCTCCCAGTCGATCCTCGGCCGCATCCGCGACGCCGGAGGCGAGGCCCAGCTGTTCACGGCGCCGGGAGACGGCACCGCGTACATCCTCACCCTCCCCGTCGCGTCGCCGGCTGCTTCGGCGTCGGCCTCGTCGCCGTCCTCGTCCCCGTCCGCCTCCACCGCCGCCGGAGGCGCGCGATGAGGGCGCTCCTGGCGATGCGGGGGTTCCTGCACTGGCGCGGCACGGCCCAGCGCTTCGATCCGATCACCGCCGGCAGCCTCTACCCGCTCATCGGGGCCGCGCTCGCGGGACTGCTCGTCTACGCGATCATCCGCACGGTCGGCGCGAGCGACCTGATCCACGATCCGCTCTTCGCCGCCGCCGCGCTCCTGTTCGTCTCGGTCTCCGCCCTCGTCGTGCTCATCGGCACCGATCCGGTGCGGAGCCCCATCGGCTTCCGCGGCTTCGTGGTGGCGGTGGCGGCCATCGTGCTGGCCTCCGTCTCGTCGAGCCTCAGCAGCTGGGGTGCCACGAACGTCATCTGGGACGACTGGGGCCCGCTCGCGGTGGGTCTCATCCTGCTCTGCTGCTCGGAGTTCCGTCCGGGGCGCGACCTCGCCGTCGCGACGGTGGGCGCCGCCGTGGTGGTGGGCGCCACGAGCGCGCTCGAGACGGGCGCCATGCCGCTGCTCGCGTCGCCGCTGACCTCGGCGATCATCTCCGCCACGCCCGTGCTGCTGTTCGGCATCGCCTCGTCGGTGTTCTCCTACCGCATGAGCCTGTCGCTGTCCCGCTCCATCGAGGCGGTCGCCCGCGAGCAGGGCCGGCTCTCGCGCCGGGTGCGGGTGCGCCTCCGCGAGCTCATCCGCGATCTCGGCCGAGACGCGCTCTCGGTCGAGCTCGTGCCCTTCCTCGAGGGCGTGCAGGAGCGCGGTGAGGTGACCGAGGCCGACGTGCGCGAGGCGCGGCGCATCTCGGCGGTGCTGCGCTCCGTGCTCATCACCGACATGGCGCTGCCCTGGCTCGACCGGCTGCAGCGCACGCATCCGTCGGTGCTCGTCGTGCACGACCCCGAGCGGCTCTCCGAGGGTCTTCCGCAGGAGCAGAAGGTGGCGCTCAGGGCGCTCCTGACGGCGCTGGTGTCGGCGGCCGAGCGCGACGGCTCCGCGGCCCAGGATGCGGGGGCCGGCGGCGCTGTCCACGTGCGCGTCACGCGGGCCGGCCGGCACCACAGCGTGCTCGTGCGCGTCGTATCGGCCGAGGGGGAGGCCAGGCTCCGCCATCGCTTCGGCACGTTCATCACCGTCATGAACGCGGTGTTCCTGCGCTCGAGCGTCACCTACAGCGCCGGTGAGCTCCGGATGCTGTACGCCTTCGATGCCCCGGAGACCGCGGTCGGGGTCGCGAGCTCCCTGGGCTGAGTGCTCGCTCGGTGCGGTCTAGTCGTCGGCTCCGAGGGCGCGGCTGCGGGGCTGCACGAGGGGGATCTCGTCGATGCCGCTCGAGAGCCTCGCGATGGCGGCCTCGGCGTCGTAGGCCGGGTCGGGCACGAGGAAGGCGTTGATGATGGCGTGGTACGAGATCGCGGCGAGCGAGACCTCGGCGGGCCGGCCCTCGTTGTCGACCTCGTAGCGGGCCTCCACCAGGTCGGGGATGGTCGTGCGGGCGATGCCGAGACCCTCGATGATCGCGGCGGCGGCCACCACGAGGGGGCGCCAGTCATCGTGCAGATCGGGGCGGAGGCGGTAGCCGACCGCGGGCACGATGTTGCGGTAGAACACCTCCATCTGGTCGAGGAAGGCCAGCTCGGAGTTGCGGAGCGCCTCGATGATGCGCTCCCGCACGCGCGGGTCGGGATAGGAGAGGGCGGTGCTGGAGAGCGCCACGTAGGTGCGCCACTGCACGGAGGAGGTGACCGACTCGAAGTTCTGCTCGGCGGCGAGGCCGGTGACGTCGACCAGGATGCGGCGACGGCCCTCGGGGGTGCGCAGCTCGTCGGCCCGGAAGCCGAGGTACTCCCACGTGGCCACGAGGGACTCCTCGTCGGCACGACCGGGCGAGACCTGGTTGGCGACCTCGCTCAGGAGCTCCTCGAAGAACGCCTCCTTGGACTCCCAGATGCGGTAGACGGAGCTCCTCGGAACGCCGGCCTCCTTGATGAGGTCGTCCATCAGCATGTGCTCGAAGCCGACCGTGAGGCCGTTGGCCTGCACCAGATCGAGGGCCGTGTCGAGCAGCTTCGTGCGCACTTCGTCTTTCGGCACGCGCGTGCGTCCCGCTCCGGACTTCGTCCAGCTGTTCTCCGACATTGTTGCCCCTCTCGAATACATCTTGGGACATGTCGTCCCAAGTTGCAAACGGGTTCGGGCGCTTCTATGCTCATGCCATCGGCAGCGTGCCCTCAGCGACCACGCCGGACCGCCCACCACCCCCTGAAAACGGAGGATTCGAAGTGCTCCGGATGACGACTGCCTCACGGCCCGCGAGGGGGAAGCTCTCCGGTGTCGCGGATTGATCGTTCGGTCAGCAACGCCGCGGTGATCCCGGTCGTCGCTGGGTCGCCCGCCTTCGTCTCGGACCCCGAGGCCCGCCTCGCCACCGGCATCATCGCCGTCGACGGCGTCCCGCGCCCCGGCTTCGAAGACGCCTACCGCCAGCACTTCGAGCTGCGCCGGCGCGTCTACGTCGACCAGACCGGTCAGCTCGACCCCGCCGACCTCTCCGACGACGGCACCGACCGTGACGACGACGACGCGCGATCCGTCACCTTCGCGGTGCTCGAGAACGCACCCGAGGGAGTGCGCATCGTCGGGGTCGCCCGCACCATCATCAAGGGGGCCGACGGGGTCGACCGCCCCCTCCCGGTGGAGGAGTTCTGCCCCGAGCTGTTCGCCGAGCATCCGCTGGCACTCGGCAGCGTCGAGGTCTCGCGCGTGATCGCCCGGCACGAGCGGGTCGCCATGCAGGAGCTGGTGCAGTGGCACCTGTTCGCGCTCATGTCGGCCTACTTCTCCTCGCACGAGGTGGGTCGCACGTTCGCGGTGATCGAGCCGTGGCTCGAGCGCCACCTCGCGGGCATGCTCTCGATCTCGCGCATCGGCGAGCCCCGCTACATCGAGCACTACCTCGACTACAACCTGCCGGTCGAGTTCGACCTGCCCGGTGCCGAGGAGCGGATCACCGAGCGCAACGCCACCATCCTGGGGCAGCTCGCGGCGGCCGACGGGTCGCTGGAGTACTTCGGGCGCATCTCGCGGGCGCAGCGGGAGGCCACCCTTGCGGCGCAGGAAGCAGCGGCCTCGGCCGCCGAGAGCGCAGCGGTGGAGGCTCCGGCCTCGGCATGAAGACCGTCGGCGCGCTCGAGTTCTCCCGCAACTTCGGGTTCTGGAGCGAGGCGGAGCAGGAGGCCCTGCTCTCGGCGCGCGTGGCCATAGCGGGGGTCGGAGGTGTCGGCTTCCAGGTGGGCTCGAAGCTCGCCCGCATGGGGGTCTCCAACTTCTCGATCGCCGACCCGGAGGAGTTCGAGCCCCAGAACGCCAACCGTGTGCCCGGTGCGAGCAGTCGCACCTACGGCCGCTCGAAGGCCGAGGTCTTCCGCGAGGAGGTCAAGGCCATCAATCCGGATGCGACGGTGCACGTCTACCGCGACGGCGTGACGGTCGAGAACGCGGACGAGTTCCTCGCCGGCGCCACCCTGGTCTTCGACGAGTCGGAGACGACCCATCCCGAGATCGGCACCACGATCGCGAGGGGCGCGCGCGCACTCGGCATCCCGAACCTGCTCGTGGTGAACGTGGGCTTCGCGGCCACGGTGACGGCGTTCCATCCGCGGAGCCGGTTCACCTTCGAGCGCTTCATGGGCCTGCCCGAGGGCGGCTCGCTCGACGAGATCGCGGCGTCGACGGTCGACTTCTCGCGCTTTCTCCCGTATGTGCCGCCGTACAGCGATCTGCGGGGGCTCGTGGCCATGACCACGGAGGGCCCCGACGGCACGCGGCCGTCCCTGCCCTCGATCGCGCCCGGCGTCGACCTCGCGAGCGCGCTCGGCACCACGCAGGCCTTCCTCCACCTCACGGCCGCCGCGGGCGTCGCCAACCGCCGCCGCCGGCCGATCTGGGCGCCGCGCCTTGCCTACCTCGACGCCTACACCCTCCGCGCCCGCGTCGTCCGCGCCTCCCGCGCCACCCACTGGCGCCACGTGCTCACCGCGGCCCTCCGCGACCGCACCCACCGCAACCCCCAGGCCGCCTACACCCACGCCGACATCGCCCGCCGCACCCCGCCCGCCCCCTGAGGGTTGCAGTCATCTCATAACTGAGGAATACTCGTGGGGTGGCGACGAGTGTCCGTGTGGGGTCGACCCGAATCGCCAGCCTGGATTGGGTGCGCGGGTTGATGCTCCTCGCGAGCGTGGCGGCGAACTCGCTGCTCGAGACGCCGCCCTGGTTCAACCACACGGTCTGGGACGGCGTGCATCTGCTGGATGCGATCTTCCCGGTCTTCGTCACGCTGTCGGGATGCGGACTCGCGTTCGCGCTGCATCGCCGCGTGAAGCCGTGGCCGCTCGTGCGCCGGGTGGTCGTGCTGTTCGCCGTCGGGCAGCTCTACGGCGCGATCACGCTCGACTCGTGGGACCTGGCCACCTGGACGGTGACGGGGGTGCTGCAGCTCTACGCATTCGTCGTCGCGGTGGTCGGGCTCCTCCACCTCGTGACACGGTCGTGGTGGGGATGGGTGATCATCACGATCGTCCTTGCTTGCGGCTACACGGTCGTGCTGGCGGTGTGGGGGCTCGGATGCGGCGACGGCGGGCTCACCCGCACCTGCAATCCCTCGGGTATCGTCGACCCCGCGGTGTTCGGCGCGGAGCATGTGTACCACCAGGGGAGATTCGGACACGATCCAGTGGGGCTCATGGCCGGGTGGGGTGCGCTCGTGAGCGCATCGGCCGGGGCGACCATGGGCCACGTGATCCTCGCGGTGCGACGCCATGGTGGCTCGCGCGGGGCTGGCGCCTCGCCGGCGCGTGCGATCCTCCCGCTGCTGGCCTGCGCGGTGGGAGCGCTGCTCGTGGCTCAGGCGTGCATCTGGGTGCCCGAGCAGGTGGCGGGTGCCGACGTGCTCGTCATGAAGAGGCTGTGGACGCCACCGTTCGCGCTCAGGCTGGCCGCACCGGTCGCCGTCGCGCTGCTGCTCGGTCACCTGCTGCTCGATGGGGAGCGGCGAGGGGTGGTGAGCGGGGTGATCCGGGGCGCGTCGTATCCCCTCATCGCGCTCGGGCGAAACAGCCTGCTCGTCTACTTCGGCTCGCACATCGTCATGAGCGTGCTCTCGCGTCCGCTGGAGCTGACGGCGCCGGGGGCCGGACCCTCGGGGGTGGATGTCGTCGTCACGACGACGATCGCTCGCGAGCTCGCGCAGGTGCTGGCCGTCGACGGTCAGGTGCAGCTCACGTGGACGTGTGCGGCGCTGCTGTTCTGGACGCTGCTGGCCTGCGCCCTCCGGCGTGGGAGCCTCTACCTGCGGCCGTGATCACGTCTGCAGCTCCTTGCGGATGGGCGGGTCGAGGTGCAGTCGGGGCCAGTCGTCGACGTCGCGGAGGAGCTGACGGTCGTGGGTGGAGAGCACCACCGCGGCGTGCGTCGCGCCGAGGGCCTCGGTGAGTTCATCGACGAGCGCGATCGACAGGTGGTTGGTGGGCTCATCCAGCAGCAGCACGTGCGGCCTCGTCGCGAGCACCAGTGCCAGGTCGAGCCGGCGCTGCTGGCCCATCGAGAGCTCTCCGATGGGTCTGCTCGACTCCCGAGCGCGCAGCAGCCCGAGCTGCGAGAGCCCGACGGCGTCGGAGGACGCCAGTCTCCCCTCCGCCCCGAGTGCGTCGACCTGGGCTGCGTAGACCTCGCTGGCCCGCCGTTGCAGCGGCAGGTCGGTCTCCTGGCGCAGGAACCCGAGGCGGATGCCGTGCGGCAACCGCGCCGAGCCCGTGTCGAGGGGCAGCTCGCCCGCGAGCACCCCGAGGAGCGTCGACTTGCCGGCCCCGTTCGGGCCGGTCACGACGAGTCGGCCGCGGTGCGGGAGCGAGAACGACACCGGCGTCGTCAGCCGGCCGGCCACGCTGATCCGCTCCGCACTCAGCAGCGCCCCTGGCCTCGTGGGCAGCTCGGGGAATCGGAAGAGCAGCGGCGGCTCCGGCACGGTCACGGCGTGGGCCTCGAGCTGTTCCTGTCGGCGATGGACGCTCTGCACGAGTCCACCCGCACGAGTCGCGCGGCCGTGCTTGTCGGAGCCCTTCTCCGGCCGCCATCCGGAGACGAGGCGATTCTGTGCCGAGCTGAGGCTGTCCTGCAGCCGGGCGTGCTCGGCCTGCTGTCGGTCGTACTCCAGCTCCCACCTCTCCCGTTCGGCCCGCCGGCCGTCGCGATACCCGGTGTAGCCGTTGCCGTACACCCGCACCCGGTCGTCGGGCGTCGGATCGAGGTCGACGATGGTGTCGGCCACATCCGAGAGGAGCGCCCGGTCGTGCGTCACGATGACCACGCCGCCCGAGCGGGCCCGGAGCTTCGAGGTCAGGAACTCGAGGCCGGATCGGTCGAGGTGGTTCGTCGGTTCGTCGAGCAGCAGGAAGTCGTCGTCCGCGCCGAGCAGGCACGCCAGGCGCACCCGATACCGCTGCCCCACCGAGAGCTCGGCGAGCCGCCGGGCCGGATCGGTCTCGGCATCGAGCGCCTCGAGCGCGATCTGCACCCGCCGTTCGGCATCCCAGGCATCGAGCAGTTCGGCGTGCTCCAGCGCGGCGGCATAGCGCTCGGCTGGGTCGGCTGAGCCGGCTGAGCCGGCTCCTGCGGCTGAGTCGGCTCCTTCGGCCGAGCCGACTGAGAGCGCTTGAGCGGCATCGTCGAGCCACGTCAGGGCCGCGAGCGCGTCGGCTATGGCCTCGGCCACGGCCTGGCCCACGGTGCGGGCGTCGTGCGCAGACATCTCCTGCTGTGCGACACCGAGTGTGCCGGTGAGCTGCACGGTGCCGGAATCGGGAGTCAGCGTGCCGTCGAGCACCTGGAGGAGGGTGGACTTCCCGCGTCCGTTCTCCCCGACGATCGCCACCCGTGAGGAGGGCGTGACGGTGAGGTCGACGTGGTTCAGCACGGGGGTGGCCCCGCGCATCACGGAGACGTCGGAGGCGATGAGCTGCGCGCGCTGGCGCGCCGGTAGACGGTGGGTCGGGGTGAGCATTCGAGTCCTTCGAGACGACGCGCCGACGAGCCCGCGAGAGGCAGGGCAGGGTGCGCGGATGACGGCGACCCGCGAGGGGGTCGAGAACGAGCGGCCGCCGCAGGCTCGGAGTTCTCCACGAGCGCGGTGGGCCTCACTCAGTCATCAGAGGAAGAATAAACGCACGCGACGATGGTACGACGCAGCCGCACTGCACCGCAACGGTGTCCGCCGGGGCGATGCTCGCCCTCGAGGAGTGTGGGGTCAGACGGCGATGCGGGGGATCGGTCCGGTGACGTCGGCGGGGGTGTAGCGCTCGATCGCGTCGTCCGGCGTCGCGAACGGTCCCGACCAGGCGAACCGGTCGTGCCGGTGGGTGAGCTTCATGTACCAGCCGTCCTTCATGAGGTAGACGGTGGCGAGAGGCGTGCTCGTCTCGGGGTCGTCCCCGGCGTGGCAGAGGATCGCGAGGGCGTCGTTCTTGAGATGGATCACAATCTCGTTCACGAGACCGACCATACCGAGCCGAGGAGCACGGCATGTTACGAGGAGAATAAGAATCGGAGCGACTGCCACGCCGGTTCGCGACATGCTTCGTCAACCCCTCATCCGAGGGGTCTGCAACGGTGTAATGTGAGGCCGACGGCGACGTCAGCGACGCCTCTGCTCCATGGCCGTAAGGGTAACGGCACATCATGGCTGAGGGGTCGACGTCTCCCTGCGGGATGAGAGTATCGGGTCCTCTCATCCCGCTAAACCTTTTAAGCGCCCGCTGAGCCTTCGGAGAGGAGGAGGAACGCGTGGAGCTCCGTGGCGTGCACCACATCGCCATCATCGCCACCGACTACGAGCGCTCGAAGGCGTTCTACTGCGGCGTGCTCGGCTGCACGCTCCTCCGCGAGGTGCACCGGGCGGATCGCGATTCGTGGATGGGCGACCTGGCGCTGAACGGCACCTATCTGATCGAGCTCTTCTCGTTCCCGTCCCCGCCCGCGCGCGCATCCTGGCCCGAGGCCACCGGACTCAGGCACCTCGCCTTCGCGGTCGACTCGGTGGCCGAGGCCCGACGGGAGCTGCAGGCTGCAGGGGTGCGCTGCGAAGAGGTGCGCACCGATCCGCACACGGGCAAGCAGATGATGTTCTTCTTCGACCCCGACGACCTTCCGCTGGAGCTCTACCAGGCGTGATCGGCTTGTGCGACATTCGAAACTATGTTCGAATGGAGTATGCGCTGGAACCAGCAGACCCTCGACCAGGATTCACCCGCGGCTCTGCCCGGCCTCGCGAGGCTGAGCAACCTCGTGCGGAGCGTGCAGACTCCGGAGTTCGCCGGCATCACCTTCCACGAGGTGCTCGCGAAGAGCGCCCTCAATCACGTACCGGGCACGAGCACCGCCATGCCGTTCGCCTGGACCGTCAATCCCTACCGCGGCTGCTCGCACGCCTGCGTCTACTGCTTCGCCCGGCCCACCCACCGCTACCTCGAGCTCGACGAGGGGGCAGACTTCGACCAGCAGATCATCGTCAAGGTCAACGTCGCCGAGGTGCTGGCCCGCGAGGTGGCGAAGAAGAGCTGGCAGCGACCGGCGGTGGCGCTCGGCACCAACACCGATCCCTATCAACGGGCCGAGGGGCGCTACGCGCTCATGCCCGGCATCGTGGGCGCGCTCGCCGGGTCGGGCACGCCGTTCTCGGTGCTCACGAAGGGGTCGCTGCTCCGGCGCGACCTCGACCTGATCGCCACGGCCGCCGAGACGGTCCCGGTGTCGATCGCCATGTCGATCGCGATCTACGACGACGAGCTCCAGCAGTCGATCGAGCCGGGCACGCCGAGCACGAAGGCGCGGCTGGCCACGGTGAGCGCGGTCCGCGAGAAGGGCCTCGAGTGCCAGGTGTTCCTCATGCCCGTGCTGCCGCTGCTCACGGATACGCGTGAGCACCTCGACCACGCGCTCGCCGCGGTGGCGGCCTCGGGTGCCTCGAGCGTCGTCTACTCCGCCCTGCACCTGAAGCCCGGCGTCAAGCAGTGGTTCCTCGCGTGGCTGGCGCGGGAGCATCCGGAGCTGGTGGCGCCGTATGCCCGCATCTATGCCAAGGGCCCGTATGTGCCGGAGGAGTATCGGCGGTGGCTGGGGGAGCGGATGCGCCCGCTTCTGCAGAAGCACGGGCTCGATCGGTCGCGACCTGCGGTGGGCACGGGCGGGCCGGCGTTCCGGGCGGCGGCGCGGCAGTACCGGGAGCATGGACAGGTGGGGTTCGGACCAGCTGAAGACACGCAGCCTGTGCTGTTCTGACGACGGTGCTGTTCTGAAGACGGTGCTGTTCTGAAGCCGGTGCTGTTCTGAAGAAGGGAGCGACCGGCCGCGGGGATGGGGAGCCCAGGCGGCCGGTCGCTCAACCGATCGAGGATGGGGAATCAGCGACCGATCAGGGGTTCGAATGAACCGATGTGAACATGGTGCGCCGCGAACTGCCGAATTGACTGCATTCAACCTGGCAATTCCCCGCATCGGTGGGCTGAATCGGACGAGCCGTCTGCTCCGGCGGTGACCGACGGCGGGCTTAGGGTTGACGGGTGGCGAAACTGTACTTCCGATTCGGGGCGATGAACAGCGGCAAGAGCACGGCGATGCTCCAGGCCGCGTTCAACTACGAGGAGCGCGGGCAGCAGGTGCTCATCGCGAAGCCCTCGATCGACACGAAGGGCGACCTGCAGATCGTCTCCCGACTCGGGGTCACCCGGGATGCCGACTTCCTCATCGCGCCCGACACCGACGTGCGGGTGGAGTTCGCGGCGCGACGCGACGAGGTCGTGCTGCAGACCGGATCGGAGGTGAGCTGCCTCCTGATCGACGAGGCGCAGTTCCTCACCCCCTCGCAGGTCGACGACCTGCTGCGGATCGCCATCCTCGACGGTGTCCCGGTGCTCGCCTACGGCATCCGGAGTGATTTCCAGACGGCGGGCTTCCCGGGCAGCATCCGGCTGCTCGAGGTGGCGCACTCGCTCGAGGAGCTCAAGACCATCTGCCGGTGCGGCCGCAAAGCCATCTTCAACGCGCGCCGGGTCGGCGACCGCTACGTCTTCGACGGCGCCCAGGTGGCCATCGACGGAGAAGACGTGACCTACGAGTCGCTCTGCGGCGCGTGCTACCTCGAGGAGTCGCACGGCGTGCTCGGCCGCCACTGAGGCATCCTCCACCGAAAGGACACCCGCATGCTTCCTCCGATCATCGTCGACATCGCCCAGGTCGACGGCACCACGGTCGAGGTGCCCCTCGGCACGATGCTCGTGCTCGCAACGGCGCGGGATGCGGCGGTCACCGGCTGGTCGGCCGAGATCGCCGACCCCGCCGTGGCGTCGTTCGTGCCCGGTCGCGACGACGGCAGCGCGACGTTCAACCCGGGCGTCGAGCCGCTGTCGGTGGGTGTGACCGAGGTGAGGCTGCGGGGTGGAGGCGCCGACGATGTGCTCGCCTTCAGCCTCTCCGTCGTGCCGCCGGCGAGGTAGCGGCACCACGAGCACGCGAGCGCAACGGGGTTGCCGAGCCCGGTGGCCGGGACCAGGGTGGAAGGCATGAAGAGTGTCTCCTATGCCGGTCTCAGCTTCGAGACAGCCGATGAGGTAGCCGACGCCCTTCTGCGGCTCGCGACAGCCCTGGGGGTGAAGGAGAAGGCCGAGACGGTCGAGATCCCCATCGTGGAGGAGGGCGGGGTGCAGAACGTCGTGCAGCTCGTGATCGGGCCGGCCAGCCAGTTCATCTCCCGTCACGTGGAGTCCCCCTACGCCGATCCGGAGAGCGACGGGGTCGTGGAGCGGCTCGACCAGCGCACGAGGCTCCTCGAGCTGCCACGCGCCGCCGCGGTCTCGCCGAGCGAGTACGACCGGTTCGACATCGACAACCCGGCGTGAGCGGGCATCCCGCACGCCCGTGAGGTTTAACGCGAGAAGCCGGTCAGATCAGATCTGACCGGCTTCTCTCTGTCGGGGTAGCGGGATTCGAACCCACGACCTCCTCGTCCCGAACGAGGCGCGCTACCAAGCTGCGCCACACCCCGAAGTGGATCGCCACGTCTCCGTGGCCAAGGCCTCGTTAAGGATAGCCGATAAATCCGGAGCCTTCGACCGCCGCCGGGTCAGGGGCGGGCCGTGAGGGTGAGCAGTGTCACCTCGGGCCGGCAGGCGAACCGGAACGGCGCGTAGATCGAGGTTCCGAGGCCCGCCGAGACGTTGAGATAGGCCGAGTGGAATCCGTGGCGCCAGAGGCTCAGGCCCTTGACCTGCGTGCGAGGGATGTCGCAGTTGGTCACGAGGGCACCGTAGCCGGGCACGCAGACCTGACCGCCGTGGGTGTGCCCGGCGAACACGACCTCGGCGCCGTGGGTCACGAAGGAGTTGAGCACGTACTGGTACGGCGCGTGGGCCACTCCGATCCGGAGCCGCGGGCCCCGGTCGTCGTCTTCGAGGAGCGCGTCGAGGGCGCCGGGGATGCGGTCGAGCCGGTCGAAGTGCCGGTGCGGGTCGTCCACCCCGAAGAAGTCGATGATGGTGCCCTGCACCTCGGTGGTGACGGCTGCGTTGTTGAGGTTCTTCCAGCCGAGGGAGTCGAAGTAGGAGGTCAGCGCATCCGTGTCGAGCCGCTCGACCTTGTGGGCGTGCTTCGACGGGCCGAGGAAGTAGCGCAGCGGGTTCTTGAACGACGGGCCGAAGTAGTCGTTGGAGCCGTGCACGTAGACCCCCGGGATGCCGGCGAAGACGTCGAACGCCGCCTTGATCCCTCGGAGTCCGTCGCGGTGGCCGAGGTTGTCCCCGGTGTCGACGATGAGCTGCGGATCGAGGCGCGCGAGATCGCGCACCCACTGCTGCTTGTCGGTCTGCCAGGGCGCCATGTGCAGGTCGCTGAGGTGCAGCACCCGGAGCGGAGCGGAGCCAGGGGGCAGGACCGGCACGGTGGCCGTGCGCAGGGTGTACTGCTTGCGCTCGACGAAGGTGCCGTAGGCGACCGCGCCGGCACCGGCCGCCGCGACGAGCCCGAGGGCTGTCGCGGCGGCACGAGCACTCACGCTCAGCCTGCCTTCGTGGTGACCCTGAGCTTGTCGCTCCCGGCTCGGATCGGCTCGCCGGCACCGGGCGACGTGGCCGTGACCTTGACGCCGTTGCCGCCGGACGGGCCGTCGAACACGATCTGGTTCTGCTGGATGCCGGCCGCGGTGATGGCCGCGACGGCCTGGCTCGGCGACATGCCCGCCACGTTCGGCACTGTGCGCAGCTGGCCGTTGGAGGTGTAGACGGTGACCGTCGACCCCTTCGTGGCCGAACCGGCGGGGGAGCTGCCGTCGACGAGGCCGGCGGGCTGGGTGGAGTCGATCACTCCGCCGTCCTGGAAGTCGAAGCCGGCGGCCGTCAGGGCACCACGGGCGGCGTCGATCGACATGCCGGCGAGGTTCGGGATGTTCACCTGCACGCCGTTGATGAGGTCGCTCGTGGCGCTCGGGAACTGGTTGCCGCCGTACTTCGTGTTGGCGTTGCCCATGTAGGTGCTCCAGATCTCGTGCCGGAGCGAGCCGCCGTTCTGGCCGTTGACCGAGGTGTTGCGGAGCGAGACGGTGCCCACGACGTTGCCGACCCAGACCGCGGTGGCGAGCTCGGTCGTCGAGCCGACGAACCAGGTGTCCTTCTCCGAGTCGGTGGTGCCCGTCTTGCCGAAGAGCGGGATGCCGTCACCCGGGTTCGAGGCGCCACCGGTGCCGCCACCGGTGACGACGCCCTTGAGCGCGTCGACCATGGCTGCGGCCACGTTGGGCTCGACCGCGGGAGTGCAGGTCGAGGGGGGCACCGGGAGCTCGTTGCCCTGGCTGTCCAGGATCCGCTTGATGGCGATGGGCGAGCAGTACACGCCCTCGTTGGCGACCGCGGCGAACGCGCCGGCCATGGTGAGCGGGGCGATCTCGTTGGTGCCGAGCACGTCGGCCGGGTTGTCGCCCAGCGGGTTGCCGTCGGCGCGGTGCACGCCGAAGGCCTCGGCGGTCTGCTTGATCTCGCACTGGTCGAGCTTCTGGGCCATGCGCAGGTAGGCGAGGTTGACCGACGCGGCGGTCGCCTGGCGCACCGTGACGTTGCCGGGGTTCGACCCGCCGTCGTTCTTCACCGCGTAGGAGCCGCCGTTGCCGCCGGTGCAGCTGTTGCGGAACTGCGCGAGGTTGAGTGTTCCCGCATTGCCGTTGATGATGTCGCCGAGCGAGCGGCCCGTCTTCAGCCAGTCGGCGAGGGTGAAGATCTTGTAGGTCGATCCCACCTGGAAGCCTGTCGATCCGCCGTAGAGGAAGTCGGTGCTGTAGTTCACGGCGCTGGCACCCGGGTTGGTGGCCGTCACCTCGGGGTCGGCCGAGTAGTCCTTGTTCTGCACCATCGCGAGCACCTCGCCGGTGCCCGGACGCACCGTCACGAGCGATGAGCCGATGTCGAAGTCGTAGGACTTCGGCACGTTGGCGTTCATCGCGTCCATCGCCGCGATCTGCAGGTCGACGTCGAGCGTCGTGTAGATCTGGTAACCGCCGGTCTTGAAGTTGGTCCAGCGCGTGTTCTCGTCCTCGCCGAAGGCGGGGTCGTTCTTCACGATCGCGGTCACGTAGTCGCAGAAGAAGCCGGCGGCGATGTCGTTGGCCGTCTGGCAGCCCGTGGAGGGCGGCACGATGTTCGGGGTCACCGGGGTGGCGATGGCCTCGTCGTACTGCGCCTGGCTGATCTTGTGCTCCTTGAGCATCGCGGGCAGCACGTCGAGGTCGCGTCGGGCCTGGTTGTCCGGGATGTTCTCGGGCCAGTCGATCCGCAGGTCGTTCGGTGCGTTGACGATGGCGATGAGGCTCGCGGCCTGGGCCACGGTCAGGTCGGTGGCGTTCACGCCGAAGTAGTACTTCGCGGCCGACTGGATGCCGTAGACCCGGCCGCCGAACGGTGCGATGTTGAGGTAGCCGAGGAGGATGTCGTCCTTCGAGAACTCCTTCTCGAGGCCGATCGCGAGCTTGATCTCCTTGAGCTTGCGGTCGATCGTGGTCTTCGTCGCCTCTTCGTAGGCGGCGTCGCGCTCCGCCTCGTCCTGGATGGACTCGGCCTTCTGCACCTGGATGTTGCGCACGTACTGCATCGAGATCGTCGACGCACCACTGCCCGAGGTCTCGAGAGCGTTGCCGGCGGCCGCACGCAGGGTCGAGGCGATGTCGACACCACCGTGCGTGTAGAAGCGGGGGTCTTCGGTGGCGATCACCGCGTCTTTGACGAAGGGGGAGATCTGGTCCCACCCGACCTCTTCGCGGTCCTGCTCGAACACCGAGGCGAGAAGGCGGGGGCTGCCGTCGCTGTTCGTGGCGTAGATGTTGGTCTTCTCGGCGAGGGCGTCCGGCTTGATGTAGCTCGGGAGGTTCTCGAACATGCCGATCGAGTTGTTCGCGGCAATGCCGGTCACGGCGAGTGCGGGCGTGACCATGGCTGTGACGAGGATGCCCGCGATTGCGCTCATACCCACGATCCCCAGAATGGCTCCGACCACACCGCTAGCTGAGGCTTTCGGGGCAGACATAGGATCAAGGGTAAGTGACAAAGCTATGAATTGCTGAGAAGGGATGTCTGTGCCGAATTCTGCGCCTGCCTGGGAATACGTGACGACGCCGCTGATGATCCACAACACCACGGGCATCCTGAACTCCTGGGGGTCGGACGGGTGGGAACTCGTGCAGATCGTGACGGGGCCTGAGGGCGGCCTGGTGGCGTATCTGAAGCGGCCGGTGGCGCCCGCCGCTTCGGCTTCCGCCTCTGCTTCCGCTCCTGCTTCGGGAGTGTGAGCCCCGTGTCGCAGATCGCCGACCGGCTCTCCGAGCTCGGCGTCACCATCCCCGCTGTCTCGGCTCCTGCCGGTGCCTACATCCCGGCCGTCATCTCCGGCCGGCTCGTGTTCACGGCCGGCCAGCTGCCGTTCGTCGACGCCGCCCTGCCGGCCACGGGCAAGGTCGGCGAAGGCGCCGGCCTGGTCTCGCCCGCCGACGCGAAGGGCTACGCGCGGCTCTCGGCCATCAATGCGCTCGCCGCGGTGGAGAGCGTGCTGGGTTCGCTCGACCGTGTCACCCGGATCGTGAAGGTCGTGGGGTTCGTGGCCTCGGATCCGTCGTTCACCGGCCAGCCCGGCGTCATCAACGGCGCCTCGGAGTTTCTCGGCGACGTGTTCGGCGACCGGGGGATCCACGCGCGCTCGGCCGTGGGCGTGGCGGTGCTGCCGCTCGACTCGCCCGTCGAGGTGGAGCTGATCGTCGAGTTCGACTAGGCGCTGCTCCGGGCCGCGGGTTGCGGGCTGCGGGCTGCGGGCTGCGGCCTGCATCCGGCCGGTGGCGGGCGGAGCCGGTGAGGCCCGCCGCCCGCCGGCCGGTCAGCGCATGGTCTTGGAGATCACGCTCATGACGTGGGTGTCGGCGAGTGTGGTGGTGTCGCCGACTTCGCGGCCTTCGGCGACGTCGCGGAGGAGTCGCCGCATGATCTTGCCTGAGCGTGTCTTGGGGAGCTCGGTGACGATGAAGACCTCGCGGGGTCGTGCGATCGCGCCGATCTGGGCGGCGACGTGGGCCCGCAGGATCGCGCCGGCGTCGTCGGCCGCCGCGGCATCCGCTTGGCTGGCTCTGGTGATGACGAACGCGACCACGGCTTGCCCGGTGGTCTCGTCGCGTGCGCCCACGACGGCGGCTTCGGCGACCATGGGGTGGGAGACGAGGGCCGATTCGATCTCGGCGGTGCTGAGGCGGTGGCCGGAGACGTTCATGACGTCGTCGACGCGGCCCAGGAGCCAGATGTCTCCGTCTTTGTCGCGGCGGGCGCCGTCGCCGGCGAAGTAGGTGCTCGGGCCGAACTTCGACCAGTAGGTCTCGACGAACCGGTCGGGGTCTCCCCAGATGCCGCGGAGCATGCTCGGCCACGGTTCGGTCACCACGAGGAGCCCCCCCTGGTCGGCGCCGGTGGAGTGGAAGCCCTCGTCGACGACATCGATCGCGAGTCCCGGGACAGGCACCTGCGCGCTGCCGGGCTTCAGGGTGGTGACACCAGGCAGGGCGGAGAGCATGATGGCGCCGGTCTCGGTCTGCCACCAGGTGTCGACGACGGGGGTGGTGCCGCCGCCGATGACGTCGCGGTACCAGACCCACGCCTCGGGGTTGATGGGTTCGCCCACGCTGCCGAGCAGTCGCAGGCTCGACAGGTCGAACTCCGCGGGGATCTGGCGGCCGAGTTTCATGAAGGTGCGGATCGCGGTGGGGGCGGCGTAGAGGATGGAGACCTTGTGCTTCTGCACGATCTCCCACCACCGGCCGGGGTGTGGGGTGTCGGGGGTGCCCTCGTAGATGACCTGGGTGGCGCCGTTGGCGAGGGGGCCGTAGACCACGTACGAGTGCCCCGTGATCCACCCCACATCTGCAGTCGACCAATACACGTCCTCCTCGGGCTTCAGGTCGAACACATTCTTGTGAGTGAACGCGACCTGGGTGAGGTAGCCGCCGGATGTGTGGAGAATCCCCTTGGGCTTGCCGGTTGTGCCGGAGGTGTAGAGGATGAACAGCGGATTCTCCGCCGGGAACCCCTTAGCGACGTGCTCCGCGTCGACCTGCGCGATCTCGTCGTCCCACCACAGGTCACGGCCCTCGACCCAGTCGACGTCGTTGCCGCCGCGCTTGACGACGAGCACGTTCTGCACGGTGGTGCTGTTGCCGTCCGCGTCGGGTGCGAGGGCGGCATCGACGGCCGGCTTGAGGGGGAACACCCGGCCCTTGCGGTAGCCGCCGTCGGCGGTGATCACGAGCTTCGCGCTCGCGTCGTTGACCCGGTCCCGGATGCTCTCGGCGCTGAAACCACCGAAGATCACCGTGTGCACGGCCCCGATGCGCGCGACCGCGAGCATCGCGATGACCGCCTCGGGAACGAGCGGGAGGTAGATCGCGACGCGGTCGCCCTGTCGGATGCCCAACACGGTGAGGAGGTTCGCGGCCTTCTTCACCTCCGCGGTGAGCTGGGCGTAGGTGAAGGTGCGGCTGTTGCCGGGCTCGCCTTCCCAGTTCAACGCGACACGATCCCCGTGGCCGGCGATCACGTGCCGGTCGAGGCAGTTGTAGGCGACGTTCAGCTCGCCGTCGTCGAACCAGGTCGCGAACGGAGGGTTCGACCAGTCCAGGGTGCGGGTGAAGGGCTTGTGCCAGTGCAGCAGCTCCTTCGCCTGGACACCCCAGAACTCCTGCCGTTCCGCGGGCGTCGTGCCGGCCTGCGTGTAGAGGTCGCGGGTCGCCACGGCCTGCGCGGCGAACGCGTCGCTCGGCGGGAACCGCCGCGACTCGTGCAGCAGGTTGTCGATATTGTCAGCCGTCATGTTGCTATCGCTCCCTTGCGAGACACATCCTCGGAATTCCTCGACGATACCGCACCGATCATCCGCCCCCACGCCGGTCCCGTTGCATCCCGTTGCGCGGATCTCACGCGGACCGCGGCGACCCCCATCCGGGGGCTGAGAATTCGCTGGGCTGGTTTGACCGGATGTTTCGAGCGGGTAAACTCGTGGCTACCGGACCTCGTGTCCGGATGCAGCGCAACAGTGATTCCCCCCAATCCAGCGTTGCTGCGGCGGCACCCTTCCCCCCATTGGGTGCCGCCCCTTCTCTTTTAAGCGGTGGCTCGGCAGGGATCGACGATGTGGTCGTGTCCTGCACAGGGCGCCTTCCCTCCCGTCGTCTTCACAGATCGAGCTTGAGGCACGTGCTCGGAAGCCGCTCCGGAATAGCGTGCCCGCATGCTCTCCCTCCCCGACATCGCGCGCCGCGCCGAGGCCTTCGGTCCTCTCGCCCGCTATCTCGACGACCCCCGTGTCACCGACCTCTTCGTCAACGGCCACTCCGAGCTGTGGCTCGATCACGGGGGTGGGCTCGAACCGGCCGACGACTGGAGCTGCCCGAGCGAGCAGCACCTCCGCGACTTCGCCGTCCGGCTGGTCGCCCGCGGGGGCCGGCACATCGACGAGGCGGCACCCTGCGTCGACGTCGAGCTCGAAGGCACCAGGGTGCACGTGGTCCTGCCGCCGGTGGCGGTGGGTGGCACCTGCATCTCGGTCAGGGTGGCGAGGTCTGTGCGGCCCACCCTCGACGAGCTCGATCGCGCGGGACTCTTCGGCGCCGGCGCACGCGGCACCGAGCAGCGATCGGTGCTCGAGGGCGCCGTGCGGGCACGCACCAACCTGCTCGTCACCGGCGCCGGGGGCAGCGGCAAGACGACGCTGCTGGCGGCCGTCCTCGCCGCCGCAGACCCACGGGAGCGCATCGTCGTCATCGAAGACGTCGCCGAGCTGCGCATCTCCCATCCGCACGTGGTCACTCTCGAGTCACGGCAACCTAACCTCGAGGGGGCCGGTGGTGTCGCGGCCGCCGAGCTCGTGCGCCAGGCGCTCCGCATGCGGCCGGACCGGTTGGTCGTGGGGGAGTGCCGGGGGGCTGAGATCCGGGAGCTCCTGGCGGCGCTCAACACCGGACACGACGGCGGCGCAGGCACCCTCCACGCCAACGCCCTCGCCGACGTGCCCGCGCGGCTCGAGGCGCTCGGCGCGCTCGCCGGCCTCGACGCGGTGGCGGTGGCCAGGCAGGCGGTCAGCGCCATCGGGCTCATCTGCCATCTGCGGCGCACCTCGGCGGCCGTCCGCGTGGTGGAGGGCTACGGAACGCTCGCCCTCGACTCGCGCGATCGGCTCGTCGTGCACGAGCTCGCGGGGCCACCCGGGAAGGCCGAGGCATGAAGCCGGCGCCGGTCGGTCACGGCAGGACACCCGTGGGCGAGCAGGTCGCCACCGTGGTGGAGCGGCTGGGGGTGCTCGTCAGCGCCGGGGTGGCGCCCGTGCAGGCGTGGGGTCATCTCGCCGAGGTGGCCGACGACGAGTTCATCTCCGAGGTCGCCGACGAGGCCTGCCGTGGAGTCGCCGTGGCGGATGCCATCCTCCAGGCTCTGCCGCGCCCGTCTCCGACGCGGACGGCGTCGGGGCGCGTCCGGCTCGGCCTCCGATCCGCGAGTGCCGTCGATGCGTGGCGGGCCGTGGCAGCGGCGTGGTTCGTCGCCGCCGAGTCCGGTGCGCCCATGCGACTCTGCCTCGCCGATATCGCCGAATCCCTGCGCCAGCTCGGAGGCGTCGAGCGCGACATCGCCGCCGCCCTCGCCGGTCCGGCGGCCACGGCCCGGCTTGTCATGGTCCTGCCGCTGGTCGCCGTCCTCGGAGGAAGCCTGATCGGCCTCGACTCGCTCGGAACCCTGCTCGGCACTCCTGCCGGGCTGACCTGCCTCCTCATCGGCCTCCTGCTCTCCGGTGCGGGACGGTGGTGGAGCGCGCAGCTGCTCCGCCGTGCGCGCCGGATCGACCCCACACCGGGCCTCGCGCTGGAGCTCGTGGCCGTAGCGGTCGGCGGCGGCGGCTCACTGCCCGCGGCTCGATCCCTCGTCGGAGACGCCCTCGGCCGGTACGGGCCCACGCAGCCGCGGCATCAGCCGAGCGGTCGGAGTGACCCCGCCGAGCGGGCGGTCACGGCGGTCCTGCTCCTCGCGACCCGCTCCGGTGCGCCGCCCGCTCTGCTGCTGCGCAGTGAGGCAACACGCATCCGTCGTGACGCCGTCGGCGCCGCCCAGCAACGGGCTGCCGCACTCGGGGTCTGGTTGATGCTGCCGCTCGGCCTGTGCATCCTCCCCGCCTTCATCCTGCTGGCGGTCGCCCCTGTCCTTCTCGGGGTCCTCGCCGTCCCGCCGAGCTGACGCGTGACCCGCCGAGCTGACCCGCCGAGCTGATCCGAACACGACCGTCCACGATCTTCCACGACCCTCCAGGAAAGGAAACCCGATGAACACCCGAAGCGACATGAACACCCCGGCCCTCTCGCCCCTGAACCAGCCACGGCGCCGAGAGGCGCGGCTCCACCCCGCTGACCGGGGGCGATCGCGCGGTCTCCGGTTCGTCGCCGCCCTCCGCGACGACGCGGGAGCCGCCACAGCGGAGTACGCCATGGTGGTGCTCGCGGCGGTGGGCCTCGGCGGGCTCCTCGCCGTGATCCTGAAGAGCGGCGAGGTGCGTTCCATGCTCACCGAGCTCATCAGCCGTGCCCTCACGGCAGCGTGAGCCGTGCATCCGGCAATCACCGACGAGAGGGGCTCGGTGTCGGCCGAGTTCGCGATGATCCTGCCGGCGCTGGCGTTGATCATCGCACTGGGGGTGTCGGCCGCCCAGTGCGGCGTCGTCCAGGTGCAGCTGGCCGACGCGGCCGCGGATGCCGCCCGGATGATCGGGCGGGGCGACAGTGCCGGGAGTGCGGCAGCGCGGGTGCAGGCCGCTCAGGGAGGCGCCCGGATGTCGGTCCAGCGGGACGGGGTGCTCGTGTGCGTCACCGCATCCGCCGTTCCCGCCGGTGGCGTCGCCTCGACGTTCACCCTCGAGCTCACCGCAACCGGGTGCGCCCTCGACGATCAAGGCGGCCTTCCGCCCGCCGGGCGAACGGAGTGAGAACGTGCTGGATCGAGGACGACGACGGGAGCGGGAGCATCGCGGGCGCAGCCGCGGTCGTGTTCGTGGCGGCCGTGCTCTGCGCGGTCGTGCCGCTCGGGGCGGCGCTCGCCGAGGTCGAGACCCTGCGCGGGGCTGCGGATGCGAGTGCCCTCGCCGCCGCGGACACCGCGTCCGGGAGGGTCCCGGGCGTGGCCTGCGATCAGGCCGTCGCGATCGTGCACCGGCTCGGAGTCGAGATGGTCTCGTGCACCGTCTCGGATCAGGGCGTCGCCGACGTCGCCGTCACGACCACGATCCTGGGCATCCCCGTGGGGGCAGTCGCTCGAGCCGGTCCGCCGGTTCGGTGATCCTGCCGGCCGGACCAGACCGAGAAGGCCCTGTCAGTCGACGATCGACTGCACGTAGCGGTAGTCGACCGCGCTGGGCTGATCCGAGTCTCCGAACTCCAGGCCCGTCGAGCGCCGGTAGAGGTAGTGCTTGGCGTTCGACGACGCCGGGATGGAGAGCCGCGCCTGGGGCTCACCCGCCTCCGTGAAATCCGTGCGGATGGTCTTGCCCTCGAGGGGGCCGTCGGTGAACTTCGCGGTGTACGAACCATGGGTGACAGCTGCCATAGGGATCAGCTCCTCTTCATTGAGATGTGAACCGGTGATGGTCACCACCATTGTCCACCCGACGCCCGAGACCGCAATGGGTCGCCGAGGCGGGAATTAGGCTCCACCCTGGAACGTATGTGTATGGTGTGCCTGACGGAACAGGTAGTTCCCCCTATATAAGGAGTGAAGTTGGCCAGCCCGAGAAAGCTCGTCATCGTCGAGTCGCCGACGAAGGTGAAGTCGATCGCCCAGTACCTCGGCGAAGGCTTCGACGTGATGGCTTCTGTCGGCCACATCCGCGACCTGGTGGAGCCCAAGAACCTGCCCGCCGAACTCAAGAAGGGCTCGCTCGGCAAGTTCTCCGTCGACGTCGAGAACCGCTTCGAGCCGTACTACGTCGTCTCCGACGCGAAGAAGAAGACCGTCGCCGATCTGAAGAAGGCGCTGGCCTCGGCCGACGAGCTCTACCTCGCCACTGATGAAGACCGCGAGGGCGAGGCCATCGCGTGGCACCTGCTCCAGGTGCTGAAGCCCAAGGTGCCGGTCAAGCGCATGGTCTTCCACGAGATCACCCGCGAGGCCATCGAGGCGGCACGCGACAACACCCGGCAGATCGACGACGCCCTCGTCGACGCCCAGGAGACCCGCCGCATCCTCGACCGTCTCTACGGCTACGAGGTCAGCCCCGTGCTCTGGCGCAAGGTCGGCCCCGGTCTCTCCGCCGGCCGCGTGCAGAGCGCTGCCACGCGCCTCGTCGTCGACCGCGAGCGCGAGCGCCTCGCCTTCACGAGCGCCAACTACTGGGACCTCTCGGCCACGCTCGCCCCGGCCGACACCGCCGCGACCGCTCCGGAGAAGGACGCCTTCTCCGCACGTCTCGTGCGCCTGAACGGTGAGCGCGTCGCCAGCGGCCGCGACTACGACGAGCAGGGCAAGCTCAAGGGCAAGGCGATCGCTCTCGGCGAGACCGCGGCCACCGCGCTCCGCACGGCCCTCGAGGCCGACGGGGTGCCCATCACCGTCTCGAGTGTCGAGTCGAAGCCGTACACGCGTCGTCCGGCGGCACCGTTCACCACCTCCACGCTGCAGCAGGAGGCGGCCCGCAAGCTCCGCTTCTCGGCCCGCCAGACGATGAGTGTGGCGCAGTCGCTCTACGAGAACGGCTACATCACCTACATGCGCACCGACTCGCCTTCGCTGTCGCAGCAGGCGATCACCGCAGCGCGCAACCAGGCCGCCAAGCTCTACGGTGCCGACACCCTGCCCGACAAGCCGCGCCTCTACAGCGGCAAGGGCAAGAACGCCCAGGAGGCCCACGAGGCCATCCGTCCCGCCGGCGAGGTGTTCAAGACCCCGTCGGAGGTGTCGTCGGCCCTCCGCGGCAACGACTTCAAGCTCTACGACCTCATCTGGAAGCGCACCGTCGCCTCGCAGATGGCTGACGCGAAGGGCTCCACGGCTTCCGTCGCCATCACGGCCGGCCCCGTCACGGTCGAGGAGCTGGGCGGATCCACCACGGCCGAGTTCTCGGCATCCGGAACCGTCATCACGTTCCGCGGCTTCCTCCACGCCTACGAGGAGGGGCGCGACGAGGAGCGCAACGCCGCCGCCGAGCCCACCGAGGCGAAGCTCCCCCCGCTCAAGGAGGGGCAGGCGCTCGCCGCCACGGCCATCGAGGCGGCGGGCCACGACACCACGCCACCGCCGCGCTACACCGAGGCGAGCCTCGTGAAGGCGCTCGACGAGCTCGGCATCGGCCGGCCCTCCACGTATGCGTCGATCATCTCGACCATCATCGACCGCGGCTACGTCACCCCGCGGGGCCAGGCACTCGTGCCCAGCTGGACCGCGTTCTCGGTCGTGCGACTGCTCGAGGACTTCTTCACCGAGCTGGTCGACTACGACTTCACGGCCACCCTCGAGGCCGACCTCGACAAGATCGCCGACGGCGAAGAGGACCGCGTCGACTGGCTCAACGGCTTCTACTTCGGCAGCGAGGGCCACCCCGGCCTCCGCAACGTCATCGACAACATGGGCGAGATCGACGCGCGCGCCGTCAACTCGGTCGCGATCGCCGACGACATCACCCTCCGGATCGGCAAGTACGGCCCCTACCTCGAAGTGGTCGACCCCTCCGGCGACCTCGAGGCGACCCCTCGACGGGTGAACCTGCCTCAGGACCTCGCTCCCGACGAGCTCACGCCCGAGAAGGCGCGCGAGCTCATCGACGCCCCCGTGGTGACCGATCGCGTGATCGGCGTCAACCCCGAGAACGGCAAGGAGATCGTGGCGAAGGACGGCCGGTTCGGCCCCTACGTCACCGAGCTCGAGCCCGTCGTGCCCGAGGCTCCGGCAGCAGCGGATGCGGCCGGCACGGCTGCGGCTTCGTCGGCCGGGTCGACCGCCGAGGCGGGTGCGAAGAAGGCTCCGGCCAAGAAGCCCGCTGCGAAGAAGGCTGCCGCCGCGGTCAAGCCGCGCACGGCATCGCTGTTCAAGTCGATGGATCTTGCGACCATCGACCTCGACACCGCCCTGCGACTGCTCAACCTGCCTCGCGTGGTGGGGGAGGACCCGGAGTCGGGCGAGCCCATCACCGCCCAGGGCGGCAAGTTCGGCCCGTACCTCAAGAAGGGCGCCGACACCCGTTCGCTCACGAGCGAGGACCTGATCTTCGAGATCGACCTCCCCGGAGCACTCGAGCTGTTCGCGCAGCCGAAGTACGGTGCGCGCCGGGCCTCGTCGGCTCTCAAGGAGTTCGACGCCGATCCCGAGAGCGGCAAGCCGATCAAGGTCAAGGACGGCCGGTTCGGACCGTACGTGACCGATGGGGTCACGAACGCCACGATCCCGCGCGGCGAGACCGTCGAGGAGGTCGACTTCGAGCGGGCCGTGCAGCTGCTCGCCGACAAGCGGGCGAAGGGCCCGGCCACGCCGAAGGCGAAGGCTGCGGCCAAGAAGCCCGCGGCGCGGAAGCCCGCAGCGAAGTCGACGGCCGCGAAGACGACTGCGGCCAAGTCGACTGCCGCCAAGACGACGGCCGCAAAGACGACGGCAGCGAAGTCGACGGCCGCCAAGGCGACGGTGACCAAGACGGCCGCGGCCAAGGCGCCCGCTCGCAAGGCGGCGCCGAAGTCGTGAGCGGGGTCTTCATCACGCTCGAGGGTGGTGACGGCTCCGGCAAGAGCACGCAGGCGGGTCTGCTCGAGTCCTGGCTCGTCGAGGCGGGGCAGACCGTCGTGCGCACTCGCGAGCCCGGGGGCACGGACTTCGGCACCGAGGTGCGCGAGATCGTGCTGCACAGTCGCGGCCACATCGCCCCGCGCGCCGAGGCGCTGCTCTACGCGGCGGACCGTGCGCACCACATCGCCACGAAGGTGCGCCCGGCCCTCGAGCGCGGCGAGGTCGTGGTGCAGGATCGCTACCTCGACTCGTCCGTCGCCTACCAGGGTGCCGGCCGCGTGCTCGACGCGGCGGAGATCCGCTCGCTCAGCCTGTGGGCCGCCGAGGGGCTGCTCCCCGACCTCACGATCCTCCTCGATCTCGACGAGACCGCGGCCCGCGCCCGACTCGACGGCGCCAACAAGCGGTTCGATCGGCTCGAGGCCGAGAAGAGCGAGTTCCACGCCCGGGTGCGCTCCGCGTTCCTCGGCCTCGCCGCCGACGAGCCCGAGCGCTTCCTCGTGCTCGACGCCGCGCTGCCCCCCGAGGAGCTCGCCGCCCGCATCCGCGCCCGCGTCGCCCCCCTCCTCGCCTGAGCCGCCCCTCGCCGGAGCGCCGCCGGGGACCGGGGCGCGCCGCGACTTGACAGTAGTTGTGCGTAAGAGCGCCGACTTGGCACATCTTGTGTCAAGTCGGCGGTCTTAGGCGCACTTTCTGTCAAGTCGCGCCCGGTCTCGGGGTCGCGCGTGTCCCGGCACCGGAGTTCCCCGGCACCGGAGTTCCGGGGCGGAGGGGGCCGGACCGGACTGTCAGGGGCTGCCGATAGATTGGGGGCATGAGCGTATGGGATGACCTCACCGGCCAGGCGGCCGCCATCGAGGTCTTCCGCGCGGCCGCCGAGAGCTCCACGCGCACCACTGGCGGGGGAGTCGTGCACGACACCCCCGACTCCATGACGCACTCGTGGCTCGTCACCGGCCCTCCGGGGTCCGGCCGTTCCAACCTCGCGTACGCCTTCGCATCCGCTCTGCTCTGCCGGAACGGCGGCTGCGGCGTGTGCTCCGACTGCCGTCAGGTCGCGGCCAGGTCCCACCCCGACCTGGCCGTGCTCGCCACCGAGCGCGTCATCATCTCCATCGAGGAGGTGCGCCGGCTCGTGTCGGCCTCGCAGTTCTCGCCGTCGGTCGCGCGCTACCGCGTGGTGGTCATCGAAGACGCCGACCGCATGCAGGAGCGCACGTCGAACGTGCTGCTGAAGGCCCTCGAGGAGCCGCCCGAGCGCACGGTCTGGATCCTGTGCGCCCCCAGCGAGGCTGATCTGCTGCCCACCATCCGCTCGCGCGTCCGGTCCGTGCGTCTCCGCGTGCCGAGCACGGAGGACGTCGCAGCCCTGCTCGTGAAGCGCGATGGCGTCGAGCCCCAGCTCGCCGAGCGCGCCGCGCGTGAGTCGCAGAGCCACATCGGCATGGCCCACCGCCTCGCCACCAACGACGAGGCCAGAGCCCGACGGGCCGAGACCCTCGATCTCGCGCTCGACGTGCGGAGCGTGGGCGACGCCGTGCGCGGAGCCGCCCGGCTGCTCGAGATCGCGGGGGCCGACGCCCAGGCCATCACTGAGGAGCGCGACGCCGAGGAGCGCGCCGCCGCGCTCCGCTCGCTCGGCGTCGAGCCCGGGCAGGCGGTGCCGCAGGCCCTCCGCGGCCAGATCAAGGCTCTCGAAGACGACCAGAAGCGTCGCGCCACCCGGAGCCTCCGCGACGGCCTCGACCGCATCCTCACCGACCTGCTGTCGCTCTTCCGCGACATCCTGCTCGTTCAGCTCGGCGCCGTGAGCGACGGCGGGGCCGATGCCGCGCAGGCCGGTGCAGGCGCGCCGGTCGTCGACCTCGAGCTCGTGAACGAGGCCATCCGCCCCCGCGTCCTCGAGGCGGCCGCCGGTAACGATTCGTCATCGACCCTCGCGGCGATGGACGCGATCGCGGCGGCCCGGCGGAGGATTGCGGCGAACGTGGCTCCGGCGCTCTCGCTCGAGGCGATGCTCGTCACGCTGGCCGAGTCGTCCCGCCACGCCCACCGCACCGGCTAGCGCCACTCCACCCGCAGCGGCTCGGCCCGCACCCGCTCCACCCGCACCCGCACCCCCACCCGCTCCACCCGCACACAGCTCCACCGGCACCGCACGACCCACGAAAGGCCCTCCGTGACCTCGAACCGCACCCCCCGCCGCGCGCGACGCCTCGCCGGCGCGCTCGCCGTCGTGGCGGCCTCCGCTCTGCTGCTCACGGGCTGCGTCACCTGGTTCACGGGCAGCTACTCCCCGCCGCAGTCGGCGGTCACGCCGGCGGCCCCGACCACGACCGCTCCCCTCGACGAAGACGTCGCCCCCGAGCTCGAGCCGTTCTACACCCAGACCCTCTCCTGGAAGTCGTGCGGCGGTCCCTTCCAGTGCACCACCGCGGTCGCCCCGCTCGACTGGGCCAACCCGCAGGACGGCCGCACGGTCGACCTCGCGCTCATCAAGAAGGCGGCCTCCGGCGGCGATCGCCTCGGCTCCCTCTTCGTGAACCCGGGCGGCCCGGGCGGTTCGGCCTACGACTTCGTGGAGCAGTCCGCCGACTACGCAGCCCACCCCAGCCTGCAGACCCGCTACGACCTCATCGGCTACGACCCCCGCGGCACCGGTCACTCGGATGCGGTGACGTGCCTCACCGACGAGGAGAAGGACGCCTGGCTCTACGACATCGTGCCGGGGGAGCGCGGCTCGGAGGAGTGGATCGCTGCCTACACCGCCACCGCGAAGGGCTTCGCCGACAAGTGCGCCCAGAACACGGGCGACCTGCTCGAGTTCATCGGCACCGAGAGCACCATCCGCGACCTCGACATGCTGCGCGCCCTCGTGGGCGACCCGGCCCTGAACTACCTCGGCTACTCCTACGGCACCCTGCTCGGGGCCGAGTACGCGGAGGAGTTCCCCGAGAAGGTCGGCCGCATGGTGCTCGACGGCGCCGAAGACCCGGCCTCGAGCGGCTTCGATATCACCATCTCGCAGGCGGAGGGCTTCGAGCGCGCCCTCACGAGCTACCTCGACGCGTGCACGAGCGGCTCCGCGTGCTGGTTCGACGGCACCACCGAGCAGGCGCTCGAGAAGATCCAGGATCTCCTGGCCGAGGTCGACCAGAGCCCTCTCAAGGGCAGCGACGGCCGCGAGCTCGGCTCGTCGAGCCTGCTCACCGCCATCTTCTACCCGCTCTACAACGAGGCGAACTGGGGCTACCTCGACACCATGTTCCTCGCCGTCGACCAGGGCCAGGCCGACTTCGCGCTGCAGCTGGCGGATGCCTACAACAGCCGCAACGAAGACGGCACCTACGCCGACAACCTGATCGAGTCGTTCAACGCCATCTCGTGCTCCGACTACCCGGCCACCTCCGATCCGGCCGTCATCGCCGAGCAGAACGAGCGGCTGATCGCGGCCTCTCCCACGGTCGGCCCGTACTGGACCTACGGCGACATCGCCTGCGCACAGTGGCCCTTCCCCTCCACGCGCGTGCCCGACACGGTCACGGCGGCGGGCTCCGCCCCGATCCTCGTGGTGGGCACGACCGGCGATCCCGCCACCCCCTACAAGTGGGCCGAGGCGCTGGCCGGCCAGCTCGAGAACGGCCAGCTCGTGACGTTCAAGGGCGAGGGGCACACCGCCTACAACTCCTCGAGCTGTGTGTCGGACACCGTGGACGCCTACTTCCTCGAGGGCACGGTGCCCTCGGCGGATCCCCAGTGCACGAGCTGAGCGGCAGCACGATGAGCATCCAGGAGCCGGGCCTGCGCGAGCGCAAGCGCCGGGCCACGCGCCGCAGCATCCAGCTGTCGGTGCTGCGACTCACGGCGGAGCACGGCCTCGACCAGGTCACGATCGACGACATCAGCCGCGACGCCGGAGTCTCGCCGCGCACGTTCTTCAACTACTTCCCCACGAAGGAGGATTCGCTCGCGGGCGACCTCCCGATGACCTTCGACGAGGAGACCGCGCGCCGGTTCGAGGCTCTCGGGCCGGACGGCGATCCGCTCGGCGACCTCATCGAGATCATGGCCGAGCAGGCCGACGCCGAAGCCGACGGCGCCGTCGATCCGGAGCTGCACCAGCTGCGGCGCCGACTCGTGGCCGAGTACCCGCAGATCGTGGCGCTCAAGATGCACAGGGTGCGGGAGTTCGAGGCCGCCGTCAGCGCCTCGGTCGCGAAACGCCTGGCGGCGGGCGGCACCGGATCGGGCGGCACCGGATCGGGCCTCACCGGAGACGTGAGCACCGGATCCGCCGGTGCCGGAGTCCCAGCGGGCGACCCGAACGCCCCGGTCGACCCCGAGATCGCCGAGCGGGCGCGCCTGATCAGCCTGCTGGTGCTGACCGTCGCGCGCGCGGCCTGGACCTCGTGGCTCGAGCATCCGGAGTCGGCGTCGCTGCGGGAGCTGCTGCTGCGCTCGCACGCGCGACTGCACGAGGTGGCGGGCGCAGCCTCTCGCGGCTGAGGGTGTGCGCCGGTGCTCTCCGGATCGGCTATGCTTTGTTGCTGTGCCGCTCGCGAAGCGAACGGCCAGGCCGCCTTAGCTCAGTCGGCAGAGCGATTCACTCGTAATGAATAGGTCCCGGGTTCGATTCCCGGAGGCGGCCCCATGACTGAACCAATCCGCTGGGGGATCCTCGGCACCGGCGGCATCGCCGCCACGTTCGTGACCGACATCCAGGCCGCGGGCCTCACGGTGTCGGCGGTCGGATCCCGCCGCGCGGCCAGCGCCGAGGAGTTCGCCGGCCGCTTCGGCATCGCCCGTGCACACGCGAGCTACGAGGCGCTCGTGGCCGATCCTGAGGTCGACGTGATCTACGTCGCGACTCCGCATCCCTTCCACGCCGAGAACGCGCTGCTCGCCATCTCGCACGGCAAGCATGTGCTCGTCGAGAAGCCGTTCACGCTGAACGCCGCCGAGGCCGAGCGCGTGCTCATCGCCGCCGACGAGGCGGGCGTCGCCCTGCTCGAGGCGATGTGGTCGCGGTTCCTGCCTCAGATGGTGCGCATCCGGGAGATCATCGCCGCGGGCACCCTCGGCGACGTGCGCACCGTGCTCGCCGACCACCAGCAGCTGCTCCCCTCCGACCCGTCGCATCGCCTGCAGTCGCCCGAGCTGGGCGGGGGAGCACTGCTCGACCTGGCCATCTACCCGGTGTCGCTCGGTGTGGACCTGCTCGGCCTCCCCACCGGTCTGCTGGCCCACGCGAGCATGACCGCCACAGGGGTCGACCGCCAGACCGCGATCATCCTCGAGCACGAGGGCGGCCGCCAGTCGGTCTCGCACAGCGCGCTCGACACCGCGGGGCCCGTGCGGGCGGCGATCGTGGGCACCCTCGCCCGGATCGAGATCGACCGCACCTGGTACGCCCCCACGACCTTCCGCGTGATCGACCCCGACGGCCGCGTGCTCGAGAGGTTCGCGCCCGAGAGCGGTGAGCAGGGCATGCGCTACGAGGCCTTCGAGCTCGAGCGGATGATCCGGGCCGGCGAGCGCGAGAGCCCCGTGCTCCCGCACGCCGAGACGCTCGCGATCATGCGCACGCTCGACGAGATCCGCTCCCGGATCGGCCTCCGCTACCCGGGCGAGTAGCGCCCGAGGGGGCTCGCGAGAGCATCCCCTCAGCCGTGTCCATCAGCGTCGCATCGCCGGCCGCGGCGCGGCGTGTCGAGCGGCGTCGCGTACCATGGCTTCGATGTCGGACGACGAGACCCCTCGCACACGACGTGAGCTCCGTGAAGCGGAAGCACGCGGTACCGAGGCGAACCAGAGCGCGGATGCGGGCCAGCCCGAGTGGGCGACCGCCGACACCGCGCCCACGGCGATCATCCGCCCGGCCGCCGCAGATGCTGCAGCTGCCGGCCAGCCCGCGGCTGCAGCCGCCGACGTCGCCTCGACCGTCGGCGCCACCGCCGCGAGTGCCCCCGCCGCGAGTGCGTCCGCCGTCGGCGTCCCCGCCGCGAGTGCCCCCACCTCGAGCGCGTC
>NZ_JAHFUY010000125.1 GCF_023264895.1 Herbiconiux sp. | reverse complement strand
CGCGCTGGCGGTCGGCGGCACGGCGGCCTCGGTCACCTACCTCCGCCTGATGCCGCGGTCCACCGCTTCAGCCTCGTGAGTCGCGCAGAAAGGTCCTCAAGAATGCTGATTTGCGCGATTTGAGGACGATTGGGCGCGACTCAGCGAGGTGGGGAGCGTGAAGGGGCCGGGCGACGCCTCAGGAGCGTTCGCGTCGGCTCGGCAGCAGGGAGAACCGGGCCGGTCCCGCAGCGCTCCGCGGGCCCCCGGGGCCGGTGCCGCCCGAGCCCTCGGCGAGGTCGGCGAGGATGCGGCCGACGGCCGGCACGAACGCGAAACCGCGCTCGGGCAGCCCGGCCCCCACCACGACCGGCCCGATCCGGTCGATCACGAACTGGGTGTCGGCCGTGCGCGCGAAGACCGACCAGGTCTCCACCCCACCCTCCGGATCCGCTCCCGGCAGCCACTCCCGGACGTAGCGCTGGAGGGCCGTGCGCTGGCGCGGATCCGGGCGGGCCGGACCGGCATCCGGGTCGACCACCTTGCCCACATCGCGCCAGCGCAGCACGACCCCCGAGGGGTCGGGCACCGCGTCGACCGCCCCCGGCCACGACCGGTGGCGGCGGGAGCCCGGCTCCGGCCGATGGCTCAGCACGGGCCAGGGCGCGGCGAGCGGATGCAGCCGGCTGTAGCGGGTGGGCTGGCTGCGGCCCACGATCGTGTGCGGCAGAGCGATCACACGACCGAGCAGCTTGCTGGTCCAGACCCCCACGGCGAAGACGGCCTGCCGCGCCACGACGGCCTCCCCGTCGCCTACCGGCTCGCCGGCGTCGTCGACAGGTTGCACCTCGAGGCGGACCTCGTCGTCGCCGAGCACGCGCACGCGGGTGACGCGATGGCCGTGGCGGAACTCGGCGCCCTCGACGGCCGCCGCACGGCGGAGCGCGGCGACGGCGGCGAGGGGGTCGACTGCTCCGGCACCGGGGGTCGAGAGCACCCTCTCCTCGAACACCAGGCCCGGCCAGCGGCGCTCGGCCTCGGCGGCCGGCAGCGCCTCGGCCTCGAAGCCGAAGCGCTGCACGAGCTCGGTGAGGTCGTCGAGATCCGGCACGGCGCCGTGCAGCACCGCTCCGGTGCGCGACACGAGCGGATGCTCGCTCGACGCCTCGAGCTCGGCCCACTCCGGCACCGCCTCGCGGAGCATCGCGAGCCGCACCGAGTCGGTGGAGGCGACGAGGAAGGGGTGCGCGGAGAAGGACGCGGCGGGCTCGGGCCCGGTGGCCGGGCTCTGCTCGAGCACGAGCACGTCGGCGCCGCGCCGGGCGAGCTGCCAGGCGGCCGCGGAGCCGAGAGCGCCGCCGCCCACGATCACGGTGTCGACGGAGAGGACCATGCTCCGACAGTAGGGACGACGCCCTCCGCGGCCGCCTCGGCCGACACACTGTTACACCGTGTGAACGAGTGTGAAGCGCCGGGTCGCGCCGACGGCCCAGATGCGCTGCGCGGCGTGCGTGACTCCGCCCGCAGCGTGCGTGGGTCAGCCGGCGGCGTGCTTCACGAGCTCGGCGATCGTGGCGGCCGACGCGTCGTCGATGCGGGTGAGGGCGTAGGCGGTGGGCCAGAGCCCGCTCTCGTCGTCGAGGGCCGCCTGCGAGCTGAAGCCGAGGGTGGAGTAGCGCTCCTTGTCCTGCTGGCCGCTGCGGAAGAACACCACGGGCTTGCCACCGCGGGTCCAGGCCGGCTGGCCGTAGAAGAGCTTCGGGGCGAGGTCGGGCGCGACCTCGGTGACGATCTCGTGCAGCCGCTCGGCCATGCCGCGGTCGGGCTCGGGCATGCCCGCGATCTTCTGGAACATCGTCTCCGCCTCCGCGGCGGCCTTCTCCGCCGCCTTGCCGCTCCGGCCCTGGGCCTTGAGCTCGGCGGCGCGTTCCTTGATCGCGGCACGCTCCTCGGCGGAGAATCCGTCGTCGGCCTTCGTCTGTGCACTCATCGCGTGGTCCCCTGGTCGGTGTCGGTGTCTGCGTCGGATCCCACGCTAGCGTCCGGCCCCTGCTCGGTGCTTCTCGATTCCTGCTCGGTGCTTCTCGATCCCTGCTCGTGTGCCAGGGCGTCCGCGAAGGCGGCCTCGATGGCGCGGTGGCGGGCGTGCACGACGGGGGCCCAGTCGGGGTGGGTGATGGCGTAGCGGCGGCCGTCGCGAAGCGCGTCGAGAGCCACCGCCGCCACCTCCTCGGCCGTGATCCAGCGGAGTCCGGCGCCGTCGCCCGCCGCGAGGTCGACGTCGACCAGCCCGCGATCCGCGCCCCCACCCCGGTTGCGCGAGCTCGAGCCGAGCGCGGTGCGCACGGGGCCCGGCGCGAGGAGCGTCACCGCGATCCCGTCGGCCGCGAGCTCCTCGGCGAGCACCTCGGTGTAGGCGGTCACCGCGAACTTGGTGGTGCCGTAACCGCCCATCCCGGCATCCGGCGACAGGCCCGCCATCGACCCGGTGTTCAGGATGCGCCCGCGTGTCTGCCGCAGCTGCGGCAGGAAGGCGGCGACGCCGTGGATGGTCCCGTAGAGGTTGACGCCGAGAATCCAGTCCCAGTCGGCATCGGTCATGCGCTCGAGCGGCGCCGCGGAGGCGACCCCGGCGTTGTTCACGAGCACGGCGGCGGGGCCGAGCCGATCCGCCACGCCTGCGGCGAGCGCCTGCACGCTCGCGGCCGAGCTCACGTCGACCTGGAAGGCCTCGGCCCCGAGCTCCCGCCCCGCGCGCTCCGCCGCCCCGGCGTCGATGTCGGCCACCGCCACCCGCGCCCCCGCCCGCACGAGCTCCGCCGCGATGGCGCGGCCGATGCCCGACCCGCCGCCCGTGACGACCGCCACCTCGCCCTCGAACCCCCTCATGACGTCGATCCGTCCAGGGCGGTGGCCACGTTCCCGGCCACGCCCGCGTCCACGCTCACGTTCACGTCGACGTCCGCGGCTGCGGCCGGGGCGGCGAGCGGATGCGCGAGGTCGTCAGGCCACCCGTCCAGGTGCCGCCCGATCAGCCGCCATTCGCCGGCGCGCTCCTCGACCTCGTCGCGGAGGTGCCCGCTCATCCGCAGCTCCACCTCCCCGGTCCCCGGATCGCGCGCCGACGTGAGCCAGTACGACCACACCGTCCAGCCCCGCGCATCCGGGATGCCGGCCTGCGCACGTGCGGTGTAGAGGTGGTTCGACAGTCGATGCTGGGTGCGGCTCGGCCCGTCGAACCGAGGCTCCGACATCGCGCGGATCTCCGCGAGCCCCGACCACGACCGCCGCACCCCGTCCGGCCCCACCTCGCTCAAGTCGGCCTCGGGCCAGAAGGTCGCGAGGTAGAGCTCGAGGTCTCCCGAGTCGAGCGCCCAGAGGCCCGCGTGGAGCAGGTCGGCGATGGCGGCCCTCTCCTCGGCGCCGGGCACGGCTCTCGCCGATCCGGAGACGGCACCGGACCCCGCGCCCCCACTCACGCGGGCAGCCGGTTCCGGGCTCACGCCCGCGTGCCTGCGGCGTCGGCGGGCACCCCAGCCGAGGCCGGCACCGCATCCGGCATGTCGAACGCCGAGCGCTGCACGCCGAGGATCGTGGCCCCGATGCCCTGCATCCACACGCCGTACTGCGCCGCCGCGTGCGTGCGGTACATCATGATGTCGCGGGCGTACCGCTCCATCCGCCGCCCCGGCCGAGCCTCGGAGCTCCCCGCCGACTGGAACAGCAGGTCGACGGCCTCGGCCGCGAGCCGCCCCGCCTCGAGCGTGAGCCCGTTCAGCCGTGTGTCCATGCCCCGGGTGAGCGGGGCGCCGCGGAGCACGAACGCCTCCGACCACTCCGCGATCGTGTCGGCCACCTGCATCAGGATCGCCTCGGCCGCGTCGGCCTTGATCGACGCCTCCCCGAAGAGGCGCTGGCTCGCGGGGTCGTGGTCGCGGAGCGCGAAGGGAGGCAGCGGGGCCTTCCGCACGCGCGAGAGCTCCTCCCACTCGTCGAGCGCCGCCCGTGCGGCCCCGACGGTGACCGCGGCGAGCTCGGCGCCGAGGAACGCCTGCACGCTGCCCACGTACATCGGGTTGCCGTGCAGGGCGGCCCCCGTCTCGGCCGGGTCGATCTCACCCGCCCAGGTGGCCGGCACGAGGTGCTCGGCCGGCACGAGGGCCCGCTCGAACGCGACCGAGTTGGAGCCGCTCGCGCGCATGCCGAGCACCCGCCCCTGGCCCCAGTCGTCGAGCGGGGTGTAGGCCGAGCGCGGCAGCAGCACCTGGGCTGTGCGTGGGCGGCCCTCGGCATCCGTCTCGCCCTCGACCGTGACGAACACGATCGCGTGGGTCGAGAACGGCGAGCCCGACTGGTAGCGAGAGACCCCGGTGAGCTCGTAGCCGCCCTCGACCTTCCTCGCCGTGCCCGCGGGCGAGAGGCTGTGCGACGAGCGGAAGTAGCCCTCGGGCGCCGCGAACGCCTCCCGCTGCACCGACTCGGGCCAGAGCGCCGCCGCCTGGATGTTGTGCGAGTGGCCGAGGCAGTAGCACCAGCCCGATCCGGGATCGGCGGCCGAGATCTCGATCACGACCCGCAGCCAGGTCTTCAGCGACACCTCGAGCCCGCCGAAGCGGCGCGGGGTGAGGAGGTGGTTGAGGCCGAGCTCCTGCATGCGCTCGTGCACCTCGGTGGAGTAGTGGCCGCGCTCCTCCGCCTCGTCCTGCCCCGAGCGGATGAGCTCCTTCAGCGAGCGCGCCCACTCGACCACCTCGTGCTCGGTGGCGTCGCGGTCGAACGAGGTCGCCGGTCCGGTGCTGCTGGTGCTCATGGTGTCTCCTCGGGTGCTGCTGTCGTGGAAGTGGGGGTCGGGGTGGTCGCGGCGGTCGGGGTCGTCGCGGCGGCCGGGGTCGCCGGGGCCGCGGCGGATGGGGCGCGCGGCATCAGGATGACGCCGGTGAGCTGCTGCGGATCGGCCAGCGCCGGGTAGGCGTCGGCGGCCGCGTCGAGCGGGTAGCGCGCCGTGATGATCGCGTCGGGCCGGAGCACCCCGCGGGCGAGAAGCTGCTCGTACTCGGGCACGATCCGGCGCACATCTCCCCCGCCGCACTGCGAACCGACGATCGTGCGCGACGAGAGCGCGTACTGCAGGTTGCTCAGCGTCACCTCGGCGGCGAGGCTCTCGAGGCCCGTCGGCACCACGACGCCGCCGTAGCGGGTGGCCTCGAACGACTGCCGCATGGCGAGGGTCGTGCCGGCGGCCTCGAGTCCCACGTCGGCACCGCGGCCCTCCGTGAGGGCGCGCACGGCGGCGGGCACGTCGCCGGTGCCGTCGAGCGCGTGGGTGGCGCCGAGCTCGAGGGCGCGCTCGCGCCGCCACGGCTCCGGATCGATCGCGATCACGGTCGTGGCCCCCGCGAGCCGGGCGGCCTGCACCATCCACAGGCCGAGGTGGCCGCATCCGGAGACCGCCACCGACTGCCCCGGCCGCACCCCGGCGACCTCGAGCACGCTGCCGAGGCCCGAGGTCACGCCGCAGCCGAGCAGGGCGAGCTGCTCGGGCGGCACCGCGCCCTCGACCCGCACGAGGTTCGACTGCGGGTAGACGAGGCGCTCGGCGTGGCTGCCGATTCCTCCGTCGCCCCATACGATCTCGCCGTCGGCGGTCTCGCCCACGCGGCGCTCCATGTGCTCGAAGATCTTCTCGCAGGCGCCGGGGGCGCCGTTCCGGCAGTAGAAGCACTCGCCGCACTGGTGCGTGCCGACCACCACCACGCGGTCACCGGGTCGCAGCCGGCCGACTCCCTCGCCGACCTCGACGACCTCACCGGTGGCGGCGTGCCCGAGCACGGTGAGCCTGCCCCCGGATGCGCCGCCCGCCGCCGCGTCCCAGCCGCCGGCGGCGCCGTCCGTCTCCTCCGCACCGGCGTTCGCAGGCGCGCTCGCACCCGCATCCGCACCCACGTTCGCACCCGCGCTCGCACCCACATCCGCGGCCGGCGGATCCACCGTCAGCAGCTCCGTGCGGCACACCGCCGAGGCGTGCAGCTCCACGAGCACCTCCCCCGGCCCCACCGGATCGAGCTCGACCTCGATCAGCCGCGGAGCGGATCCGTCGCCCCGGGCCACGAGAGCGCGCGTCGACGTCACCGCGGCCAGATCCCCTGCTTGCCGGGCGCCAGGATGCCGTGCGGATCGACGGCGGCCTTGAGCGTGCGGGTGAACTCGCGGAGGGCGTGGTCGTTCCAGCTGAACTGGTCGGCCACGGCGTCCATGAACTCGAGGTGCGCCCGGTACTCCCCGTAGCCCGCGGCCGCGAGCAGCGGCACGAGCTCCGCGAAGGCCGTGCGCACCTTCTCGGACTCCACCGGGTCGGCGGCGTCGAAGAAGATCATCAGCACGTTCACCGCGTGCCGCTCGGTGGCGAGCCAGCCGCCGATGTAGTCGAAGCCCGCCGCCTCGATGTGCGTACGCATGATGCGGGAGGCCGCGGCCACGTGCTTCCCGGTGAGCGGCGACACCGGGCACAGGCCGATGTGCGCCCCCGTGGGGCCGTTCGCCCGCCAGCGCACGCCGCCCGCGAGCAGCATGCCGGGGATGCCGGCGGCGAAGTGGTCGCCGGGGGCGACCTCGGCGGCCGTCGCGTCGCCGTCGTAGCGGTTCACGACCACGCGGCCGCCCGGCAGCGCCTCGATCGCGCGCCGCAGCCGCTCCTCCTTGAGGTCGAGCAGCGCATCCGAGCCGTAGAGGGCGCACTTGATGTTCCAGCGGCCGAGGCCGAGGTCGTCGGCGAGCACCTGCACGACGTCATCCGGCACCACCCCGTCGCCGTCGTACCAGCGCTCGCGCGGCGAGAGGCCCGCGGCCACCCCCACGGCGTTGGCGGCGTTGACGACCCCGTCGATCGTCTTGTCGAGCTTGAGCTCGCGGATGGCGTCGACGAGCTGGGGCAGCGCATCCTCGTCGTCGATCATGAGCCGGCAGGCGGCGAAGCGCTCGGGTCGCGGCATGAGCCACACCCCCATCTTCACCACAATGCCGAGGTTCGACTGCAGGAAGAGCCCCTCGAAGCCCGGCCCGAAGCCGCCGCGGTAGAGCGGCCACGCCTCGGAGCCCGGCAGCGCGCCCATGCCGGTGCGGATGAGCTCGCCGGTCGGCAGCACCACCTCCATGCCGCAGATGAACTGCTGGTGGTCGCCGTGGGCGGTGTAGCCGTAGCCGCGCTCGAGCGCGTTGCCCACCACGCTCCCCCAGCCGAGGTCGGGCACCGAGGCCCAGAGCCGGGAGCCGCGCTCGAGCAGGGCCTCGTGCAGGTCGAAGAAGCTCACGCCGGGCTCCACGAGGGCGTAGGCGGTCTCGTCGTCGACCTCGAGCACGCGGTTCAGGCGCGAGAGGTCGATCACGACGCTGCCGGACTGCCTCGGGGCGGGGCCGCCGTAGCCGAGGTTCTTGCCGCGGCCGATCGGCCAGAGCGGCACCCGGAGCTCGTTGGCGAGCCGCACGACGGCCTGCACCTCGGCGACCTCGCCCGGGCGCACGGCACCGGCGGGGAGGAACGCCCGGTTGTCGCCGAGGGCGTAGGCGTCGAGGTAGTCGTCGACGTCGTCGGCGTGCGAGACGTTCGCGCTGCCGAGCAGGCCTGCGGCGCGCTCGAGCAGCAGGGCGGCGGGGGCCCCGTCGGGCGCCACCGTATCGACGGTGCCGGCGGGTGCGGTGCCGTCGGCTGCCAGAGTGCTCGCGGGTGCGGTGTCGACTGCCACCTCTAAGCCCCTGCGCCGGCGGTCGCGCCCGCCTGCGCCTCGGCGAGCGGATGCGCGACGTCGCCCGGCCACCGCTCCACCCAGCGCTGCGCGAACCGCCACTGCCCGTCGCGGCACTCCACGACGTCGCGCGAGTGACCGGTCGAGCTGAACGAGACCTCGCCCGATCCGGCCTCGCGGTGGCTCGTGAACCAGTAGGAGCGCACCTCCCAGCTGCGGCCGTCCTCGCCGGCGGTGTAGAGCCGGTTCGACTCCCGGTGCTGGTGCCCGCGGTAGCCGCCGAAGTGGCTCTCCGAGAACGCACGGATGCTCGGTGCCCCCGTCCACGTCTCGACCGTCCCGTCGAGCTGCGTCTCCACGAACCGGGCGTCCGGCCAGAACGCGTCCACGTAGCGGTCGATGTCGTGGGTGTCGAGCGCCCAGAGGTACTCGCTGTACAGGTCGTCGATGGCCATCCGGTCCTCGATGCCGGGGACGCCGCTTCGTGCGCTCATCGTCGTGCTCCTTTGCCTGATGACGAGGGCGCCCGCTCGTGCCGGACGCCCTCGATCACGCTAAAGAGGGGAACCTGCCGTCGTCAAACGCGGTTTCCCGGGGAAGCATCCGCGTTTCCCCGCGGAACCGCCCGTCATCCGGCGAGGCGCGCCGAGACCAGGCGGTTGAGCGAGACGTTCTGCTCGGCGGCCTCGATCGCGAGCCTCCGATGCACCTCCGCGGGGATGCGCACCACGAACCGCCCCGAGAAGCTGCGGTCGGCGAGGGCGGCCGGCGGCGTCTCGCCGCTCGCCTCCATCTCGGCGACGACGTCGGCCGTCAACCGCTGCACGCCGTCGAACGCGCCGTTCCGCTCATCCGCCACCCACGACAGCGACGGCATCTCGGCCACGGTGCCGACGTACGCATCGTCTTCGGCCGACCACCGCACGCGGTAGCTGTAGTGCTCTGCTGCGCTCATCCGTTCTCACCTTCCCATCGGTCGATCGCCGCCAACACCTGCTTCACCTGGTAGGGCTTCGCCATGCCGCGCACATTCTGGATGTTCACCCGCGGATCACCCGGCCAGGGCATGCGAAAGACCATGTGCGATGTACCGCGCTGGCGCGGCTCACCGAAATAGTGCACGCAGACCTTGGCCAGATCGGCGAACGAGACAGACGTCCTGTCTTGGCGCATCTGGCTGATCGTCCGTTCGATCCGGTTCGTGAGAATGATATCACTATCGACATCAGAGGTGGCAGCATTATGGGCATGAGCGAAACATTCTCATGAATTGAGGTACCGCGTTCGGATTTTGGAGAACGGTCGCCGTAGGGGTGGGTGTGCAGCAGGGGACGAGGTCGAGCTGGTCTGACCGGCGCCGGTCTACCCCGGCCTCCCAGCGGGTCGTGCCAGACTGGGGGGCATCCGATCGCGACAGCCCGCCGGTCGCCGAGGAGGAGCACCATGACCGAACCCAACGACGCCCGAGTCGGCCTGTACATCGACTTCGACAACATCGTCATCTCGCGCTACCAGCAGCTGCACGGCCGCAACGCCTTCCAGCGCGACGGCATCCGCGACTTCGACAAGAAGAGTCAGGATGCCGACCCCGAGGTCGCCGCACGGCTCGCGGCGGCCACGGTCGACTTCAACGCCATCATCGACTTCGCCGCCTCGTTCGGCACCCTCGTGGTCAACCGCGCCTACGCCGACTGGTCGGTGCCCGTGAACGCCGCCTACCAGCGCCAGCTCATGTCGCGCGCCGTCGACCTCACCCAGCTCTTCACCACCACCACCCGCGGCACCAAGAACGGCGCCGACATCCGCCTCGCGGTCGACGTGGTGGAGGATCTCTTCCGCCTTCCCGACCTCACCCACGTCATCATCGTCGCGGGCGACTCCGACTACATCGCGCTCGCGCAGAAGTCGAAGCGCCTCGGCCGGTTCGTGGTGGGCATCGGCGTGGCCGGCTCCACGAGCACGTCCCTCGCCGCCGCGTGCGACGAGTTCGAGGACTACGACTCCCTGCCGGGCATCGAGAAGGTCACCGCCTCGGCGCCGGCCTCGCGCTCGACGTCAGCGGAGGCCGGCACCGGCGGCGGCTCCGGGGGCGGCTCC
>NZ_JAHFUY010000040.1 GCF_023264895.1 Herbiconiux sp. | reverse complement strand
CGCCGCTCGGGCCGGCACCGTCGCTCGGGCCGGCTCCGCCGCTCGGGCCGGCACCGTCGCCCCGGTCGGCACCGTCGCTCGGGCCGGCACCGTCGCTCCTGCCCACTCCGCCGGCGAGCCCGGCGGTGAACGCGGCCAGGGCGCCGTGCACCGTCACCGGAGGCGGGCCGAGGAGCTCATGGCAGGCCCGGCCGTCGAAGGTCTTGGAGTACGCGTACACGATGACCGAGTATCTCGTGATCGGCGGCTCCGTGCGCCGACGGGTGACCCGCCACGCCATCTCCACGACCGTCGCCGCCGCAAGGGCGAGCGACCTCGGCACCTCGCGAGCGGGGTACGGCACGCCCGCAGCGCTCAGGATGCCCCGCACCGCCGGCTCGAGCTCCACGGCCTCGCCGCCCGTGACCGTGAGGGTGCGGCCCAGCACCGCGGGCTCGCGGCAGGCCCGCACGAGGTACTCCGCGAGCGTCTCGACGGGCACGAGATCGGAGACGACGGGCCGGCCGCCGCGGGCCCGGAGGCGCGGCAGGCGTCCCCGGCGCGCCGCCTCCACGATGCGCGGGAACAGGGTCGTGTCGCCCGGGCCGAACACCGCGCGCGGCCGCAGCACCACCCAGTCGCCGCCTGCCGACCGGACGAGCTCCTCGGCGGCGTGCTTCGTGGCCGCGTAGCGGTTGACGAACGGGCGGCCGGCCGGTGCGTCATCCGGCACCTCGAGCTGATCGTGGGCGCGGTACAGCACCGAGGCGGTCGACACGAGCACCACCCGCGGCCGTCGCGGCAGCCGAGCGGCGTAGTCGAGCACGGCCCGCGTGGCCCCCACGTTCTCTCGTTCGAACTCCGCGCGCGTGCCCCACGGGCTGCTCCGCGCGGCGGCATGCACGATCACGTCGGGCCCACGGTCGTCGTGCCCTCGATCGCCAGGCCCACGGTCGTCGGGCCCACGGTCGTAGGCCCCGCGATGGTCGGGCCCACGGTCGTAGGCTCCGCGGTCGTCGGGCCCTCCCGCGTGCTCGAGACCGGTCGTGACGCCCGCGGGCCAGCGGATCGCCGCGAGCCGGGACGTGGCATCCGGGGCCGTGAGATCGAGGGAGCGGTAGTCGGGGTCGTCGAGCCCGCGACGGCCGATGCCGAGCGGCGCCATGCCGGGCTCACGACGCAGTCGTTCCATCAGTGCACCGCCGACGAAGCCCGACGCCCCCGTCACCAGCACCCGGAGCTCCGTCGTATCGGTCATGGGGCCCAGCCCATCACGAGGCCCATGCCCCGTGCGGTATGCCCGCTCACGCCGAAGCCGGTTCGCGCACGATGCGTCGCGCCTTCACCGTGGGATCGGCGGGCTCCCACGCGTCGAACACCACGTCGACCCGGCCGCCGTGCGAGCGCAGGAGCCGTTCGAGCAGCTCGCGCACCCGCACCTCGGCTCCCGGCGCGGGTTCCGCCAGCGACACGTGCAGGTCGAGTCCCCGCTGCCGGATGCGCCAGTCGGCATACGCCTCGGAGGCGACGGCCATGGCCTGGCGGACGACATCCGGGAACAGCTCGACCTCGCGCAGGCCGCTCGCGTGCGGCAACCGCAGCACCGCATCCGCGCGCCCGTCGACGCCCGCGAGCACGGTGGTGACGCGGCCGCACGGGCAGCGGGGTGCCGCGGGGTCGACCCGCAGCACGTCGTCGAGGCGGTAGCGGGCGATGATTTGGGTGCGCCGGTCGAAGTCGGTCACGATCGGGGTGAAGCGGGTGCGTTCGGCGTCGAGCCACTCGCGCTCCACGCGCACCGACTCCTCGTTGAGGTGCAGCGAGCCGTGCTCGCAGGTGAGGGCGAGCAGGCCCTCGGTCGCCTGGTACACCTGCCGTGGAGCGCGACCCCACGCCCTCCGGATGCGCTCGGCCACCTCGGGCTCGAGCACCTCCGCCACCGAGATCACGAGCCGGGGCCGGATGCGCAGCCGCCCCTCGCGGGCACGATCCGCCAGCGCGGCGAGCACCGAGGCGGGGGCCACGAGCACGTGCGGGCCCGCGCCGGCTGCCGCCCCGGCGTCCAGTGCCGCGAGGTGGGAGTCGAACGGCTCGGTCAGGTCATGGAACGAGAAGCGGATGCGCGAGCTCGCCACAGACTCGTAGAGGTTGCCGCCCGCCCGCAGGAAGAACGCGATGCGCACGGGAGGCGCCCACGGCCGGAGCAGCTGCCCCACGCTCCGCCGGTCGAGCACGCGGGCGAGCACGGTGCCGGCCCACAGCATCCGCTCGCGCGGGCTCACGAGGAAGGCCCCGCGCCGCCCGGAGGTGCCGCTCGAGAGCCCCACCGTGAGGTCGCCCGCCACGAGCGGCGCGAAGTCGCGCGTGCGCTCGGCCTCGAGCGCCACGCCGAGCGCGTCGACCAGCCGCACCCCGCGGGTGTTCAGCCCGTCGAAGTGCTCGAGCAGCACCCCCTTGTCGACGATCGGCAGATCGCTCAGCTCCACCCGCGCGGTCCGGGAGGCTTCGGAGCCGTCCACCCCCGCGGGCCGGACGTCGGAGGCGTAGTAGGGAACGGCGCGGAGGCGCCTCAGGAACCGGGCGAGCCGCCGGCCATGCCACGCGTCGAAGCGCTCGCGGGAGCGGAAGCGGTAGCCCCAGCGCGCTCGCACGAACCGCGCGAGCAGCACGGCCACGAGCACACGGTCATTCCAGGAGCGCGACACCCGGCCATGCTATTCGAGCCGCCCACGCGCAACCGCCCCCGCAGCCGTCCGCGAGAGCAACCGTGCGCGGACTTCGCCAACCCTGCCGCCCTCCGCGGCCCACGAGGCCCCGGATGGCGTGAGAAGTGGCGAAGTCCGCGCAGACCGCCGCGCCAGCCGTCGAGGCCGGGGCGCGCCGCAGACCGCCAACCGGGCGGCAGGTCGGCCGGTCGCCCGGGGTTCGCCACTTCTGACGGCCTCCGGGGCGTATATGGCCCCGGTCGGCGGATGGATTGGCGAAGTCCGCGACGGCGACCGTGCCAGGCCGGGCAGGGAGGCCGCGACGGCGGCGACCATGCCGGGACAGGCACGGGGGCCGCGTCGGCGAGAGACGCCCGAGCGCCTCCTAGAATGACGGGATGGCGCCGATCATCGGACACATCCTGCCCCTCGCCCTCGGCGTGGCGCTCAGTTCGGTGCCGATCGTCGTGATGGTGCTCATCCTGCTCTCGCCCCGCGGGCGATGGTCGGGCCTCGCCTATCTCATCGGCGCGGTGGTCGGCCTCGCCGGCCTCACGGTGCTGTTCACGGCCGTCGCCTCGCTGCTGCCTCCTCCCCCATCGACCGACGAGAGCCCGCTGTTCGGCAGCATCGAACTCGTGCTGGGCGCCGCCCTGCTGCTGCTCGCGATCATCCGGATCGTGCGCGCCCGGCATGCCCGCCGGGCCGCCGCCGGGTCGCCGCAGTCGCCGCTCTCCCCTCTCGACGAGCTGGCTTCCCTCGACGACGCCCCGCCGCCCGGAGCGACCCAGCGCTGGATGAACAAGGTCACCACCCTCGGCCCGCTGCCGAGCCTCGGCGTGGGCTTCGTGCTCATGCTGCGGCCGAAGAACCTGCTCCTCACGATGGCCGCCGGCGTCGCCATCGCGGCGGGCGGAGAACCGCTCACCCCCACGGCGATCGCGATCGCGATCTTCGTGGTGCTCGGCATCTCCACCCTGGCCGCCCCCATCATCGTCGCGGTGAGCGACCCCGAGCGCACCCGCCGCCCGCTGCAGGAGGTCCACGACTGGATCGACCGCAACAGCGCCGTCGTGACCACGATCGTGCTCCTCGTGCTCGGCACCGTGATCGTCGGCAGCGGCCTCGCCCGCTACTGACCCCCTCCAAGCCCCCGCCGAGACGTCACTTTCCACGCTTCTGCGCGCGGGGTGGTGTGGAAAGTGACGTCTCGGCAGAGGGAGGCAGCAAGGGGGCCGCAGGGGGGCAAAGGGGGCTCAGGAGAAGTCGCGGAGGAAGCGCTCGAGCTCGAGGCGGCCCGTGGAACCCAGGGCCACGACGTCGGCCAGGCGCAGCAGGGTGATGCCGCTGTAGGCGGGCGCGGGGCCCGAGAAGGCGTCGCGGATGTGCAGCCAGCCGACCGTGGAGGGCGTGCCCACCTGCCGCAGGTTGTCGGCGAGGGCGTTCTCGCCCTTCAGCGTCACACCCGCCCGCCGGGCCGCGTCTCCCACCCAGGCCACGAGCGACGCCGCGTCCGAGTACGCGTGATCGGCCCCGTCCCACTCCCGGCCGTCGGGCATCTCGAGCGCCGTGAAGTGCAGCCGCACGTCGTGCGCGCCGGGCCCGGTCGACAGGTCGTCGACCATCGCCAGCAGCGGGTCGTAGCCGTGCCCGGTCGACGCGGAGGCGTAGTCCTGGTCGGTGTGCACGAGCCCCGCGGCGATCTCGGGAACGCGCTGCATGGGGCTGGTGGCCATCGTCTGCCAGTGCACTCCGGGGATCTTGATGCCGAGCGGGACCCCCGCGAACTCCTCGTCGAAGGCCGCCGAGGCCCGCTCGACGACGTCGCGGCCGTGCGAGAGCAGGCTCTCGCTGTACCAGCGCGTGAAGTCGCGGCCGTAGGCGAGCATGCGGTACGAGCCCGAGGTGATGAAGCGCTCGTGGTCGGTGGGCGGCGAGATCGCGGAGTAGGTGAGGCCGGGGATGCTCCACGCGGCCCCGACGCCGGCCACCGACCCGTAGCGCGCCACGGCCCAGTCGGCGAAGTCGCGCACCGCGGCGGGCGTGTAGCTCTGGAAGGTGCCGCGATTCGGGTAGCCCGCCGGGTTGCCCGGCACCTTCGAGTCGTGCACCGCGTAGGACGGGTAGCGGAGCTCGCCGGCCGGGCCCGTGCCGATCGTGATCTCCTGGATCGAATCGGTGTAGTCCGTGGCACCCGAGCCGTAGTGCTGCTCGAACGCCTCCATGAACTCCTGCTGCTGGAGCAGCGTGCGTGAGGCGCCCGCACCCCACGGCGCCGGCGCCTCGCGATTGACGTTGCCGTACTCGCTCACGAAGTGGTTCTCGGCCGGCACGGGCGTGCTGCAGCCCGCGATGCCGCAGATGCTCACGGGCTCCCAGACGAACGAGGGCACCGAGATGTCGCAGTCGTCGCCCACGTTGCTCTTGCACTCGTGGAACGACATGAGCGGCACGAGATCGAGCCCCGCCCCCGTGATCGCCGCGAACGCCCTGTCGTAGTACGACCAGTCGTAGACCCCGCGGGTGGGCTCCACCGCTCCCCACCAGACGTCGATGGCCACCGCGTCGACCCCCTGGGCGGATGCCACGGCGAGCGACGACGTGAACGCCCGCCACTCCGGCCCGCCCGTGGCCCAGTCGTCGACCCAGAGCGGTGCCATCACGTTGACGGTCTCGGCCGTGCCGGTCGACAGCAGAGCAGGGCCCGGATCGGCGCCTCCCGGATCAAGGACGGACGAGGCGGACGGGGCGGCCGAGGCGCCGGGCACGAACAGCCCGCCGGCCACCACACCGGACACGACGAAGGCGGCGGCCGCTGATGCGAGCCCTGATCGTGTGGGGATGCGAATTCTCATCCCCACACGTTAGGTTCGCGCGGCCACCGCCTCGTCTGAGTACTTTGCACCTACTCCTGGTCGGCGACCGCCTGCGTGCGACGGCGCATCCGCACCGCCACGAGGGCGACACCGGCGGCCAGAACGAGCGTGGCGAGCGGCAGCAGGTTCAGCGCCTCCGCGTTCGCACCGGTCGCGGCCAGCTCACCGCCCGGGCCACCCGCCGGGCCCGAGGTGGGCGCCGGCGACGGGATCGGGGTCGGGGTGACCGTGGGGTCGGGCGTCGGCACCACGGGCGGCAGCACGCCGTTGATGGCGGACGTGTCGTTGGCGAGCGATCCCGTGACCGACGCGATCGCGCCGATCATGATCCCGAGCGCCTCGGTGTTGACGTTCGAGATGTCGTCGCCGGCCGTGTGGTAGTTCGGGTCCTGGATGATCCCCTCGGTGCCGCCGAAGAGCGCCACCTGCTCGGCCGTCTTGACGTCGTCGGCCCCGGTGAAGAGTCCGGATGCCGGCACACCGTAGCTGATGAACGCGTCGTAGTCGCTCCGGGCGTCGAAGGCGGTGTCGATCCAGGGCTGACCGTCGGCGTCGAAGTAGTCGGTGAACGCCTTCTCCGTGGCGATGGAGCCCTCGGGCACCTCGACCGGCGCCTCGAACGTCGACTGGTCGGCGTCGTAGACGCTGATCACGTAGTTCGGTGAGGCGACCATGTCGAAGTTGAGGTAGGTCGCGATCTCGTCGAGCTCGGCCGGGTTGTTCTCGGCGAGGTCCTCCACGTAGTGGGTGGAGCCCACGAGCCCCACCTCCTCGGCACCCCACCAGGCGAACCGCACCTGGTTGTTCAGCTCGCCGGAGGCGGCCAGCTGCACCGCGGTCTCGAGGATGGCGGCCGATCCGCTGCCGTTGTCGTTGATGCCCGCACCCTCGGGCACCGAGTCGAGGTGCGCTCCGAGCATCACCGTGTTGTCGGTGCGGCCCGTGGAGGTCTCGGCGATGATGTTGAAGGTGTCGACCGAGGTCGTGGTCTCCTGCAGCTGCAGATCGACCGTCTGCGGCCCCTCCGCGAGGGCGGCGACGACCGCCTGGCCCTCGGCCTGGGTGAGCCCGACAGCCGGGATGTACTCGGGCAGCTGCTCGCCGAGGGTGCCGTTGAGCGGGCCCTCCTCGTTGTTGTAGACGAGCACGGCCACCGCGCCGGCCGCGGCCGCCGCGAGATCCTTGTCGGCGAAGGAGCAGATGCCGCGGCTGACCACGGCGACCTTGCCGGTGGCGTCGACGCCGCCCCACTCGGCCTCGTCGCAGCCCGTCGCCGTGGCCGGGGCCACGAGCTCGGCGCCCACGATGCCCGCTTCGGGCGTGGCCGTCGTGCCCTCCATCGGCAGGCGGTCGCCGTCGACCGTGTCGAGGTTCTGCGTGGTGCCGAGCAGCGTGATCGAGAACTCGTCGATCGACTGCGAGGTGGCCTGGAACTCCTGGCGCTCAGGCGTGTAGCCCGCCGCGGTCAGCACCTCCTCGATGTAGGCGCCGCTCGCCTCGTAGCCCGAGGTGCCGATGGCGCGGTTGCCGTCATTGGCATCCGCGATCGCCTGCAGGGCCTCGAGGTGCGCGTACACGCCCTCGACCGTGACCCGGCTCTCGAGATCCGCGGGATCCACCGCGAATGCGGCCGACCCGCCGGCACCGACGGCCGCGAGAACGACCCCCGATCCGATCCCGAATGCTGCGAGTCTGCGTTGACTTCTCTTCACGTGGTGCTCCCCTTGTCGCGTGAACGTTTGTCGAAGGTTACCCCCGTCCTGGGGGCACAAAGCAAGCCCCCTGGGAAGTGGTTACACGCCCGAAACAGGGACGTAGACTCCGGACATGGACGACGACCCGACGAAGATGGGCAATCAGCCCGCCCTCACCACGTCGAGCGGCACCGTGTGGCTCGTGACGGGAGCCGTCACGGCCGCGATCTCGATCGTGCTGCTGTTCTCGCTGCAGCAGGTGAACTCGAGCGGGATCGCCATCGCCGGCATCGTCGTGATCGCCCTGCTCTACGTCGCGATGGTGGAGGTGCGGCTGCTCGTACGCGGGTTGCGGCTGCGCCTGATCCTGCTCGCGATCGGCTTCGGGCTGCTCACCGCGGTGGCCCTCGGTGCCGTGCTCGTGATCGCTGCATCTCAAATTGTGTAACAATATGGCATGGCTCCTGTGCTCGCCGTGCTCCTCGCCGCCGTCTGCTTCGGCACCACGGGCACAGCACAGGCCTTCGGGCCGGAGAGCGCGTCGTCGGTCTCGATCGGCGCCGCCCGCATCCTGATCGGCGGCGGCCTGCTCGCGGCCCTCGCACTCCCGGGCCTCCTGCGGGCGCGCCGCGAGCGCAGGGCCCGCCGCGAGCACGGAGCAACCCTGACCGCTCCCGCCCCGCACGCCGGCCGCCTGCCCTCCTGGGTGCTCGTCGTCATCGGCGGCCTGGGTGTGCTCGCCTACCAGCCCGCCTTCTTCGTCGGCACCGCCCAGAACGGCGTCGCCGTCGGCACCGTCGTGGCGCTCGGCTCGGCGCCCGTGCTCACGGGGCTGCTCGACTGGCTCCTGCACCGCCGCTTCCCCGGCCTCGTCTGGCTCCTCGCGACCGTCATCGCCACCGTGGGGGTCGTGCTCATGAGCGGCCTCCCCGCCGAGTGGCTCGGCGTCTCCGGTGCAGCACCCGGTGCCACATCCGCCACGGCCATCAGCCTCCCCGGCATCCTCGCCTCCGTCGGGGCCGGAGCCTCCTATGCCGTCTACACCCTCGCCGCGAAGGCCCTGCTCGACCGCGGCTGGTCCCCCACGACCTCGATGGGAGCGGTCTTCGGCACCGCGGCGCTGTTCAGCCTCCCCGTGCTCCTCACGAGCGACACGCGCTGGCTCAGCACCCCCGAGGGCGTCGCCGTGGCCCTCTGGCTCGGCGTCGTCACCACCGCCGTGGCCTACGTGCTCTTCGGCTGGGGCCTTTCGCGGCTGAACGCGTCGACCGTCTCCACCCTCACCCTCGCCGAGCCCCTCACCGCCACGATCCTCGGCGTCGCCGTGCTCGGCGAGAGCCTCGGCGCGCTCTCGGCCACCGGCCTCGTGGTGCTCGCCGTCGGCCTCGTGGTGCTCACCGCGCCGGGCTGGCTCCCGGATCGGCTGCGGGGCCGGGAAGAGGGCCGGGAAGAGGGCCAGGAAGAGGGCCAGGATCGGACCGCCGCGGGCCGCCGTCGGCACCGAGAAGAGGCTGCGGCCGAGTCCTCCTCGTCATGACGAGGTGGGCCACGAGCGCCGTCCACCCCGTCTGGTGGGAGGCTCCGAGGCCCTGACCGGTGTCGCCGTGGAAGTACTCGTAGAACAGGATCCCGTCACGCCAGCGCGGGTCCGTCGACAGCAGCGGGTACCGCGCATCCGAGGGCCGGGGGCCTCCATCGGGCGCCGACGGGTCGCCCACGAACAGCGACAGCAGCCGGGCCGACAGGTCGTCGGCGACCTGACCGAGCGTGTGCGTCTGCCCCGATCCGGCCGGGTACTCGATCCGGTGCTCCTCGCCGAGGCTCACGTCGTAGCCGCGGAGCGACTCGATGATCATGACGTTGAGCGGGAACCACACGGGGCCCCGCCAGTTCGAGTTGCCCCCGAACAGTCCCGAGGTCGACTCCCCCGGCTCGTAGTCGACGACCGCCTCGACGCCGTCGACCTCCACCCGGAGCGGGTGCTCGCGATGCCAGGCCGAGATGCTCCGGATGCCGTAGGGCGAGAGCATGGTCGCCGGGTCGAGCGCCTGGTGCAGCACGCGCTCGAGCCGTTCGGGCTCCACGAGGGCGAGGAGGCTCCGGAAGCCGCCCTCCTCGTCGCCCCGGATGTGCACGAGCCGCGCGAAGCCGGGGTTGCGCTCGAGGAACACCTGGCCGCGGTGCACGAACTCGTCGAGCCGCCCCATCCTGGCCCGGTCGAACACGAGCGCGGCGGTCACCGGGATGAGCCCCACGAGCGAGCGCACCTTCATGGGCACGGTGCGGCCGTCGGCGAGGTGCAGCACGTCGTAGTAGAACGCGTCCTCCTCGTCCCAGAGCCCCGCGTCGTTGGCGGAGTCGGCGATCACGAGGAAGTGCTCGAAGAACTTCGTGGCCACGTCTTCGTAGGCCGGATCGTGGCTCGTCAGCAGCAGGGCCATCGAGAGCAGGTGCAGTGCGTAGGTCGCCATCCACGCCGTCGAGTCGGCCTGCTCGAGCACACCCACCTCCGGAGGCAGCGTGGAGCGGTCGAGCGGCGCGATGTTGTCGAGGCCCATGAAGCCGCCCTCGAACAGGTTGTTGTCGCCGTGATCCTTGTTGTTGGTCCACCAGGTGAAGTTCATCAGGAGCTTGTGGAACACCCGGCCGAGGAAGGTGAAGTCGCGCCCGCCGTCGATCTCGAACACGCGGAGCGCAGCCCACGCCTCGATCGGCGGGTTCGCGTCGCCGAAGTCCCACTCGTAGGCCGGGAGCTGGCCGTTGGGGTGCATGTACCACTCGCGCAGGATGAGCACGAGCTGCTGCTTGGCGAACTCCGGATCGATGTGGGCGAGGGTCACGCAGTGGAACGCGAGGTCCCAGGCGGCGAACCACGGGTACTCCCAGGGGTCGGGCATGAGGATGACGTCGTGGCCCGCGAGGTGCCGCCAGTCCCCGTTGCGGACGCCCCGGCGCTCAGGCGGAGGGGGCGGCGAGACGGGGTCGCCCGCGAGCCAGCGCCGCACGTCGAAGTGGTAGAACTGCTTCGACCAGGTGAGCCCGGCGAACGCCTGACGGGCCACCACGGCCTCGGCGGGGGTCGTGGCCGGTGGCAGCACGGCGGCGTAGAACTCGTCGGCTTCCCTGGCCCGCTCGGCCACGATGCCGTCGAAGCCGTCGAAACCATCGAAGCCCGGGTCGAGGGCACCGTGCAGCGGATGCGACGCCGCGGCAGCCGCCCCCCGCAGCCGGATGCGCATGGTCGCCCGGCCCCCGGCCTCCACCGTCAGCACGCGGTGGAGCGCGGCCTTCGTGCCCTCACCGGCGGGGTTCACGGTCGGCAGCCCACCGACGACGTGGTCGCCGATCCCGTCCTTCGGATACGGCGTGCCGCCCGTCTCGCCGAACAGCCGGCCGACGTTGGTCTCGTTCTCGCAGAGCAGCACGGCGTCGTCGCCGTCGGACTCGATCACGAGGTCGTCGCCGCCCGTGCGGTGGAGGGTCGCGGAGCCTGGTCGCGTCGAGCGGATGACGGGCTTCGGCGCCGGATCCTCGCCCCACGACCAGGTGTTGCGGAGCCACAGTGTGGGGAGCAGGTGGATGCTCGCCTGCTCGGGCCCCGCGTTCTCGACGGTGATCGTCATGAGCAGGTCGTGCGGTCCCGCCTTCGCGTAGTCGACGGTGACCGCCCAGTAGCGCCCGTCGTCGAAGATCCCGGTGTCGACGAGCTCGTACTCGGGCTCGTCCTTCGAGCGCCGGGCGTTCTCGGCCACGAGCTCCTCGTAGGGGAAGGCCCGCTGCGGGTAGTGGTAGCGCCAGCGCTGGAACGAGTGCGTGGGGGTGCCGTCGAGGTACCACCAGTACTCCTTGGCGTCCTCCCCGTGGTTGCCCTCGGGGCCGGAGAGCCCGAACATCCGCTCCTTGAGGATGGGGTCGGCGCCGTTCCAGAGCGCGAGGCCGAGGCACCAGCTCTGACCGGAGTCGCAGAAGCCGGCCATGCCGTCCTCGTTCCACCGATAGGTGCGCGAGCGGGCGTGGTCGTGGGGAAAGAAGTTCCAGGCGTCGCCGTCGGCGCTGTAGTCCTCGCGCACCGTGCCCCAGGCGCGCTCCGCGAGGTAGGGCCCCCAGTCCCGCCAGCCGTCGGCCGCCGCCTCGGCGAGTCTGCGGTGCTCGGCGGTCTGCGGATCGCTCATGCTGCGATCCTAGGGCTCAGCGCACCGCCAGAGCGTGCTCGAGCGCCACCCACGGCAGCATCGCGCACTTGATGCGCGTGACGTAGCGGGAGACCCCGCCGAGCGCGACCGCGTCGCCGAGCAGCTCCTCGTCGCCCTCGAGCGATCCCTTCGACTGCATGAGCTCACGGAAGGCGCCGACCCGCGCACGGACATCCTCCTCGGGCAGCTCGTGCACGAGGTCGGCGAGCACCGAGGCGGAGGCCTGGGAGATGGAGCAGCCCTGCCCTTCCCAGCTGATCGACTCCACGGTGATCGGGTCCCGGCCATCCGCTGACCGGTGCACCCGCAGGGTGACCTCGTCGCCGCAGGTGGGGTTGACCTGGTGCGACTCCCCCGAGGAGCCCTCGCGGAGGCCGAAGCCGTGCTTCTCCTTGGCGTGGTCGAGGATGACCTGCTGATAGAGCGTCTCGAGCTCGCGCGAGGCCATCAGGCGACCCGGAAGAAGCTGCGCACGCCAGCCACGGCGTCGACCACCGCGTCGATGTCGGCGGTCGTGTTGTAGAGGTAGGCGCTCGCCCGCGTGGTGGCGGTCACGCCGAAGCGCCGGTGCACGGGCTGCGCGCAGTGGTGACCCACCCGTGCGGCGATGCCGCGGTCGTCGAGGAACTGGCCCACGTCGTGCGCGTGCACTCCGTCGACCACGAAGCTCGCGAGCCCCACGCGCTCGACCCCGGCAGCAGGGGCCGGGCCGAGGATGCGCACGCCCTCCACGCCCGAGAGACCCTCGAAGAGGCGGAGGCCGAGCTCGGCCTCCCACGCCTCGATGCGGTCCATGCCCACGGCGTCGAGGTAGTCGATCGCGGTCGCGAGCGCGATGGCCTGCGACACCCGCTGCGTGCCGGCCTCGAAGCGCAGCGGCGCCGGCAGGTACTCCGACTCGGTGAGCCCCACGGTCGTGATCATCGACCCACCGGTGAGGAAGGGGGGCAGCGCGTTCAGGAGCTCGGAGCGGCCGTAGAGCACGCCGATGCCGGTGGGCGCGAGCATCTTGTGGCCCGAGAAGACGGCGAAGTCGACCTCGAGGGCGGGCAGGTCGAGCGGCAGGTGGGGCGCCGACTGGCAGGCGTCGAGCACCACGAGGGCACCCTCGGCCCGGGCCAGCGCGACGAGCTGCGACACGGGGTTGACGGCGCCGAGCACGTTGCTCACGTGGGCGACGGCCACCACGCGGGTGCGCTCGCCGATCACAGCGGCCGCGTCGTCGAGGTCGATCCGGCCGTCGTCGGTGAGGCCGATCACCCGCAGGGTCGCTCCGGTGCGGAGGGCGAGCTCCTGCCAGGGCACGAGGTTGGCGTGGTGCTCGAGCTCGGTCGTGACGATCTCGTCGCCGGGGCCGATGCGGAACCGCTCCGCCGCCTCGCCTCCGCGGCCGAGCGAGGCGTTGGAGATGCCGTAGGCGATGAGGTTGATGCCCTCGGTGGCGTTCGAGGTCCAGACGATCTCGTCGGACTGCGCGCCCACGAACCGGGCCACGCGCTCGCGCGCCGCCTCGAACAGCTCGGTGGCCTCGCCGGCGAGCGTGTGCGCCCCGCGATGCACGGCCGCGTTGGTCTCCTCGTAGTAGGCCCGCTCGACGTCGATCACGGATCGGGGCTTCTGCGAGGTGGCGCCCGAGTCGAGGTAGATGAGCGGTTCGCCGTGCACCTGGCGGCCGAGGAGGGGGAAGTCGGCGCGGAGCCGCAGGGCCTCCGCGTCGTCGATCGGGGTGGTCGTCGCGGTAATCGTCACAAGGGTTGCAAGTCTACCGGCCCTCCCGGCATTCCGGCCGGGAGAGTGATCGCGGTATTCGGTGTTGCTATCTACTGGTAGTCGGCGTTACTATCTACTCGTACTCAGCGACACAGAGTAGCGAATGGGACAGAGCAAGGAGGCCGCATGGCCAAGCAGATGACCGAGATGCTGAAGGGCACCCTCGAGGGGATCGTGCTCGCCCTGCTCTCCGATCAGCCGGCCTACGGCTACGAGATCACCGCGAGGCTCCGCGAGCAGGGCTTCGCCGACATCGTGGAGGGCACGATCTACGCCCTCCTCGTGCGCATCGAGCAGCGCGGCCTCGTGGACATCAGCAAGGTGCCCTCGGAGAAGGGCCCGCCGCGGAAGGTCTACTCGCTGAACGCCGCGGGGCGCGAGCATCTCGCCGAGTTCTGGAGCAGCTGGACGTTCCTCACCGAGCGGATCGAAGGGATCCGCCGGCCCACCATCGAAGGAGAGAAGTGACATGGCAGCGAAATGGATCGAGGTCCTGACCGGGCCCCTCGAGCAGAAGAAGCAGTACCGGCAGGCCACCGCCAGGATCGCGGCCCTGCCCGCGCCGTACCGGGACGCCGCGAAGGCGATCGGCCGCTACGTGATGTACTACAGCGGCACGACCGACGGCGACACGCTCACGACCATGATCGGCGACCACGCCGACCTCTGGGAGCGCGCCGCCGTCGACGGCACGCCGGTGCGCGAGATCGTGGGCGACGACCCCGTGGGGTTCGCCGAGGAGTTCGCCGCCGCCTACTCCGGCACGCACTGGATCGACAAAGAGCGCGCCCGCCTCACCAAGGCCATCGACGCCGCGATCGAGGGCACCACGATCACAGGCACGGAGGCGGAGGAATGACCGCCGCAGCCGCCACCGCCGCCGCCGCGGTCCGGATCGAGGGCCTCACCAAGTCGTTCGGCGACGTGCACGTGCTCCGCGGGGTCGACCTCACGGTCGAACCGGGCACGATCCTCGCCCTGCTCGGCTCGAACGGAGCCGGCAAGACCACCCTCGTGCGCATCCTCTGCACCCTGCTGCAGGCGGATGCGGGCACGGCCGCCGTGCACGGCTTCGACGTCGCCGCGTCGCCCGCCCGGGTGCGCGAGTCGATCAGTCTCACCGGGCAGTTCGCGGCGATCGACGAGGTGCTGAGCGGCCGGGAGAACCTCGTGCTCGTGGCACGACTCCGGCACCTCGACGATCCGGGTGCCGTCGCCGACGGGCTGCTCGCCCGGTTCTCGCTCACCGAGGCCGGCTCCCGCCGGGCCGGAACCTACTCGGGCGGCATGCGCCGGCGCCTCGACATCGCCATGAGCCTCATCGGCGACCCGCTCGTGGTCTTCCTCGACGAGCCCACGACCGGCCTCGACCCGCAGGCGCGCCTGGAGGTCTGGCAGGCGGTGCGCGAGCTCGCCGCCGCGGGCACCACGGTGCTCCTCACCACGCAGTACCTCGACGAGGCGGAGCACCTGGCCGACCGGATCGCGATCCTGCACGAGGGCACCGTCATCCAGAACGGCACCCTCGCCGAGCTGAAGGCTCTGCTGCCTCCCGCCACGGTGGAGTACGTCGAGAAGCAGCCCTCGCTCGAGGACGTGTTCCTCGCGCTCACGAAGGAGGAGCGATGACCACGCATGCCATCGGCGACACCGCCGTGCTCACCGGCCGCTCGCTCCGCCACATCCTGCGGAGCCCCGACACCATCCTCACCACGGCGGTCACGCCGATCGCGCTCATGCTCCTGTTCGTCTTCGTGCTGGGCGGTGCCATCGACACCGGGGGCGGCGAGTCGTACGTCGACTACCTGCTGCCGGGCATCCTGCTCGTCACCATCGCGTCGGGCATCGCCTACACCTCGTACCGGCTGTTCCTCGACCTGCAGAGCGGCATCCTGGAGCGCTTCCGCTCCATGCCGATCGCCCGCTCGAGCGTGCTCTGGGCGCACGTGCTCACCTCCCTGGCGGCCAACCTCGTCTCGGTGGCGATCGTGACCGGTGTCGCCCTCCTCCTGGGCTTCCGGAGCAGCGCCTCCGTGGCGGCGTGGCTCGCCGTCGCGGGCATCCTCGTGCTCTTCACGCTCGCCCTCACCTGGGTGGCCGTGATCGCGGGGCTCTCGGCGAAGAGCGTCGACGGCGCGAGCGCGTTCAGCTATCCGCTGATCTTCCTGCCGTTCATCAGCTCCGCGTTCGTGCCCACCGACTCCATGCCGGCGCCGGTGGCCTGGTTCGCCGAGAACCAGCCCGTCACCTCCATCGTCGACACCATCCGGGCGCTCTTCGCGGGGCAGCCCGTGGGCGGCGAGATCGGGATCGCCCTGGCCTGGCTCCTCGGCATCCTCGTGGTGGCCCACACCGCGGCGATCCTGATCTACCGGCGCCGCTTCCGCTGACCAGCGGCGAGCGCCGGCGGGCCCCCGGGCGAGTGCCGCTCGGGGGCCCGGCGACAGGATTCCGTTCGGGTTCGGGGCGTCCGGGGTGCACCCGCGTCAGGATCCCGTTAGGACCGCCGGATCAGGACGGATGGGCGGACAGGATCGACCTCCGTACCCGTGCGCCCACTCCGGGCGCCGGTCGGAGGGAGAACATCCGTGCTCGACGTCGTCTACATCGTCGCGATCCTCGCCGTCTTCGGCGTGGTCGCTCTGGTCGCCCGGGGGGTCGGGAGGCTGTGATCGTGCTCGAACTCGCCGCAGCCCTCCTCGGGGTGGCCGGCGTGGCCTATCTCGTGGTCGCCCTCGTCAAGCCCGAGAGGTTCTGACATGGAGGCCTGGCTCCTCGTCGCCCAGCTGGCGACGCTCGCACTGATCCTGGCGGTTCTCCACCGCCCGCTCGGTGACTACCTCGCCTGGACGTTCACGTCGGCGAAGCATCTGAGGCTCGAGCGCGGTCTCTACCGTGTCGTCGGTGTCGATCCCTTCGGTGAGCAGTCCTGGGGTGCATACCTGAAGGGCGTGCTCGCCGTCTCCCTCGTCGGAGTGCTGTTCGTCTATGCGCTCCAGCGGCTGCAGGCGGTGCTGCCCTACTCGCTCGGCCTCCCCGCCGTGCCCGAGGGCCTGTCGTTCAACACGGCCGTCTCGTTCGTGACCAACACCAACTGGCAGTCGTACTCCCCCGAGGTCACGATGGGCTACACGGTGCAGCTCGCGGGCCTCGCCGTGCAGAACTTCGTGTCGGCCGGTGTCGGTCTCGCCGTGGCGGTCGCCCTCATCCGGGGCTTCTCGCGCCGGAGCACGGGAACGCTCGGCAACTTCTGGGTCGACCTCACCCGGGCGCTGCTGCGCATCCTGCTGCCGCTCGCCGTGGTGTCGTCGATCGTGCTGCTCGCGGGCGGCGTCATCCAGAACCTCAACGGCTTCACCGAGGTGACCACCCTCACGGGCGGCACCGCGACCGTTCCGGGCGGGCCCGTGGCCTCGCAGGAGGCCATCAAACTGCTGGGCAACAACGGCGGTGGCTTCTTCAACGTGAACTCCGCGCATCCGTTCGAGAACCCCACGCCCTGGACGAACCTGTTCCAGATCGTGCTCATGCTCGCCATCCCGTTCTCGCTCCCCCGCGCCTTCGGCCGCATGGTGGGCGACAACCGCCAGGGCTACGCGATCCTCGCCGCCATGGGCACGCTCTTCGTGGTGTCGCTCGCGGCGCTCACGACGTTCGAGATCCTGGGCGCGGGCACCGGACCGCAGCTCGCGGGCGGTGCGATGGAGGGCAAGGAGCAGAGGTTCGGCATCGCCGCCTCGACGCTGTTCGCCACGACCTCGACCATCACGTCGACGGGTGCCGTCAACTCGATGCACGACAGCTACACGTCGCTCGGCGGCATGATGACGCTCTTCAACATCATGCTCGGCGAGATCGCTCCGGGCGGCATCGGGGCGGGGCTCTACGGCATGCTGGTCATCGCGATCATCACGGTGTTCATCGCCGGACTGCTGGTCGGCCGCACCCCCGAGTACCTGGGCAAGAAGCTCGGCCCGCGCGAGATCAAGCTCGCGAGCCTCTACATCCTCGCCACCCCCACCCTCGTGCTCGTGGGCACCGCTCTGAGCTTCGCGGTCCCGGCCATCCGCGACGACGTCGAGTCGACGTCGATCTGGAATCCGGGCCTGCACGGCTTCACCGAGGTGCTCTACGCCTTCACGAGCGCCGCCAACAACAACGGCTCCGCGTTCGCGGGACTCACGGCCAACACCCCGTGGTTCAACACGGCGCTCGGCGTGGCGATGCTGCTCGGCCGGTTCATCCCGATCGTGCTCGTGCTCGCCCTCGCCGGCTCCCTCGCCGCCCAGGGCTCGGTGCCCGTCACGGCCGGCACGCTGCCGACCCACCGCCCGCAGTTCGTGGGCCTCCTCGTGGGCGTCGTCCTCATCGTCGTCGCCCTCACCTACTTCCCCGTGCTCGCACTCGGACCTCTCGCCGAAGGGCTCCCCCGATGACCTCCCTCCCCCGCCAGCTCGCCGCGTCGCTCCCCGGAGCGTTCCAGAAGCTCGATCCGCGCGAGATGTGGCGGAACCCCGTGATGTTCCTCGTCGAGGTCGGGGCCGCCTTCACCACGGTGATCGCCATCGCGCAGCCGTTCCTGCCGGTGGTCGAGGGGCCGCAGGCCACCTCGCTCGCCTTCACCTGGGCCATCGCGGTGTGGCTCTGGCTCACCGTGCTCTTCGCCAACCTCGCCGAGAGCGTGGCCGAGGGCCGCGGCAAGGCGCAGGCCGCCACCCTGCGGTCCACCCGCACGAGCACGATGGCCGCGAGGGTCGTCGGCTACGACGCCTCCGGCGATCCCGCCGCGCTGACCGCCCGCACCGAGCAGGTCTCCTCGGCCGATCTGAGGCTCGGCGACGTGGTCGTCGTGGTCGCGGGTGAGCTCGTCCCCGGCGACGGCGACATCGTCGAGGGCATCGCCTCCATCGACGAGTCGGCCATCACGGGCGAGTCGGCACCCGTGGTGCGGGAGTCCGGCGGTGACCGCAGCGCGGTCACGGGCGGCACCCGCGTGCTGTCGGACCGCGTGGTGGTGACCATCACCTCGAAGCCCGGTGAGACGTTCGTCGACCGCATGATCCGCCTCGTCGAGGGGGCCTCCCGCCAGAAGACGCCCAACGAGATCGCGCTCAACATCCTGCTCGCGAGCCTCTCGGTGATCTTCCTCATCGTGGTGCTGACCCTCGGCCCCATCGCGGGGTACTCGGATGCCGCACCGTCGATCGCGGTCATGGTCGCGCTGCTCGTGTGCCTCATCCCCACCACGATCGGCGCCCTGCTCTCGGCCATCGGCATCGCCGGGATGGACCGGCTCGTGCAGCGCAACGTGCTCGCGATGTCGGGCCGCGCCGTCGAGGCCGCCGGTGACGTGACGACCCTGCTGATGGACAAGACGGGCACGATCACCTACGGCAACCGGCGCGCCTCCGACTTCGTCGCCCTCACCGGCGTCGACGCCGTCGCGCTCCGCGACGCCGCCGCGCTCTCGTCGCTCTCCGACCCGACGCCGGAGGGGAAGTCGATCGTCGACCTCGCCTCGGAGCAGGGGCTCGAGCGGCCCGCCTCGGTCGACGGCGAGATCGTGCCCTTCACCGCGCAGACCAGGATGAGCGGCGTCGACTTCGCCGACGGCCGCCAGATCCGGAAGGGCGCGGGCTCCGCCGTCACCGCCTGGGCCAAGGAGACCGGAACTGTGGGGGGCGCGCTCTTCGATGAGCTCGAGCAGCAGACCGACCGCATCGCCGGCCTCGGCGGCACGCCGCTCGTGGTCGCCGTGCGGGAGCCCGGGCGGCCGGCGCAGATCCTCGGCGTGGTGCACCTCAAGGACATCGTGAAGGAGGGCATGGCGTCGCGCTTCGCCGAACTGCGCTCGATGGGCATCCGCACCGTCATGATCACGGGCGACAACCCGCTGACCGCCAAGGCGATCGCCGAGGAGGCCGGAGTGGACGACTACCTCGCCGAGGCCACCCCCGAGGACAAGCTCGCGCTCATCCGCAAGGAGCAGGAGGGCGGCCGGCTCGTGGCGATGACCGGTGACGGCACGAACGACGCACCCGCGCTCGCGCAGGCCGACGTCGGCGTGGCCATGAACACGGGCACGTCGGCGGCGAAGGAGGCCGGCAACATGGTCGACCTCGACTCCGACCCCACGAAGCTCATCGACATCGTGGCGATCGGCAAGCAGCTGCTCATCACGCGCGGGGCGCTCACGACCTTCTCGATCGCCAACGACGTCGCGAAGTACTTCGCCATCATCCCGGCGATGTTCGCGGCCGTCTTCCCGGGCCTCGGGCTGCTCAACATCATGCAGCTGCATTCGCCGTCCTCGGCGATCCTGTCGGCCGTCGTGTTCAACGCCCTCGTCATCATCGTGCTGATCCCGCTCGCCCTCCGCGGCGTGAAGTACCGGCCCATGTCGGCCTCGCGCATCCTCAACCGCAACATCCTCGTCTACGGCCTGGGCGGGGTGATCGCGCCGTTCGTCGGCATCAAGATCATCGACCTCGTCGTCAGCCTCATCCCGGGCTTCTAGAGCCCGCCGAACAGACCAGAACAGACCAGAACAGAAAAGGACATCGTCATGGCCACCACCCGCGGGTTCGCCCGCCCCTACGGGGTCGCCCTCCGCTACCTGCTCGTCGCCACCGCGGCGCTCGGCATCGTCTACCCCGTCGTCATCCTCGGCATCGGCCAGCTCGCTCTGCCCGCCCAGGCCAACGGCTCCCTCGTGTCGGTCGGGGGCGAGCCCGTCGGTTCCGCCCTCATCGGCCAGTCGTTCGCCGATGAGGACGGCGAGGCCCTTCCCGAGTGGTTCCAGTCGCGGCCCTCCGCCGCCGGCTACGACGGCGGCGCCTCGGCGGGCTCGAACTACGGGCCCGAGAACCCCGACTTCATCGCCGAGATCGAGGCCCGCCGCGCCGCGATCGCCGAGAGTGACGGGGTGTCGGCCGACGACATCCCGGTCGACGCCCTCACCGCCTCGGGATCCGGTCTCGACCCCCACATCAGCCCGGAGTACGCCTACCAGCAGGTCGCCAGGGTGGCCGGGGCCCGCGGGCTCGACGAGACCGCCGTGCGCGGACTCGTGGAGGCGGCCGTCCAGGGCCGCGACCTCGGCTACCTCGGCGAGCCGGTCGTCGACGTGCTCGAGCTCAACGTCGCGCTCTCGCAGCTCGGCTCCTGACGCCTAGGCTTCCGAGCATGGAGGAACGATGAAGCAGGGACGGCTCCGGGTGCTGCTCGGGGCCGCTCCCGGCGTGGGCAAGACCTACGCGATGCTCGAGGAGGGCCGGCGGCTGCGCTCCCAGGGCAAGGACGTGGTGGTCGCCGTGGTCGAGACCCACGGGCGCGCCGCCACGAAGGCCATGACGCTCGGCTTCGAGATCATCCCCCGCACCCTCGTGTCGCACCGCGGCGTGGAGCTCGACGAGATGGACCTCGACGCCGTCCTCGCCCGGGCTCCGCAGTACGCCCTCGTCGACGAGCTCGCCCACACCAACGCCCCTGGCCTCGCCCACGAGAAGCGCTGGCGCGACGTCGAGACGCTCCTGGATGCCGGCATCGACGTGATCTCGACCGTCAACATCCAGCACATCGAGTCGCTCAACGACGTGGTGCAGCAGATCACGGGCGTGCCCCAGCGCGAGACCATCCCGGATGCCGTGCTGCGCGAAGCGGACCAGATCGAGGTCGTCGACCTGGCCCCGCAGGCCCTCCGCGACCGTCTCTCCGAGGGGGTCGTCTACCCGGCCGCGCGCATCGACGCCGCGCTCTCGAACTACTTCCGGCTCGGCAACCTCACCGCGCTCCGCGAGCTCGCCCTGCTCTGGCTCGCCGACGAGGTCGACTCGTCGCTGCAGAAGTACCGCACCGAGCACGGCATCGGCCAGAAGTGGGAGGCCCGCGAACGCGTGGTCGTGGCGCTCACCGGAGGCCCGGAGGGCGAGACCCTGCTGCGGCGGGGCTCCCGGATCGCCGCCCGCTCGGCGGGCGGGCAGCTGCTGGCCGTGCACGTCACGAGCCAGGACGGCCTCCGCCCCTCCGACCCCGGAGCGCTCGCGGCGCAGCGCTCGCTCGTCGAGAGCCTCGGCGGCACCTTCCACCAGGTCGTGGGCAGCGACATCCCGAAGGCGCTCGTGGAGTTCGCGCGGGCCTCGAACGCCACCCAGCTCGTGATCGGGGTGAGTCGGCGGAGCCGTCTCTCGGCTCTCCTCACGGGCGCGGGGATCGGCTCGACCGTCATCCGCGAATCCGGCGACATCGACGTGCACATCGTCACCCACGCGGCCGCCGGGGGCCGCCGCTTCGCCCTCCCCCACCCGCACGGCTCGCTCACCGTGCGCCGCCGCGTCTACGGCTTCGTGCTCGCCCTCGTCGGCGGTCCTCTGCTCACCTGGCTGCTCACCCTCTTCCACAGCGAGGAGTCGATCACCTCGGACGTGCTGAGCTACCAGCTGCTCGTCGTGGTGGTGGCGCTCGTCGGCGGCATCTGGCCGGCGCTGTTCGCCGCGGTGCTGAGCGGGGTCACCCTCGACTTCCTGTTCGTCGAACCGCTCTACACCGTGCACATCGATGATCCGCGGCACGCCCTCTCCCTGCTCCTCTACGTCGTGATCGCGGTGCTCGTCTCGATCGTGGTCGACCAGGCGGCGAGGCGGTCCCGCGCGGCCAGGCGCTCGGCCGCCGAGTCCGAGCTCATCGCCGGGGTCGCGGGCGAGGTGCTGCGGGGGCACGACGCGTTCCAGGCCTTCGTGACCCGCACCCGGGAGGCCTTCGGTCTCACGGGCGTGCGCATCCTCGTCGGCGACCGCGTGCTCGCCTCCGACGGCGAGCCCGCCCGCGACGACGAGCCGGATCGCGTGCCGATCGACCCGGAGGCCACGCTCGAGCTCCACGGGCGCTCCCTGCAGTCGGCCGACCGGAGGCTGCTCGGGGTGATCGTGACCCAGCTGGCGACCGCCCTCGAGCACGCGGGCCTCGAGGAGACCGCGCGCGAGATGGCACCGCTCGCCGCCGCCGACAAGGTGCGGAGCGCGCTGCTGGCGGCCGTCGGCCACGACCTCCGCCGACCCCTGGCAGGGGCCACCGCCGCCGTCACCGGGCTCCGGAGCTCGGGCCCCACGCTCTCGGCCGGCGACCGCGACGAGCTGCTCGACACCGCCGAGACGTCGCTCAAGCAGCTCACCGACCTGCTCACGAACCTGCTCGACGTGAGCCGCGTGCAGGCCGGAGCCCTCGCCGTGACCCTCGAGCCCGTCGACCTCGTCGACCTCGTGCCGACGGTGCTCGAGGAGCTGGGGGTGGGGCCGGAGTCGGTCGACCTCGACCTGCCGGCCGACCTGCCGCAGCTCGAGGCCGATCCGGGGCTGCTCGAACGCGTGCTCGTCAACCTGCTCTCCAACGCCCTCAAGTACTCCCCCGAGGGCCAGAACGTCGTGGTCGCCGCCTCTGCCTTCCACGACACCGTGCAGATCCGCGTCATCGACCGCGGGCCCGGGGTGCCGGAGGATCGCCGCGACGACATCTTCGTGCCCTTCCAGCGCCTCGGCGACACCGACAACTCGACGGGGCTCGGGCTCGGCCTCGCCCTCTCGAAGGGCTTCGTGGAGGGCATGGGCGGCACCATCGAGTTCGAGGAGACCCCGCGCGGCGGATCCACCATGGTCGTCACCCTCCAGGCGGTGACCGCATGAGGATCCTGATCGCCGACGACGACCCGCAGATCCTGCGCGCGCTGAGGGTGACCCTCGGAGCCCAGGGCCACGAGATCCTCACGGCGGGCGACGGCCTCGCCACCATCGCCGCCGCCTCCACACATCCGCCCGACCTCCTCATCGTCGACCTCGGCATGCCGCACCTCGACGGCATGGAGGTCATCCGCACCGTGCGCGGCTGGTCGCAGCTGCCGATCCTCGTCGTCTCGGGGCGCACGGATGCCGCCGACAAGGTCGACGCGCTCGACGCGGGAGCCGACGACTACGTCACGAAGCCCTTCGCCATCGACGAGCTGCTCGCCCGGGTGCGCGCCCTCACCCGGCGGAGCTCGGCCGCGGCGCCCAGCGCTCCGGTCGTGACCCTGAGCGGTGTCACCGTCGATGTCCTCGCCCACGTCGTGACGCGCGAGGGCCAGCGGAACGCCATCCGGCTCACCCCGACGGAGTGGAAGATCCTCGAGCTGCTCGTGCGGAACCCCCACCGGCTGCTCACCCACGGCGACCTCTTCACCCAGATCTGGGGCACCGCCGACGTGAAGGAGACCGGCTACCTGCGCCTCTACATCGGACAGCTCCGCAAGAAGCTCGAACCCGACCCCTCGCACCCGCGCCACATCCTCACCGAGACCGGCATGGGCTATCGCTTCGAGCCGGATCCGCCGACGGAGGGCCGACCCGGCGCCTGACCGGTCGCCTACTCCGTGTCGGACTGCGCGTGCGGGTCGCCGACCTTCTTCGACTCGCTGGAGCCGCGCTCGCGGAGGTAGATCGAGAGGGCGGCCATGCTGCCGACGGCGAGGAACTCGGACTGCCAGTTCTGCAGGGTGCGGTTCCAGAAGTCGGCGGAGACGACGTAGCCGAGCCAGTCGACGGGAGCCTCGAGATTCGTCAGCTGCTCCTCGTTGTAGGCGATGACCCCCGTCACCGACTGGGCGAGCCAGGAGAGCACGAAGATCGAGCCCATCGCGATCAGCAGCGAATGCGAGAACAGCACCCGCCGCAGGCCGTCGGCGGCGGCGGAGCGTGGCGAGTCGGCCTCGGCGAAGCGGCCCACCTTCTGCTGCTCGTCCGACTCCGGGCCCTCGCTCCCCGGCTTCTTCGACTCCGGCGAGCCGCGCTGGATCAGCCAGACGGTGGCCCAGATGTAGAGGAAGAACTGCAGGTACTCCGACTGCCAGTTCTCGGCGACGTCGACGGCGAAGTCCGACGACGTGACGAAGCGCCAGTAGCCCACCTCGCGGAGCCCCTCCGCGACCTGGGTGTCGTTGTAGGCGGCGAGTCCGGCGAAGGACTGCCCGATCAGGGCGGCGACGAAGATCGCGCCGAAGAACAGCGAGAGGCTGTTGTCGCGGAGGAATCGCTTCACGGCGCTCATCGGCCGAGCAGCCCGATCACGAAGAAGGCCACGAGCCCGGCGACGATGACGACGAGGTAGGAGGTGAAGACCGTGCGCATGTCAGCTCCCGTCCAGCGCGCAGTCGAAGGGCGCGTCGGCGACGGGTTCGCAGCCGGCGGCGCGGATGAGCCACCCGTCGTCGCCCGGGGTGAGGAAGACGGCGGTGGGTCCGGTCCGCACGAAGGCGGCCCGGCTGTAGACCTCGGTGCCGTCCGGCCGCGCATCCGGGTCGAGGCCGAGCGTCAGCACGCCGTCGGCGCAGCGCGCATCCGTCTGCTCCTCCACCGCCTCGCGGGCGGACTCGTTGAGGAGCGCACACGCCGCCGTGCCGTCGCCCTCGGCGAGGGACTCGAAGAACCGCGTGGTCGCGTCGGTCGCCTCCTCGCTGCCCGGGCCGAGGGACGAGCAGCCCGCGAGGAGCGCGGCGACGACGGCCAGACCGGCCACGACAGACAGACCGGCCACGACGGCCGGCCGCCGACGACCGCGGGGAGGGAGCTGAACGTTCATGTGCCGCAGACCCTACGCCTGATCGTCGTGGTAGGCAGGGGTGCATGCAGATGCAAGGAGACGGGCTCGTGCTGGTCGCAGGACAGGTCGCGCGCGACCTCGTGCTCCTCACCGAGGGGTTCCCGGCAGACGGCGGCAGCACACGCGTCGGCGAGCGCCGGGAGCTGCTCGGCGGCAAGGGCGCCAACCAGGCCGTCGGCTGGCGGCAGCTCGGCGCCGAGGTCGCCCTGCTCGCCGTGATCGGCACCGACCGCGAGGGCGACGACCTGCTCGGCCAGCTGGAGGCCGACGGGATCCGCCCGGTGGTGGCGCGCCGCGGCACGACCGGACTGCTCACCGACATCGTGGGACCGGGAGGCTCGCGCCGGCTGTTCGAGCGCGTGCCCGAGGAGTCGCTGCTGCGACCGGGCGACCTCGCGGCCGTCGAGCACCTCCTCCCCGAGGTCGACACGCTCTGCCTCCAGCTGCAGCAGCCCCTGCCCGTGCTGTTCGACCTGGCCCGCCGCGCCCACGACCTCGGGATCGCCGTCGCGCTCGACGGCGGGGTGTCGGGGCCCGGGGCTGACGAGCTGCTCGCCCTGGCCTCGATCGTGCGCGCCGACGCCGTGGAGGCCGAGCAGCTGACGGGCTTCGGCATCGCGAGCCCGGCCGACGCCCGCGCGGCCGCGAAGACCCTGCTCGACCGGGGCGCCGATGTCGTGGCGCTCACGGTCGGCGGCGAGGGCGACCTCGTCGTGTGGCCGGGCGGCGAGCGCTTCGTCGCCTTCGGCACCGACGAGACCGTCGTCGACCCCACCGGTGCCGGCGACGCGTTCAGCGTCGGGCTCGTCGCGGGGCTCCGCGCCGGCCTGGCACCGGAGGACGCCGCGTCACTCGCGGCGGATGCGGCCAGATCCACGGTCGCGCGCCCGGGCGGCCGGCCCGACCTCACCGCCCTCCGCGAGCGGCTGGGCTGACGGCATGCGCGTGATCCTCGAGCCCTGGGCCGTGGTGGCCGACGACATCACGGCCGACGACCTGCCGCGCGTCGAGAGCCTCTTCGCGGTCTCGAACGGGCACGTGGGCTGGCGGGCGACCCTCGACGAGGGCGAGCCGTGCGCCACCCCCGGCGTCTACCTCAACGGGTTCTTCGAGGAGCACCGGATGCCCTACGCCGAAGACGGCTACGGCTACCCCGGCTCGGGCCAGACCGTCGTCGAGCCGATCAACGGCACGCTCCTCCGGATCACGGTGGGCGACGACGCACTCGATGTCCGCACCGGAACCGTGCACGAGCACCGGATGCGCCTCGACCTGCGCTCCGGGGTGGCGACCCGCACCCTCGACTGGACGTCGCCGGGCGGTTCGCGCATCCGCCTCACCTCGACGCGACTCGTCTCCTTCGCGCGGCGTTCGGTCGGAGCGATCGACCTCACGCTCGAGAGTGCCGACGCACACGGCGGCCCGGTCCCCGTCGTCGTGCGGTCCGAGCTGCTTGCCGACGACGATCAGCCCGACGGGCAGGACGAGCCCGCCATCGCCGCGGCGCTCGTCGACCCGCTCGAGCCGATCGAGCACGACGTCGTCGACGGGCTCCTCCGCCTGGCCGCCCGCACCCGCCGGAGCCGCCTCACGACGGCCTCCGCCTGCGCGCACCTCATCGGGGGCGCGGCCGGCGCCGCCGGCGCCCTCGCCCTCGCCTCCTCGCCCCGACGTGCCTACGCGACGGTCGCGGCGACGCTCACCGGGGGCCGGCCGCTGCGGCTCACGAAGATCGTCGCCGCCGAGTTCTCCGGCGAGCGCGGTTCGGAGGCCCTGCTCGAGGACGTGTCGTCCGCCGCGCTGTCGGCGCTCTCGGCGGGCTGGGACGACCTGGTCGCCGAGCAGCGTGCCGCGCTCGACGAGCACTGGCACGACGCCTCGCTCGACGTCGAGGGAGCCCCCGACCTGCAGACGGCTGCGCGCTTCGCGCTCTTCCACCTCCTGCAGGCGTCGGTCCGCGCCGAGGGCCGCATTCCGGCGAAGGGCCTGACCGGTCGCGGCTACGACGGGCACGCCTTCTGGGACACCGAGACCTTCGCCCTGCCCGCCCTCAGCCACCTCCGCCCTCAGGCGGCCGCCGCGGCGCTGCGCTGGCGGCATGCCACGCTGCCCGCGGCGCGGGACCGAGCGGCACACCTGGGCTTCGCGGGCGCGATGTTCCCGTGGCGCACGATCGACGGCCGCGAGAGCTCGGGCTACTGGCCCGCGAGCAGCGCGGCCGTGCACCTCGGCGCCGACATCGCCACAGCCGTGACCCGCTACGTCGCGGCGACCGGCGACACGGCGTTCCTCGAGCAGACCGGTCTCGAGCTGCTCGTCGAGACAGCGCGGTTCTGGGTCTCGTTCGGCCATCACGCCCGCGACGGCCGGTTCCACCTCGACGGCGTCACGGGGCCGGACGAGTACTCGGCGATCGCCGACGACAACGTGCACACCAACCTGCTCGCCCAGCGCAACCTCGAGCAGGCGGCGGCGCAGGCGACAGCGCTCCCGGATGCCGCGGGCCGGCTGGGCGTTACGGTCGACGAGATCGGGGAATGGCGCCGGGCGGCCGACCGCATGAGCGTGCCGTTCGACGAGGAGCTCGGCGTGCATCCGCAGAGCCTCGGCTTCACCCGCCACGCGCCCTGGGACTTCGAGTCGACCTCGCCGGAGGACTACCCGATGCACTCCCACTTCCCGTACCTCGACCTCTACCGCAAGGCGGTCGTGAAGCAGGCCGACCTCGTGCTGGCCCTGTACCTCCGGCACGACGCCTTCACCGTGGAGCAGAAGCGCCGCGACTTCGACCACTACGAGCCGCTCACCGTGCGCGACTCGTCGCTCTCCGCGACCTCGCAGGCCATCGTGGCCGCCGAGGTGGGCTACGGCACGCTCGCCCTCGACTACGTGCGCGAGACCGCGCTGCAGGATCTCGCCGACCTGCACGGCAACACGAGCGAGGGACTGCACATCGCGGCGCTCGGCGGCCTCTGGCTCGCGCTCGTGGCGGGCTTCGGCGGCCTGCGGCAGTCGCCCGACGAACTGCTCTTCGCGCCGCGGCTGCCGCCGGGCATCAGCCGCCTCGGGTTCGGGATGCGGATCGCGGGCGGCCTGCTGCGGGTCTCGATCACCCCGCTCGAGGCCACCTACGGTCTGACGGGAGGCGAAGCGCTGACGTTCCGGCACCACGGCTCGCGGGTGGTGCTCCAGCCAGGGGCGACGGAGACGCATCCGATCGCGCCCTCGGCCGAGCGATCCCCGGCGCCGTCCGCGCCCGCCCACCGCTCCCCGCGCGAGGTGCTGGAGCGGTCCCCCGTGCAGATCGAGATCGACACCGCGGCCTTCGAGGGCTGACGCTCAGTCCGCCTCGGTGAGCCCCAGGTCGGCGGCGAGCCGGTCGATCACGATCTCGAAGTAGTCATCGGCTCGCGAGACCGACCCCACGAGATGGCCGAACAGCTCGAACGAGATCGTGCCGAACACCGTCGTCCACCCCATCAGCGTGCGCACCACGAGCTCGGTCGGGGCCTCGGCCTGCATCAGCCCGCGCTCCTGGGCGAAGCCGATCGCGCCGGCCACGACGGGGGCGTCGTCGCCGGAACCCGGAGGCTCCGGCATCCGGGAGCCTGCGGCCGTGGCGTCCATGACGATCCCGAGGATCACCACGATCACCCTCGTCGCGGGCTCCACCGTGACCTGCGGCGCGGCGTAGCCCGGCACCGGCGATCCGTAGAGCAGCGCGTAGTCGCCCGGATGAGCGACGGCCCAGCCGCGGACGGCGAGCCACGCCGCGCGCCAGCGGCCGACCACGTCGTGGCGGTCGGTCACGGCCGCCTCGGCCTGCTCCACCGCGGCCCCCAGCTCGTCGTAGGCGAGCACGAGCAGGGCGGTGAGCAGCTCGTCGCGGCTCGCGAAGTAGCGGTAGACCGCCGACGACACCATTCCCACGTCGCGGGCGACCGCCCGGAGTGAGAGCTCGCCCGGCCCCGACTCGGTGAGGCGGATGCGGGCCGCCGTCAAAATCTCGGCCGTGATCTGCTCGCGGGCGCGCTCCCGCACGGTGCGGGCACGGGGCGGGGAGGCCGGTGAGGCGGCCGGTGCAGGGTGGTCGACGGGTGTCATCCGACCACTCTGGCCGTGATCGAGAGCATCCGCAACAAATGAGAGCACTGCTCTTGTTTCTCGATCCCCAATCTGCCAGGCTCATGCACAGAGAGCACCGCTCTCGTTTTCTCAGAAGGAGTCGTCCATGTCCGATCACCATGTCATCGTCGGAGCCGGCCCCGTGGGCCGCCACGTCGCCGCCCAGCTCGCCGAGCGGGGTTCCGAGGTGATCGTCGCCACGCGGTCCGGCACCGATCCGGGTCTCCCCGGGGTGCGCGGCATCCGCGTCGATGCGAACGACGCCGACGCCCTCTCGGCCGTCACGACCGGCGCGTCAGCCCTCTACAACTGCGCCAACCCCGGCGACTACACGCAGTGGGACGTCACCTGGCCGCCCCTGGCCGCGGCGCTCCTCACCACGGCCGAGCGCACGGGGGCCGTCTACGCCATCACGGGCAATCTCTACCCCTACGGCCCCGTCGACGAGCCGATGCACGAGGGCCTGCCCGACGCCGCCGTCGACCACAAGGGCGTGCTGCGGGCCCGCCTCTGGGCTGACGCGCTCCAGGCGCACGCTGCCGGGCGGGTGCGTGCCGTGGAGGTGCGCGGCTCCGACTACATGGGCACGGGTGTGGGGGTCAACGGCCACATCAGCCGGCAGCTGCCCGCCGCCCGCCGGGGCAAGCGGGCCCGGGTGCTCGGCGACCCCGACATGCCGCACACCTTCACCGATGTGCAGGATGTCGCCCGCCTCCTGATCGCGGCGGCCGCCGACGAGTCGTCGCACGGCCGCCTCTGGAACGTGCCCTCGAACCCGCCGCGCTCCCAGCGCCAGGCGCTCGGCGACGTGCTCACGGCGGCGGGCCTCTCCCCCGTGCCCGTCAGCCCGATCCCGGCACTCGCGCTGCGCGCGGGCGAGCTCTTCTCGCCGATGCTGCGCGAGCTGAAGGAGCTCTCGTACCAGTGGACCCGCCCCTACGTGCTCGACGACTCCGCCACCCGCGCCCACTTCGCCCTCGAGCCGACCCCCTGGGAGGAGGTCTGCCGCCGCACCACCTGACCGGGGATGGCACCGACAGAACGCTCCGCCGAACCCGGTTCTGACGACATCGCCGAGGCACGTCTACTGTGAACTCATGACCGTGATCTCCGTACTCGAACTGCGCGTGAAGACCGAGGCCCTCGACGGCGCTGCAGCTCTCATCGAGGAGACCCTCGAGGTGACCCGCGGCCGCCCGGGCTGTCTCGGCGTGGAGATAACGGTGGACATCGACGACCCCACCCACTACATCGTGGTCGAGAGATGGGCGACGCTTGCCGACGACGACGCGTATCGCGTGTTCCGTGCCACACCCGACGGTGCGTCGGCGCTCGGCACCGTTCTTTCGGAACCGCCCGCGCTCACCCGGGCCGAGCTGCGGACGACACTGTAGCGAGGGCCCACGGAGACGACCCGTGGGCCTCCGCCGGCAGCGACGCCTACTGATCCAGCGGCAGCAGGATGCCCTTCACGGTCGGGTCGGTCGCCAGGAACTCCTGCACGGCCGGGTCCTTAAACGCCGCGATGAGGTTCTGGATGTTCGGGGTGTCGAGGTAGTCGGTGCCCACCGTGAGCTGCCCGGCGAAGTCGTCGGGCGCCGTGGGGGCGTAGATCTGCTGCTCGATCGGGATGCCGGCGGCGAGGTAGTACTCGGTGTAGCCGACGGCGGCGTCGAGGTCGGGCAGTGCGCGCGACTGAGCGGCGAAGTCGAGCAGCACGAACTGCAGGTCCTTCGGGTTCTCGACGATGTCGTCCTGCGTGGCGTACGACTTGTCGATGCTGTCGTCGAGCGTGATCAGGCCGGCGGTCTCGAGGATCTGCAGGCCCTGGGCCTCGTTCGCCGGGTCGGAGTAGAGCGAGATCGTGGCGCCGTCCGGGATCTCGGAGACGTCGGCGTACTTGTCCGACCACAGTCCGAAGCCCCAGCGGAACACGGGGGTCGCCGCGGTCTCCCGGAAGTCGGGGTTGGCGTCGAGCACCTGGCTCAGCCAGAGCTTGTGCTGGTAGATGGTGCCGGCCACCTCGCCCGAGCTCACCGCGCTGTTCAGCGTGGTGCTGTCCGAGAGCCCCCGGAACTCCACCGAGATGCCGTACTTCGGCGCGACCTCCTCGGCCACGAACTCGACCAGCGCCTCCTCGGCGGCGTTGCCCTCGGCCGTCACGACGGTGAGGGTCGCGCCCTCGATCTCGTTGGCTGAGGTGGAGGTGGTCACGAGCGGGACGGTGATGGCGGCGGCCACGCCGACGACGACGACCGCGCCGCCGACGATCCAGGGCCAGCGACGGCGCTTGGTGAGTTCGAAGCCGTGATCGGTGGTGGGAGGAGGGGTGGAAGTGGACATGGCTGTGCTGTGCCTTTCGGTGTGGTGGGTGCGTTTACGCCTGGACGGCGGTCTTGAGACGGGAGGAAGAGGAGGAGGAGGACGAGGTGCGCAGCTGGGGCGTGGTGAACCGCACCAGCCGGTCGCCGATCAGCTGCACGGCGGCGACGGTGGCGACCAGGATGACGATCGTCACCCCCATCACCGTGTTGTCGAAGCGCTGGTAGCCGTAGGTCACGGCGACGTAGCCGATGCCTCCGGCGCCGATCGTGCCCGCGATGGCCGAGTACTCGATCATCGCGATCGTGTTGATGGTCAGGCCGCCGATGATCGAGGGCACCGCCTCGTTCAGCTGCGCCGTGCGGATGACCTGCAGGTTCGAGGCGCCCGAGGCCTTCGCGACCCGGGCGTACGACGGCGGGATGCTCCGCAGCGAGTTCTCGACGATCCGGGTGAAGAACGCGATCCCCGCGATCGACATCGGCACGACGGCGGCCGGGATGCCGATGTTCGTGCCCGTGATGAGCCGGGTGAACGGGATGATCGCGGCCATCAGGATGAGGAACGGCAGCGAGCGCCCGATGCTGATCACCCAGCTGAGCACGGTGTGCAGCGAGCGGTTCTCGAACAGGCCGCCGGGGGCGAGGTTGAAGATGATCGAGCCGAGCGGGATGCCGACGATCACGACGATCGCCATGGTGATGCCCACCATGATCAGGGTCTCTCCGAGCGCCGGCAGCACGAGGGCCGGGATCTCCCCGAGCGGCACCGTCTGGTTGGCGAGCACACCGAACCCGCCGAGCGCGCTCACGCGACCCGCTCCAGATCCGCGATGCCGCTCGACACCTGCTGGGCCGCGAGCCCGAGCTCGTCGGCGGCGGCCACGACCCGCTGCGGGTCGATCGGCGGCAGCCCGACGGTGGCGTGGCCCACGGTGGCGCCGTTGACCGTCTCGATCGAGGCGCCGAGCAGCGAGACCGGCGCACCGAGGCGTGCGGCGAGCTGGGTGATCCAGTCGGTCGGGACCGACTTGGCGGCGTAGGCGAGCTGCCACGCGGATTCGCCGGTCTCGGGCTCGGTATGGGCCCGCCAGGGCCGCAGCGCTCGACCGAGGTCGGACTCCGGGCTCTGGAGCAGGTCGACGATGCGGCCGGACTCCACGATGTGACCGTGGTCGAGCCGTGCGACGGAGTCGGCCACCTGCAGCACGGTGTCCATCTCGTGGGTGATGAACAGGATCGACAGGCCCAGGTCGTCGCGCAGCTCCTTCAGCAGCGACACGATGGCGTCGGTCGACTGCGGGTCGAGGCCCGAGGTGGCCTCGTCCGACAGCAGCACCGTCGGCTTCAGCGCGAGCGCCCGGGCGATGCCGACGCGCTGGCGCTGGCCGCCGGAGAGCTGGTGCGGGTAGTGGCCGGCGCGATCCGCGAGCCCCACCCGGTCGAGCAGCTCGGCGACGCGCCGCCTGGTCTCGCCGGGGGTCACCCCGAGGTACTGCAGGGGCAGGGCGACGTTCTGCGCGGCGGTGCGGCGGGCGAACAGGCCGTCCGACTGGAAGATCGTGCCGATCCGTCGCCTGGCCACCTGCAGCTGGGCCTCGGAGAGGTCGGAGAGCACGTCGCCGTTCACCACGACGGAGCCGGAGGTGGGCCGCTCGAGCAGGTTCACGCAGGCGGCGAGGGTGCTCTTGCCCGCGCCGCTCGGGCCGACCACGGCGTAGATCTCTCCCGCCTCGACCCGGAAGTCGAGGTGGTCGAGCACCACGGTCGCGTCGGCGCCGTGACCGTAGACCTTGGTGAGCTGCTCGAGGCCGATCATGTGGTGATCGCCTGGCCGATCGAGAAGCGCGCGCCGTGGTGCTCCTCGGGAAGGCGGTCGCCGCGGCCGTGCAGCTTGTTGCGCAGGGTGCCCGGCGCGTAGCCCTCGGGGTAGGCGCCGCGGCGGCGGAGCTCGGGGATGATGAACTCGACCACGTCCTCGAAGGTGCCGGGCGTGATGGCGTAGGCGAGGTTGAAGCCGTCGACGTCGGTCTCGTCGACCCAGGCCTGGAGGTCGTCGGCGATCTCTCTCGGGGAGCCGACGATGAACGGGCCGAGCCCGCCGATGGCACCGAGCTTCGCGATGTCGCGCACCTTCCACTCGCCACCGTCGTCGTTGGCGGCCTGGAAGTTCGACACGGCCGACTGGATCGCGTTGCTCTTGACGTTGCCGATCGGCTCGTCGAGGTCGTACTGCGAGAGGTCGACGCCCATCCAGCCCGACATGAACACGAGGGCGCCCTCCTCGCTCGCGTAGCTGCGGTAGTCGGCGTGCTTGGCGTGCGCCTTCTCGGTGGTCTCGTCGGTGATGATCGTGATGAGGGTGTAGATCTTCGCCGAGTAGCGGTCGCGCCCGGCCTCCTCGAGGGCATCCCGGATGCTCTTCACGACACCCTTAAGCACGGTCTTCGTGGGGGCGGCGACGAAGATGGCCTCGGCGTTGCCGGCGGCGAAGGCGATGCCACGTGGAGAGGCCCCGGCCTGGTAGATCACCGGGGTGCGCTGCGGCGACGGCTCGGCGAGGTGGATGCCGGGCACTGTGTAGTGCTTGCCGTAGTGGCCGATCTCGTGCACCTTCGACGGGTCGGTGAACACGCCGGAGTCGCGGTCGCGGATGACCGCGTCGTCCTCCCACGAGCCCTCCCAGAGCTTGTAGAGCACCTCGAGGTACTCGTCGGCCACGTCGTAGCGCTCGTCGTGCTCCAGCTGATCGTCGTGGCCCATGTTGCGGGCGGCGCTCGGCAGGTAGCCGGTCACGACGTTCCAGCCCACGCGGCCGCCGGTGAGGTGGTCGAGCGTCGACATCCGGCGCGCGAAGGGGTACGGATGCTCGTACGCCGTTCCCGCCGTCACGCCGAAGCCGAGGTTCTCGGTCACCGCGGCCATGGCCGAGATGAGCAGGATCGGGTCGTTCACGGGCACCTGGGCGCCGTGCCGGATCGCGGCCTCGTTCGAGCCGCCGTAGACGTCGTAGGTGCCGAGCACGTCGGCGATGAAGATGCCGTCGAACGACCCGCGCTCGAGGAGCTTCGCGAGCTCCGTCCAGTAGGAGAGCTCCTTATAGCGCCACGACTGGTCGTCGGGGTGGCGCCACATGCCGGAGGACTGATGCGCGACGCAGTTCATGTCGAAGGCGTTGAATCGGATCTGTTTGGTCACGAACGCCATGATTGCCGCCGGCCCACGAGTGTGGGCTTCTGTGACGTAGTGAGACGATGCCGCGGCCGTCCGCCGCCCCTGAAAGCAGGGGCGGCGGACGATGGGGTGCCTTCGATACTTTGTGGAGCACTGTGCCGCTCCTCGGAAGGAACCCGTCTGTGTTCAGAACCTCCGCATCCCTCGCCGCCTCGGCTCTCGCCGTGGTGGCCCTCGCACTGATCGCACCGGTCTCCGCCTCGGCCGCCTCGGCGGCCGGGGTCGCCGGCGACACCGCGGCGACGGTCGCGGCGCCGCAGCGGGCGGACTCGAACGGGCCGCTGCCGATCCGCTACGCCACGCCCCCGACGCAGGGGCCTCGCGGCTGGAGCGGGCCCGAGATCTCGAACCTCGCGATCACGGCGACGAGCGAGGGGTTCACGGTCGACTTCGACTACGCCTCCGTGCCGAGCCCCACGATTCCGGATGTCTTCTACGGCGGTCTGGTCACGCTGCTGGTCGACCCAGGCAACGAGTCGACACCGGTGCGGCCGGCTCCCGTCATCGGCGGCCCGCCCCTTCTCTACGACGAGCCCGCCCTCGGCCTCGAGCAGACCTCCGCGACCAAGCAGACCGGCCACTTCACCAAGAGCTACACGATCAACCGGGCAGACCCGCTCGTCATCGCCCTCTACACGGCCAGCGGATGCGACCCGTCAGACGGGCCCGTCGGCTGCGGTGGCGGCGACGACCTCTTCGCCTCGGCGGTGCTCACCCCGCCCGCCGGACCCGACCGCGTGGCCGGCGCCGATCGCTTCGAGGTGGCCGTCAACATCTCCGAGCGCGCCTACCCGAGCGGCGCCTACACGGTGTTCGTCGCCACCGGCGCGAACTACCCCGACGCCCTCTCCGCCGGGCCCGCCGCCGCGCGGTTCGGTGCCCCCCTGCTGCTCACCCGCTCCGACGCGCTCCCGAGCAGCGTGCGCGCCGAGATCGAACGTCTGCAGCCGGGCCGCATCGTGGTGGTCGGCGGCACCAACTCCGTGTCGGGTGCCGTGTTCGACCAGCTGAAGGGCATCCAAGCGAACACCGAGCGCATCGCCGGCGCCGACCGCTACGAGGTCTCGCGCACGCTGAGCGAGTACGCCTTCGGCGCCCAGACCGAGACGGCCTACGTGGCCACCGGCGCGAACTTCCCCGACGCCCTCAGCGCCGGCGCGGCCGCCGCGAACTCCTACGGCCCGGTGCTGCTCGTGAACGGCAAGGCGAGCAGCCTCGACGCTGCCACGATCGCCACCCTCACGGACCTCGGTGTGAAGAACGTCGTCATCGCGGGTGGCCCGAACTCGGTCACCCCGGGCATCGAGGCCTCTCTCGCCTCCGTCGCCGGCATCACCTCGGTGGTGCGCGACGGCGGCGCCGACCGCTTCGCCGCCTCGGCCAACATCAACAATCGCGCCTTCCCGACAGCGAGCCGGGCGTTCCTCGCGACCGGCCTGAAGTTCCCCGATGCTCTGGCGGGCTCCGCCTGGGCGGGCGCGATCGGCGCCCCGCTCTACGTGGTGAACAGCAGCTGCGTGCCGCAGGCGACCCTGTCGGCGATGAGCGCCCAGGGCGTGACGCACGTCACCCTCCTCGGCGGCACGGCGACCCTCACCACCGCAGTCGAGTCGCTCACCGCCTGCGCCTCGTAGCGTCAGCAGGCGCCGAGATGCAGAAGAGGCCGTTTCCCGATGTGACAGGAAACGGCCTCTGATCTGGTGGTGCTGTGGTTGCGGGGACAGGATTTGAACCTGCGACCTCTGGGTTATGAGCCCAGCGAGCTACCGAACTGCTCCACCCCGCGTTGCAGGATCCAGTCTACCCCACGCCTGAGGGGCACCCGACCGTCGCGGTAGGATCGATGTCGGAGAGCCGGGAAGTCTGGTCGGCGGGCGGTCACGGGATCGCTCACACGATTCGCCGACGCCCGCTCTCCGGGCAGCTAGGACACCGCATGGGCATCATCCGCTCCGAACGCGTCGCCGCGTTCCTCCTTCTCGCCGCCGCGGCCCTCGGGCTCATCGCCGCCAACACGGCCTTCGGGCCTGCCCTCATGCAGCTGCAGGATGCGCACTTCGCCATCCCGGGCACCCCCCTCGACCTGTCGGTCGGGCACTGGATCAGCGACGGCCTGCTCGCCGTGTTCTTCTTCGTCGTCGCCGTCGAGCTCAAGAACGAGCTCACGGTCGGGCAGCTGAACTCGGTCTCGAAGGCCGTGCGCCCGGCCATCGCCGCGCTCGGCGGCGTCGCGGTGCCCGCCCTGATCTACGTCGCCGTGACCGCCGGCTCCGGCTACGAGGGCGGCTGGCCCATCCCCACCGCCACCGACATCGCGTTCGCGCTCGGCGTGCTCGCGGTGTTCGGAAAGGGCATCCCGTCACGACTGCGGATCTTCATCCTGGCGCTGGCGATCCTCGACGACATCGTGGCGATCGTCATCATCGCGGTCTTCTTCACGGCCGACCCCAACCTCCTCTTTCTCGCGCTCGCGGTGGTCGGTGTGGTGCTGTTCGGCCTCGCCAGCCGGCTGCTCGGCGGCAGGTATCAGATGCTCGCCGTCGCGGCCATGGTCGTGCTCGCGGTGCTCACCTGGTCGCTCGTCTACCTCTCGGGGGTGCACGCCACGATCGCAGGCGTCGCGCTCGGCCTCGTGATGGTGCGGAAGCCGGCCATGCGGGTGCGCCACGCCCTCGAACCGGTCACGAACGGCGTCATCCTGCCGCTGTTCGCCTTCTCGGCCGCCCTCGTGGCCATCCCCCAGGTGTCGCCGTCCGAGCTCGCGGCGCCGTTCTGGGGCATCCTGATCGCCCTGCCCGTGGGCAAGGTCATCGGCATCGCCCTCGGGGGCTGGCTGTCGAGCTTCGTGGGCCCGCGCGAGAAGCGGCCGCACCTCACCCCCTACGCGCTGCTCACCGCGGGCGCGCTCGGCGGCGTGGGCTTCACCGTGTCGCTGCTCATGAACGAGCTGGCCTTCGCCTCGCAGCCCGAGGTGGCCGACGAGGGAACGCTCGCGGTGCTGCTGGGCTCGTCGATCTCGATCGTCGCGTCGGCCGTGCTGGTGTCCCGGCTGAGCGCCTACTACCGGCGCCTGCGGGTGCTGCGGGCCGACGCCGTGCGGCGCCTCTCCGGAGCCTGACGGGCGAGGCTGCCGTCGGGGCCGCAGACCGGGCCGGCCGTGCTGCCGGTCAGGGCTGCTGCTGGTTCACGAGCGTCAGCACCTGCGCCGAGGCGACCTGGATGCGGTGCAGCCCGCGAGGATCGATGAGCGTGGCCGCGTGGCCGGGCACGTCGGCGTCGTCGAGCAGCACGCCGTGTCGCAGCGTGACGACACCGCAGGTTCCGGCGGCCATCACCGCGGCGCCCTCCACGGTCTGCAGCGTGAGCGTGGGAGCGAGAGCCGGCGACGACGCCGTCAGCACCACGAGCGAGCTGGCACCGGCGGCACGCAGCTTCGGCCGTTCGAACACGACCGTGGCCGATCGGATGGGCACGACCCGGCCGCGCCGCAGCACCTGACCCGACGAACGCGTGTCGCCGACGGCCACCTGCGGCCCCGCGAGCCCGATCACGTAGTGCTCCGAGCCGGCGGAGGCACTGAGGATGCCCCGCGGCCCGCGCATGTCGACGATGCGCAGCTGCCAGCGGGGCTCGTGGTGGGGGCCCTCCCCCGCCCAGATCTCGCGCACCCCTCCGCGCCCCTGCTCGAGCGGGAGCCGCCGGAGGCCGGCGAGCAGCACGGGGGCGCCGAACAGCGAAGTGCGCTGGATGTCAGATGACTCCGACATCCAGCGCACCTCCTGTTCGGTACTACGTGGTCCGTGCTACTTGGTGTCGACCAGGACGTAGCCCTCTTCACCGTGCACGACGGTGTCGATGCCGGCGATCTCGTCCTCGTTCTTCACCCGGAAGCCCATGGTCTTCTCGATCACGAAGCCGATGGCGAAGGCCAGCACGAAGGAGTAGATCAGCACGGAGAACGCGGCGATCGCCTGCACGAGCAGCTGCGATCCGTCGCCGCCCATGAAGAGGCCGGTGCTGTTGGCGAAGAAGCCGAGGTAGAGCGTTCCGATGAGGCCGCCGACGAGGTGGATGCCCACGACGTCGAGCGAGTCGTCGAAGCCCCACTTGAACTTCAGCTCGATCGCCAGGGCGCAGACGGCACCGGCGACGACACCGAGCACGATCGCCCAGATCGGGTGGAGCGACGCACAGGCCGGGGTGATCGCCACGAGACCCGCGACGGCACCGGAGGCCGCACCCACGGAGGTGGGCTTGCCGTCCTTGATCTTCTCCACGAGGAGCCAGGCGAGCAGCGCGGCGGCGGGAGCGGCGATCGTGTTGACGAAGGCCAGGGCCGCGGTGCCGTCGGCGGCGAGCTCGGAGCCGGCGTTGAAGCCGAACCAGCCGAACCAGAGGAGGCCGGCGCCGAGGAGCACGAACGGCGGGTTGTGCGGCACGTTGACGCCCTTCTGGAACCCGACGCGCTTGCCGAGCACGAGAGCCAGCGCGAGCGCCGCGGCACCGGCGTTGATGTGCACGGCGGTTCCACCGGCGAAGTCGATCGCGCCGACGCCGAAGACCGACTGGAGTCCGTGCGTGATCCAGCCGCCGTAGGCGAAGCTGCCGTCTTCGGCGAGGCCGAAGTTGAACACCCAGCTGGCCACCGGGAAGTAGACGATCGTGGCCCAGATGGCGGCGAACACCATCCATGCCCCGAACTTGGCCCGGTCGGCGATCGCACCCGAGACCAGGGCGACGGTGAGGATGGCGAAGGTGGCCTGGAAGGCGACGAAGGCCAGCGGCGGGTAGAGGGCGCCCTCGGGCGTCTCGAGTGCCGCGGTGAGGCCGATGTTCGAGAGGTCGATCGCCCACGGTGCGAGCGTGCCCTCGGAGCCCGGGAAGGCGATCGCGTAGCCGTAGATCACCCAGAGCACCCCGATGAGACCCAGGGCGCCGAAGCTCATCATCATCATGCTGATGACGCTCTTGGCCTTGACGAGGCCACCGTAGAAGAAGGCCAGGCCCGGTGTCATCAACAGGACGAAGGCCGCGGCCAAGAGTAGGAAGGCGGTGTTTCCTTGATCCATTCGAACTGACCTCTCTGAAGGGACGCAGCGTCGGCGTCGGGTAACGCATACAGTGACAGGACCGTGTTACGCGCGGCGGCACCGCATGTTTCCGGGGTGTTGCAGAATCGTCGATCGTGTAAACACTGGTGGCGGGGTGGAGGACACAGGTCTATTGCCCGGCCGTCGTCGATTCGGGAGCATGTGAGTCATGACGACCACCCGCACCTCCGCGCGCACGGCCCGACTCCTCGGCGCAGCCGCCGTCGCCGCCACCGCCCTGCTCGCCGCCGGCTGCACCTCCGTGCCGAGCGCCGACGCGGGCCCCACCGTCTCCGCCACCGCACGCCCGGCCGTGGAGCGCCCCGCCGCACCCGAGGGCGACCTCCCGGTCGAGCTGCAGGATCAGCTGCAGGCGGCTCTCGACGGCGTCATGTCCGCGTACGGAGTGCCCGGTGCGGTCGCGGGCGTCTGGGTGCCCGGAGA
>NZ_JAHFUY010000039.1 GCF_023264895.1 Herbiconiux sp. | reverse complement strand
GGTCCTCGCCGATGGCCGCGAGGATCTCCCCGACCGCGGCCTCGATCCTCGCTCGGTCGACGCTCGACACGGGCGCCTAGGCGGTGGCGGGGCGCGGGTTGGTGCGCGGCGCGCGCTTCGGCGTGGCGGGGACGGCGTCGGGCTCCGGCTCGGAGTCGACTCCGCCGTCGACCGCTCCGCCGTCGATCGGCGCCTTCGACGGGAACGGCACGGGCGGCAGGGCCGACACCGGGCGGCGCTCGCTCGAGAGCCACTGCGGGCGCGGCGGGAGGCGCTTGATGTCCTTGAAGAGCTCGGCCAGCTCGTCGTGGTCGAGGGTCTCCTTCTCGAGCAGCTCGGCGGCCAGCTTGTCGAGGATGTCGCGGTTCTCGTTGAGCACGTGCCACGCCTCGTCGTGAGCCGCCTCGATGAGGTTGCGCACCTCGGCGTCGACCTGCTGGGCGAGGCTCTCGGAGTAGTCGCGCTCGTGGCCCATGTTGCGGCCGAGGAACATCTCTCCCGAGGCCGCACCGAGCTTCACGGCTCCGAGCGAGGCGGTCATGCCGTACTCGGTCACCATCTTCTTGGCGGTGCCGGTGGCCTTCTCGATGTCGTTCGACGCGCCCGTGGTCGGGTCGTGGAACACGACCTCCTCGGCCACGCGGCCGCCCATGGCGTAGGCGAGCTGGTCGAGCAGCTCGTTGCGGCTCACCGAGTAGCGGTCCTCAAGCGGCAGCACCATCGTGTAGCCGAGGGCGCGACCGCGCGGCAGGATCGTGACCTTCGTGACGGGGTCGGTGTTGTTCATCGCCGCCGCCACCAGGGCGTGGCCGCCCTCGTGGTAGGCCGTGACGAGCTTCTCCTGGTCGCGCATGATGCGGGTGCGGCGCTGAGGACCGGCGATCACGCGGTCGATGGCCTCGTCGAGAGCGCGCATGTCGATCAGCTGCGCATTGCTCCTGGCCGTCAGCAGGGCGGCCTCGTTGAGCACGTTCGCGAGATCGGCACCCGTGAAGCCGGGCGTCTTGCGGGCCACGACCTCGAGGTCGACGCCGGCCGAGAGCGGCTTGCCCTTGCCGTGCACCTCGAGGATCTTCTTGCGGCCGTTGAGGTCGGGGGCGTCGACGCCGATCTGGCGGTCGAAGCGGCCCGGGCGGAGGAGCGCGGGGTCGAGGATGTCGGGCCGGTTGGTGGCGGCGATCAGGATGACGTTCGTCTTGACGTCGAAGCCGTCCATCCCGACCAGCAGCTGGTTGAGGGTCTGCTCGCGCTCGTCGTGGCCGCCGCCCATGCCGGCGCCGCGGTGGCGGCCGACGGCGTCGATCTCGTCGATGAAGATGATGGCGGGCGAGTTCTCCTTCGCCTCCTTGAAGAGGTCGCGCACGCGGCTGGCGCCGACACCCACGAACATCTCCACGAAGTCGGAGCCCGAGATCGAGAAGAACGGCACGCCCGCCTCACCCGCGACGGCGCGGGCGATCAGGGTCTTGCCGGTGCCGGGAGGGCCGTAGAGCAGCACGCCCTTGGGGATGCGGGCTCCCACGGCGAGGAACTTGGCCGGCTCCTTCAGGAAGTCTTTGATCTCCTCGAGCTCCTCGAGCGCCTCCTCGGCGCCCGCGACGTCGTCGAACGTGACCTTCGGGGTCTCCTTCGTGACGAGCTTCGCCTTCGACTTGCCGAACTGCATCACGCGGTTGCCGCCGCCCTGCATGCCCGAGAGCATGAACCAGAAGAAGGCACCGATCAGGATGATGGGCAGCAGGAGACCGAGGGCCGAGAGGAACCAGTTGGGCTGCGGGACCTGGTCGTCGAAGCCGTCGCTGGGGTTCGCATCCGTGACCGCGGCCACGACCTCGGCTCCACGCGGGGCGACGTAGTAGAACTGCACCTTGTCGCCGTGCTCGTCATCCGCGGTCGTGAGGGTCATGTCGACCCGCTGCTCGCCGTCGATGATGGTGGCCTCGGCGACCTTGTCGCTCGAGAGGTACGAGAGCCCCTCCTGCGTGGTGACCTGCTGGTATCCGGCGCTGGTGATCAGGCTGAAGCCGATCCAGAGCGCGATCGCACCCAGCAGGATGTAGGGAATGGGAGATCGAAGGATGCGTTTCGCGTTCATGTCTCTTCATCGCTTTGGTGCCAGGCAGGTCGGCACGGTGCTTATGTCGTTGCCTCAGGGTACCTGTCGGCGACTGGGCGCGCGCTCCATGTTCCCCGTGGGCGTAAAGGGCGCGGGTGGCCCTTCCGGGCCGGGGTGTCAGGCGTAGACGTGGGGCGCGAGCACGCCGATCGACTTGAGGTTGCGGTAGCGCTCGGCGTAGTCGAGGCCGTAGCCCACCACGAAGGCGTTCGGGATGTCGGCGCCCACGTACTTCACGTCGATCTCGACCTTCACGGCGAGGGGCTTGCGGAGCAGGGCGCAGATCTCCACCGAGGCGGCACCACGGCTGCGGAGGTTCGAGAGGAGCCACGAGAGGGTGAGGCCCGAGTCGATGATGTCCTCGACGATGAGGACCTTCCGGCCCGTGATGTCGGTGTCGAGGTCCTTCAGGATGCGCACGACGCCGCTCGACTGCGTGCCGGAGCCGTAGGAGGAGACGGCCATCCAGTCCATGTTGAGCTGGAGGCGCAGCTCGCGGGCGAGGTCGGCCATCACCATGACGGCTCCTCGGAGCACGCCGACCAGGAGCACGTCGTCGTCGTCGGAGTAGTCGGCCTCGATCTGGCGGGCGAGGCCCGCGATGGTCTCGGCGATCTGCTCCTCGGTGAAGAGCACCTCGGTGATGTCGGCTTCGATGTCGGTGACGTCCATGTGTCCCTACCCCTCGTGGTCTGTGCGAGTCTGGTCCGTGCCCTGCTCGTCTGTGCTCTGCTGGCCCGCGCTCTTCTGGTCCGTGCGCGTGAAGACGAGCAGCGCCGCCTGCCGCACCACTCTAATCCCTGGCAGATCGACGCCCTTCTGGCCGTGCCAGTCCGTTGCCAGGGCGGCCACGGCGAGGGTCTGCGCGCGGCTCGGCGAGACCCCGAACTCGCTCTCGACGACGTAGCGGATGATCCGGTTCCGGAGGGCCGGCGGGTTCGCCGCGAGCGCGCGAGCCGACACCGCGATGCCCGCCTCGGCGTGCTCCACGAGATCCTCGATCGTCTCGGTGGCGATGTCGTGCAGGGTCTCGTCGTCCTCCCGCAGCTGCTCGGCCGTGCGGGCGAGGGCCTCGGCGATGCCCGGGCCGAGCTCGGCCTCGAGCAGGGGCAGCACGGTGTGGCGCACCCGCACCCGGGTGAAGCGCTCGGCCTCGTTGTGCGGGTCGTTCCAGGGGTCGAGGCCGGAGTCGGTGCAGAAGGCCTCGGTGGTGCTGCGGCGGATGCCGAGGAGCGGGCGGAGACGGGCCGCGCGGCCGGTCTCGGGTTCGGCAGGGGTGGCGGCCTCCATGCCCGAGAGGCTCGTGGCGCCGGCGCCGCGGGCGAGGCCGAGCAGCACGGTCTCGGCCTGGTCGTCGAGGGTGTGGCCGAGGAGGACGTGGTCGCCCCCCGCGGTTGCCAGCGCCCGGTCGAGGGCGGCATAGCGGGCGGTGCGGGCGGCGGCCTCGGTGCCGCCGGTGCGCGAGGCCGGGCCGATCTCGACGTCGACCCGCTCGACGATCACGGGGTCGAGACCGAGCTCGCGGGCCTGCGCGGCAGCGCGTTCCGCGACCTCCGCGGATCCCTCCTGCAGTCCGTGGTCGACGACCACGGCGCCGGCACGGATGCCACGGCGCGGCGCCTCGAAGGCCGTCGCCGCCGCGAGCGCGAGCGAGTCGGGTCCGCCGCTCAGGGCCACGAGCACGAACGTCGGCCCCGCCTGCTCGAGGCACTCCCGCACGGCGCGGCGCACGTCGGCGATCGCGGGGGTGAGCCGGGGGCGGCGGCCGTCCATCTGCATCCAGTAACGTTATTGCAGTTTCCGGCGGCGCATCCGGGCCGTCACGCCACCACGCACGCCACACGCCACACGCCAACACGAGGGAGCACCACATGGCCGAGTACGACGTCGTCGTCGAAATCCCCAAGGGGAGCCGCAACAAGTACGAAGTCGACCACGAGACCGGTCGCGTCTACCTCGACCGCGTGCTCTTCACGAGCTTCGTGTACCCCACCGACTACGGCTTCTTCGAGAACACGCTCGGCCTCGACGGCGACCCCGTCGACGCGCTCGTGCTGCTCGAGTACCCGGTCTTCCCGGGTGTGGGCGTCAAGGTGCGCCCCGTCGGCGTGCTCAACATGAGCGACGAGGCGGGCTCGGACGCGAAGGTCGTCGTGGTCCCCCACAAGGATCCGCGCTGGGCGCACATCCAGGACATCACGGATGTCCCGGAGCAGACCCGCAAGGAGATCGAGCACTTCTTCGCCCGCTACAAGGACCTCGAGCCCAACAAGTGGGTCAAGATCGAGGGCTGGGGCGACGCCGCCGAGGCCGACGCCATCGTCCAGGCCGGCATCAAGAAGCTGGCCGAAGAGGGCCACTAGCCCCCTCCCCCCGTCCAGCCCCGCACCCGTCGCGGCATCCCCCCTCCCCAGGGCCCCGGATGCCGCGACGTTTGCGTTTCCGACCCCCACGCCCCGCGCCCACTTGACAGTAGTTGCGCCCAAATCGCCCCACTTGACACATCTTGTGTCAAGTCACGCCGAATGAGCGCACCTACTGTCAAGTCGCGCACAGTCCGTGCCCGTTCTCGGTACCGACGCGGGGCGGTACGGCACGACGCCAAAGGCCGCGGGCCGTACTCGCCGACCCGGAGCGGTACCGACGCCGGGTGGCGCCGCGCAGCGACGCCGAACGACGGCGGCACCGCATGCCGCCTGCGCCGGGCAGGGACCGGCGCAGCAGAAGAACCCTGCCGCCTGCGCCGGGCAGGGACCGGCGCAGCAACAAACCAGCAGTTAGAAGTTCACGAAGTTGCGCGGGTTCTGCGAGTCGCCGTTCACGCGGGTCTCGAAGTGCACGTGGCAGCCGGTGGAGGAGCCGGTGGTTCCGGCATAGGCGATGAGCTCGCCTCCACCGACGTCTTGCCCGTAGCCGACGTTGAGAGAGCTGTTGTGGGCGTAGACGGTCGTGAGACCTCCGCCGTGGTTGATGGTGACCGAGTAGCCGAGGCCGCCGTTGTAGCCGGCCTGGATGACCGTTCCGTTGGCTGCGGCGTAGACGGGGGCACCGCACGTGCCGCCGCCGGCCTGCACCAGGTCGATGCCGGCGTGCAGTCGGTTGACGTGCGCGATGGGGTGGAAGCGCATGCCCCACTCGTCGGTGACCCTCCACGCCGAGAGCGGCGAGCCCCAGCCGGAGACTGACGGCGGGGGGCCGCCGTAGCCGCCCTCCTCGAGAGCCCGCTGACGCTCCTCCTCCGCCTTCCGGCGGGCCTCCTCCTCGAGGCGCTTGCGCTCGGCCACGCCGGCCTCGTAGTCGGCGACCGTCTTGACCGTGCTGGACTCGAGCGCCTTGAGCTGCTCCTCGAGCACCATGCGCTGGGACTCCTGCTCGGCCAGCAGCGCCTCGGCGGCGGCCTGCGCGGCCACGGCCGCGTCGAAGGCCTCCTGCGCGGCGACCTTGAGCGCCGCCAGCTCTCCTTCGGCGATGTCGGCCTGCTCTGTGAGCGACGAGGCGGTATTGCGGTCCTGCACGGCACGCTCGTAGAGCTTGCCCGTGGTCTCGGAGAGGCGGCTCATGGCGCCGAGCTGGTAGAGCAGGTCGTCCGAGTCCTCACCCGAGACGAACAGGTTGAGTGAGAGGTCACCTCCGCCGGTGCGGGTGAACTGGCTGACGAGCATCCCGGCCTGTTTGTTCGAGGCGTCGGCGCGAGCGGTGGCCTCCTCGGCCTGCAGGGCGAGTTCGTCGGCGCGGAACACCGCGGTGTCGTAGGCGTCTTGAGCGGCCGAGTACTCGTCGGCCTTCTGGATGGCGACCGCCTGCGCCGCCTCCACCTCGGCCTGCGCCGCCTCGATGAGCGAGCGGATGTTGGAGACCTCGGCCGCCTTGGCCTCTTCGCTGCTGCGCGCGGCGAGCACGTCTTCCCACGAGGGGTAGTCGATCGCGAAAGCCGCTCCCCCTTCGCCCCGGAGGACGTCGACCGCCACGAGGCTCGCCGCGAGGGTGAGGGCCGCCGCCCAGCGGGCCCAACGCCGGCGGTTCGTCGGCGCGGCGATGCGGGCCGACCGCCCCGACCGAATGGAGCGCGGCGATGCGCTGCTCGGCGACACCGTGGTGGACGTGGTCATCTTGATCACCCGAATTCGACGCCCTGCGCCGCCATGAAGGGGCGGGGGTTGATGGCGGTGCCGTTCTCGCGCACCTCGAAGTGCACATGGCAACCGGTGGAGTTGCCCGTGGTGCCGGCGTAGGCGATCGGCTGACCGACCGAGACGTAGGAGCCGTTGCCCACCAGCAGGGAGGTGTTGTGAGCGTAGGCGGTGGTGATGCCGCCGCCGTGGTCGATGCGGATGAAGTTTCCGTAGCCGCCGTTGGATCCGGCGTAGTCGACGAGCCCCTCGGCCGCGGCGTACACGACCGCGCCGCAGGTTCCGCCGTTGTATACGAGGTCGATGCCGGAGTGAAGGAGGTAGGCGCCCGACACCGGGTTGACGCGCATGCCGTACTCGTCGGAGGAGTGGGAGCCCGGGAACGGGCTCGCCCATCCGCTCGCCGCGATGAACGGCAGGGTCGGCAGCCCCGCGGCCGCCGCTGCCCGCGCTGCCTCGGCGCGGGCGTTGACCCCGGCCTGGAAGTCGGCCTCGGTGGCGACGCGGTTCTCCTGCAGGACCTTGAGCTGGGTCTGCAGCTCGACCTCATGATCTTGCTGCTCCTGAAGCGCCGCCTCGGCAGCCAGCTGGGCGGCCACCGCCTCGTCGCGCAGGCGCTCGGCCTCGGCCGCGAGCCCCTCGAGCTCGTCGCGCGCGACCACGGCCTGGGCGGTGAGCGCCTCGGCGGTGTTGCGGTCCTGCTCGGCCTGCGCGTAGATCTGCGAGGTCTTCTGAGTGAGCTTGGACATCGCGCTCAGCTGGTAGAGCAGGTCGCTCGACACCTCGCCGCCCACGAAGAGGTTGAGCGTGAGGTCGCTGCCACCCGTGCGGGAGAGCTGGGCGGCGAGCTGGCCCGCCTGCTTGTTCGAGGCATCCGACCGCGTCGTGGCGTCGGCGGCCTGCACCTCGAGTTCGGAGGCCTTGAAGTCTGCGGTGTCGTAGGCTTCCTGCGCCACCTGGTATTCGGTGCCGCGCTGCACCGACACGGCCTGAGCCTCTGTCACGGCCGCGTTCATGCCGTCGATGAGGCCCTGGATGCGGGTGACCTCCTCGGACTTCGCCGATTCGTTCGCCTGCGCGTTCTTCACGTCGTCCCACGTGGGGTAGTCGTCGGCGAACGCAGGGCCCGAGGTGAGGCCGGTGAGCGCCACGAGGGTCGCGGCAGCGGCGAAGGCCAGCGCAGCGTGGCGCAGGCGCCGCGGGCGCGAGACCCTGCGGGCGGACGTGTCGGTGCTCATACTCCCCTGCCAGACCGGGCATCGCGGCGTGCGCGGTGCGTCGTGCAGCGTGGTGTTGATGTGCGCATCCGTCACATCTGTCACAACGCTCACGCGAATCTAACCCGGGGGCGAGGAGATTGCACGGACATTCGCGCGAATGTGCCCAACTCGTCGCGAATTGGAGACTGTGCAGGAGTTGTGGCATACTCGATGAGTTGTCGCCGCGGCCCCATCGTTTAGCGGCCTAGGACGCCGCCCTTTCACGGCGGTAGCACGGGTTCGAATCCCGTTGGGGTCACGATGGCCGGGGTCACGAGCACTGGTCGACAGCACATATAATAGGAACAACACATAAGGCCCTGTAGCGCAGTTGGTTAGCGTGCCGCCCTGTCACGGCGGAGGTCGCGGGTTCAAGTCCCGTCAGGGTCGCTAGGCGTGAAGCCATTCCAATCGGAAGGGCTTTTCGCTAGAGACCGGCTCGTGTGCAAGAACACCCGGTTTCGGCTCTGTAGCTCAGTTGGTAGAGCGCACGACTGAAAATCGTGAGGTCACGGGATCGACGCCCGTCGGAGCCACTGGAACCCCCGCCTAGCTTCTACATGGTGGGGGTTTCTTCATGTCCGGGCCCGGGCGATCCTCCCGCTGCGCCACCCATTTCGACATCTGACGACATGGTGGGTGGCGGTTTCCATCTGGGTTTGCAATATTGAGATCTCAAGTCGCAACGGATTCGGGACCGTCTGCGGTGGATCCTCCGAGTGGGGATGGGGACGGATGCGGCACCCTGGCTGAGCCGGGTGCCGCATCTGTTTTTCCCCGGGCCCGAAGGTCGACAATGGGATCGTGACTCACTCGAGCAGGACGCGACGCGGGACTCCCCAGGAGACCCGACGATGAGCGGGGCCGAGCTGGCGCACGCCCTGGTCGGCGTCCTCGCCGCCGTGACCGGTGTGGCAGCCGCGGTCGTGGGCGGGGTGTTCTTCGCGTTCTCGAGCTTCGTGATGCGCGGGCTCGCCGAGGCCGGCCGCGACACGAGTGGCGGAGCAGCCGGGACCGGCGCCCGCGCCGGGATCGCGGCGATGCAGGCGATCAACCGCACCGCCGTGCGGCCGCCCTTCATGGTGCTGCTGTTCGGCACGATGCTCGCGGGGCTCGCCGTGTGCATCCTGCTGGCCGTGGTGGGCGGCGGGCACGCGCTCTGGTGGGGGCTCGCGGGCGAGGTGGTCTACCTCGGCGGGGTCGTCGTGATGACCGTCGCGTTCCACGTGCCGCGGAACGACGCGCTCGCGCAGCTCGACCCGGGCGGCGCCGCGGCGGGGGAATCCGGCGGCGGCAGCAGCAGCAGCGGCAGCGGCAGCAGCAGCGGCAGCAGCAGCGGCAGCGGCGGCGACACGATCGACGACAGCTGGCAGCGGTACGTCGCGGAGTGGACGCGGGGCAACCACGTGCGGACCCTCGCCGGCGTGCTGGCGGGAGTGCTCTTCGTCATGGCGGCGTTCCTCGTGGGAGCCCCTCTCCTGATCTCCTGACGCACTCCGTCGGCGATGTCGGCGATGTCGGCGGTATCGGCGGCGTCGGCGGAGTCGGGGGTGCGCGGCATACTGGGCGCATGGCGAAGCGTTCGGCCGGGTGGTCCGCGGGGGCGGCACGCGAGCTGCTGCGCCGGCGGCTGGCGGCGCAGTGGATCGATCCCCCGGGGCCGACCGTGCAGGTGAGCCCGCAGGACGGCGCCGCGCGCATCACCGCCGTGGCCGAGCGGATGCTCGCACTGCAGGCGCAGGACTACGGGCAGGCCGTGTGGGCGCTCGGCCTGCGGGCACCCGGGAGCACCCGCGGCGACGTCGAGGCCGCGCTCGACGCCGGATCCGTCGTGCGCTCGTGGCCCATGCGCGGCACCCTGCACGTCAGCACCCCCGACGACCTGCGGCTCATGCTGTCGATCACTGCGGCGCGCACCATCCGAAGCATCCTGCCCCGCTACCGCCAGCTCGGGCTCGACGACGACGTGCTCGCCCGCACCCGAGCGATCGCCACGACCGAGCTCGGCGGGGGCGGTCGCGCGAGCCGTGACGAGTTCTTCGCGCTCCTCGTCGCCGCCGGCATCGAGCCGGGAGGCCAGCGCGGCACCCACGTCATAGGCCGGCTGGCGCACGAGGGACTGCTCTGCTGGGGCCCCACCGACGACGGCGGCCGGCAGCAGCTCGTGCTGCTCGACGAGTGGGCGCCGCCCGGCGCCGGCATCGTCGACACCGCGTGGCCCCTCGCCACCGACGGGACCCCGCAGATCGGCAACGACGACCCCCGCCGCAGCGAGGCGCTCGGCGCGTTCGTGCGGCGCTACGTCGCCGGCCGCGGGCCGGTCACCCTGAAGGACTTCTGCTGGTGGTCGAAGGTCACGGTCGCCGAGGCGAAGCGCGGCCTCGACCAGGCGCGCGACCGCCTCACCTCCGAGGTGCTCGACGGCACCGAGTACTGGACGGCGGACGACGAGGCCCCAGGCGGCGAGAACGACGAGAACGACGGTAACGACGACAGCACCAGCACCACCTCCCGCCCCGCACCCCCCTTCCACGCCCTCCCCGGCTTCGACGAGTTCCTGCTGGGCTACCCCGACCGCTCCCCGGCTCTGCCACCCGAGTTCGCCGAGCGCATCGTTCCCGGCGGCAACGGCGTGTTCCTGCCGATGCTCGTGGCCCACGGGAAGGTGGTGGGCACGTGGCGCCGCCGCGTCGCATCCGGAGCCGTGAGCGTGACCCTCGACCCCTTCGAGCCGCTCTCGGCCGCCGCCCGGGCCGGCTTCGCGCGTGCCCTGAAGCGCTACGCCGACTTCCTGGGGCTCACCCTCGTGCTGGGCGAGCCGAGGCTCGAGAAGGGTGCTCCGGATGCCTGACCGCACCACGTTCACGCTGGCCGGGAGCGGCCGCGTGGCCGAGATCGCCGCCGATCCGCTCGTGCCGGGCGCCTGGGTGCTCTCGATCGACGGCGCCGAGCAGTCGCACGTCGACCTCGGAGACCCGGGCGACCTCTTCTACGACTACGTGCGGCGGATCGGCGCCGCCATCGACCACCTCGCCACCCCCGGCCGCCCGCTGCGCACGGTGCACCTCGGCGCCGGAGCCCTCACCCTCGCCCGCTACCTGCAGGCCACGCGCCCGGGCAGCGAGCAGCTCGCGGTGGAGTTCGAGCGAGGCCTCCTCGACGAGGTGACCGCGCGCCTCCCGCTGCCGGAGGGCACCCGCCTCACCGTGCGCGAGGGCGATGCCGCCGCGGTGGTCACCGGCCTGGTCTCCGGTTCGGTCACAGGCCTCGCCGCCGGCCTCGCCGCGGGCCCCGTCACAGGCGCGGGAGAGTGGGCCGGGAGCGCCGACCTCGTGATCGACGACCTCTACCGCGGCATCACGACCCCGCCCCACCTCACCACCGCCGAGTGGTACGCCGACACGAGCCGCCTGCTCGCACCGGGCGGGGTGCTCGTGGTGAACATCGCCGACGACGACGGGCTGCCGGGGCTCCGAAGTCGTCTCGCGGCGCTCGCCCCGAGCCTCCCCCACCGGCTCGTGCTCGGGCCCACGAGTGTGCTGGCGGATGCGCGCGCCGGCAACGCCGTCGTCCTCGCCTCCCGAGACCCGGCCGTGCTCGCCCTCGCCGACGACCTGCGGCAGGCGGGCCCGCACCCGTCGGCCGCCCTGGACGCGAGGCACTTCGACTCCCCCCTCGACGACATCCCCACCCCGAAAGGACGGTGAGCACCATGTGCGGCCGATTCAGCATGAGCGCCGAGACCGACGAGCTCATCACCGAGTTCATCGCGCGCGGCGGGACCCTGGAGGAGTGGCGTCCCTCGTACAACGTCGCCCCCACGGAGCTGTCGCCGATCGTGCGGGAGCGCGTGGTCGACGGCGAGATCGTGCGGGAGATCGACGCCGCCGCGTGGGGGCTCAAGCCCGCCTGGGCGAAGCCAGGCGGCCCCGCCCCCATCAATGCGAGGCTCGAGAGCGTCTCGACGAACGGGCTCTTCCGCGGCGCGTTCGCCCAGCGCCGCTGCCTCGTGCCGATGAACGGCTACTACGAGTGGGAGGCGACGCCCGAGGGCAAGCAGCCGCACTACATCCACGGCCCCGAGGGCCTGCTCGCGGCCGCCGGCCTCTACGAGCTCAAGAAGGCCGACGACGGCTGGCACCTGAGCTTCACCGTCATCACCCGCGAGGCCGCCGACGCCTCGGGCGAGGTGCACGACCGCATGCCCGTGTTCCTCACGCCGGACACCTGGGACGACTGGACGAGCCCGGCCAAGCTCGAGCGCCCCGACGAGAAGCAGGAGCTCGTGGCCATGCTCGACCGCACCTCGCTCGCGGTCGCCTCGACCATCACGACCTACCCGGTCTCCAAGCGCGTCAACAACGTGCGCGACACCTCGATCGCCAAGGACGACCCCACCCTGATCGAGCCGCTCGCCGGCTGATCACGCCGAGCTGTTCACACCGGTGTCACGCCGCGGCGACGGCGAAGGTGCCCACCACGATCCCCGTCGTCGAGGTCCAGCTCGAGCGGACCTCGAGCGGCGCGTACCCGTCGAACAGCCGGGCGCCCCGGCCGAGCACGACCGGCAGGATGGTGAGCAGGTACTCATCGATGAGACCCGCCGCCGCGAGCGACCGCACGAGCTCTCCGCTGCCGAGCACGACCACGTCGCCCTCGAGCGTCGCCTTCAGGGCCCGCACCGACGCGACCGCGTCGCCGTCGGCATCCGGTGTCAGGAGCTCGGAGTTCGGATGCTCGAGCGAGGTCGATGCCGAGCGCGACGCGACGTACTTGGGGGTCGCCCGCAGGATCTCGGTGAAGGGGTTGGGCTCGTCGGTGCCGAGCCAGTGGCCCACGAGGTCGAGGTAGGTGCGGTGCCCGAAGAGCATGGCGGCGGTACGGCCCTGGCCCGACATCGCGGCCATCGCGGCCTCGGGGTCTGCCGCCAGGAGCTGCGACGCCCAGCCGCCGCGGTCGAACCCTCCCCGCGTGTCCTCGTCCGGCCGGCCCGGTGACTGCATCACCCCGTCGAGCGAGATGTTCTCCACCGCCATGATCTTCGCCATGTCCGCTCCTCTGCGTTCCGGAACCAGGCTATGTGAACACTGTCCACATAAGCAAGCCCTCCGGGTCAGAGGGTTCGGGAATCGCGGCGGAGGGGATGGTCGGCGGGGATCTCGACCAGGACGATCGGGATGCCGTCGGGATCCTCGATCCACGCCTCCACGAGGCCCCACGGCTCCGTCTGCGGTGCGCGCACGATCCGCTGCCCGAGCAGCGTGAGCCGCGCCACCTCCTCGTGCACGTCGCGCACCTGCAGCCACAGCGCCACGCCCGCGCGCGCCTCGGGGCCGCCCCGCCCCGAGACCTCGAGGAGGCCGCTCCCGGCGAAGAACACCATCCCGCGGTGCTCGCCCTCCCCGAACTCACGCGCGACGGCGAGCCCGAGCTCGTCGCGGTAGAAGCGACGGCTCCGCTCCGGGTCGGAGGGGCGGATGAGGATGCGGCTCGCGAGGACGTCCATGCCTCATTGTGGCGCGCGTCCCGACGCTGCGAACAGACCCGGATGCCTTGCGCCGCCGCCGCACCGTGCTCGACTGGGCTCATGCCCTCCGGATTCGACCCCTCCTTCCTCGACGCCCCCTGCCCGCTGCCCGTGCCGAGCGAGCAGGGCGCCGACGGCCGCCCCCGTCGCATCCGGCACCTCGACTACGAGCACTTCACGGTGCTGCTCGACGCCGACCGCCGCCTCGCCGCGCTCACCGCCGTGAACATCGACGGCGGAACCCTCGCCGATGTGCCGCGCGGAGACGACTGGCACCTCGACGAGCGGGTGCCCGCCGACGAGCAGGCCGGCCCCGCCCTCTACGCCCGCAACGACCTCGACCGCGGCCACCTGGTGCGCCGTCGCGACCCCGTCTGGGGTGCGCCCGACGCGGCCCGCCGCGCCAACCACGACACCTTCGCCTACACGAACGCCGCACCGCAGGCCGCGGGCTTCAACCAGTCGAAGGAGCTCTGGAACGGCGTCGAGGACCACGTGCTGGCCTACGCCGAGGCGAACGACCTCCGCCTCAGCGTCTTCACCGGCCCCGTCTTCGCGCCGACGGATGCGGTCTACCGCGGCATCCGCATCCCCGAGCGCTTCTGGAAGATCGCCGCCTGGAGCAGCAGCACAAGCAGGGCCACCGGCACAAGCTGGGGCACCGGCGCTGGCACCGGGACCGCCTCCACCCCCCGCCTCCGCGCCTCCGGCTTCCTGCTCGACCAGTCCCCGCAGCTCGGCGACATCGGCCTCGACGAGGCCCGCGCGAGTGCCCTCGCCCGCGACGAGCCGCCGCCCCTCGGGCCCTTCCGCACCTTCCAGGCGCCGATCGCCGACATCGCCGCACTCGTGCAGACTCCCCTGCCCGACCTCGTGGCGGCCGACAGCTACCTCGCACCGCTCCGCGCCGCGGGCCGCCGCTGGACGCGCCTCGAGGCGCTCACGCAGATCAGGCTCTGACGCCGCCGCGCACCGGAGCCCGCGCTTCCGGGAGGACAGGGGCACCCGGGATGTAGCACTATAGAGGGGATGGTGGCTTCAGCAGGGATCCGGGTGGTCGTGGTCGAGGACCAGCCCCTCTATCGGCAGATGCTGGCCTCCTCCCTGGCCGCCGCCCCCGGCATCCGCGTGGTGGGGACGGCACCGGGTGCCGCCGCCGCCCGGGAGCTCTTCGCCGGCCTCGGCCCGGATGCCGTCGACGTGGCCCTCCTCGACGTGCAGCTCGGCGACGGCGACGGCATCGACCTCGGCATCGCGCTTCGCGAGACGCAGCCCGGCCTCGGCGTGGTGCTGCTCTCGGCCACCGACGCCCTCGACGTGCTGCTCGAGCTGCCCCGGCCGGTCTCGCAGGGCTGGAGCTGCCTGTCGAAGACCTCCTCGCTCGGCCTCCCCGCCCTCGTGCGCGCCATCGAGGTCACCGCCGAGGGCCGCACGGTGCTCGACCCCGAGCTCGTGGCCCGCAGGAGGCCGAGGCGTGGGTCGACCCTCGCGCGCCTGAGCCCACGCCAGTACGAGGTGCTGCGGCTGCTCGCCGAGGGCCTGTCGAACGCGGGGATTGCGTCGCGCCTCGGACTCGCGCCACGCTCGGTCGACAACCACATCGCCGCGGTCTACGCCGAGCTCGGTCTCGCCTCGGGCGGCGTCGTGAACCCTCGCGTCGGAGCCGCGCTCCGCTTCCTCGAGGAGACGGCGGCGTCATGACGGGGCCGGCATGACCGTCTCGGGAGTGAGCGACGCCACCGCCGTCACGCCCGGCGACCGCATCGACTACCGCCGGATCACGCTGCTCACCTTCGGGGTCATCCTCGGCCTCTTCGCCACGGGCGCCTCGATCCAGTCGGTCTTCGTGCTCGGCATCCTGCCGCACTCGATGCTCCGCGACGCCGTCGACCCCTCGGCGCCGTTCGACGTGACCTTCAACCTCGTGACGCGGCTCGGCGCGAACGCCGCCGCCGTGGGCACCGCCCTCGCGGCCATCGCGCTGCTCTCGCCCCAGGAGCGCGGTCTCGCGGGCCGGATCGGCACGGGAGTGGTGATCGCCGCCTCGGCCGCGATCGCGCGCTCGCTGCTGCAGCTGGCGTTCGGCATCTACGGCCCCGACGACGTGACCGAGCTCCTCGCCGAGATCGTGACCGCCACCGTGGCCGCCGCCATCTCGCTCGCTCTCGCCCTCGCGCAGTCCGACGCGCGACGCCGACTGCGCACCGAGGAGCGCGCGTCGGCCCTCCGCGCGCTGAGCGCCTCCGCCGCCCTCGAGGCCCTGCAGGGCGAGGAGCTTCGCGTGCGGCGCGAGGTGGCCGACGGCCTGCACGGCACCGTGCAGCAGCGGTTCGTGCTCCTCGGCGCACGACTGAGCTCCCTGCTCGATGAGAGCGGACTGGCGGAGCGCGACCCGCAGACCGCGGCCGAGATCGCCTCCATCCGCGACGACCTCGACGCCCTCCGCGAGCAGGACCTCCGCGGCATGAGCCGCCTGCTCTACCCCGACCGGCTCGACCAGGGCGCCGTGCCGGCCATCCGCGCCCTCTTCCAGCGGGTCCCCGCCACCATCGCCACCGTCGTGTCGCTCTCGGACGGCGTGCTCGAGCTCGAGAGCCACGGCGCGAAGGCGCTCAGCCCGGAGCGCCGGCTGCTGCTCGTGCGGATCGTCGAGGAGGCGCTCTCGAACGCCCTCAAGCACGGCAGGGCCACGAGCCTCTCGCTCGCGATCACGCACGCCGACGGCGAGTTCGAGGTGCTCTTCGACGACAACGGCGTGGGGCTCACGCCGCCCGTGCACCTCCATGGCCTGCAGCGGCTCCGCGACCGGCTCGAACTCGTGGGCGGTGGACTCACGCTCACTCCGGCGCCCGCGAGCACAGGCGCAGGCGCAGGCACAAGCTCTGGCTCCGGCTCCGGCACGAACACAGGCACAGGAACCCGGCTCACGGCGCGCGTGCCCGACGGCATCGCCCGCCCGGCCGACGCTACGCCGGCGTCCGCTCCACGCGGCCGAAGCCGTACCTGATCCGCCGCGCGATCACGAAGGCGGCGGTGGCGCCGACGAGCCAGGCTCCGAGCACGAGGTAGGGCTCCGGATGCAGCGCGTCGGGGAAGTAGGCGAGGTCGCGGAGGGCGCGCACCGTCGCCCCCGTGGGCATCCACCGCCCCATGAACTCGTAGAAGGGCGGCAGCAGCTCGGGCGCCACGGCCCCGCCGGAGGAGGGGTTGGAGATGAGGATGAAGATGATCCAGGTGGGCATGAGCGCCCACTTGCCGCCCACGATCACCCGGAAGAAGTTGTAGACCGCGCCCGCGATGAACACCGTCATCGCCAGGACCCCCCAGACCGGCAGGAACGGGAACGTCTCGAAGCCGAACACGGGGCCCGTGGTGAGCGAGATCACGAGGCCCACGAGCACGGCGCGACCCGCGTCCCAGGCGAGCTCCCCCGCGATCGTCATGCCGCTCGCGTTGACCCTGGTCTGGATGGCGCCGACGAAGCCGATGATGGTCGAGGCGAGCGCCAGGTAGAACAGCACGAGGCCGCTCGGGTCGTTGGGGCGGAGCGGGTTGAGGTCGGTGACCGTGAGCTGCACGCCGAGGCTCGATCCCACCTGCGTGGCCTCCGAGCTGATGACGTGCGCGATCGAGGCCCCCGAGGCACTTGAGATGTAGAGGTCGGATGCGGTTCCCGACTCCGTCACGAGGGCGGCGTAGATCTGCTGCTGCTCGAGAGCGGCCTTCGCCGCATCGGCGCTCGGGTACGACGAGACGAGGAACGACGTATCGGTCGCGCTCTGGAGGCTCGACTCGAGCTGCTCGGGGCTGACCGACTCGCTCACCACGCCGATCGGGATGTCGTGCGGCTGGGGGTTGCCCATCGCGAGACTGTACGAGGTCACGAAGAGCGCCGCGAAGAGCGACACCAGGAGAGAGACCACGAGCGCGGCCCGGTGGGGCCCGGAGTTGAACTTCTTGGCGGCCCCGATGCCGCGCTGCAGGGCGGAACCGGAAGGAGTCGTGGTCATGGCAGACACGTTAGCGCCCCGCGGCCGCCGCGAGCGGTTCCGAGCGGTTCCGAGCGGTGAAGCCCGTTCGGTGGCAAAGTAGTTAAGGTGATTAGCGAAAACAGGACCTCGGATCGCATCCGGCAGAGCGTCGTCGCCGTGAGTGCGGTGCTCGCCATCGTGGGCAGCTTCATCGGGTCGGGCGCCGCCGGCGGCACCCCGATCCAGGATGCGGCGGGCGGGGCGCTCAGCGCGGACTCGACGCAGCTCGCCCCGGCCGGTCCCGCCTTCTCGATCTGGTCGGTGATCTACCTCGGCCTGATCGCGTACGCGATCTGGCAGTTCCTCCCCCGCCAGACGTCGTCACCGCGGCAGCGCGCGCTCGGCTATCCGATCGCCGCGACACTGCTCCTGAACGCCGCCTGGATCCTGAGCGTGCAGGCCGGACTCCTGGCTCTCAGCGTCGTGGTGATCGTCGTGCTGCTCGCGGCGCTGCTGTTCACGTTCGTGCGTGTGGTGCGCACCCGCCGCGACGGCCAGGGCGTGGTGGAGTCGATCGTGGTCGACGGCACCGTCGGGCTCTACCTCGGCTGGGTCTCGGTGGCCACCGCCGCCAACATCACCGCCGCTCTGACGGCCGCGGGGTTCGACGGCTTCGGAGCGGCTCCCGAGGTCTGGGGCGTGGCGATCGTCGTGGTGACCGCCGCGCTCGGCATCGCCCTGGCCGCCTGGGATCGCGGCCGTCTGGCCCCCACGGCGTCGCTGGCCTGGGGGCTCGCCTGGGTCGCCGTGTCGCGCCTGACCGGCGAGCTGCTCTCGCCTCCCGTGGCGGTCGCGGCCGTCATCGCCGCCTCGGCACTGGTCGTGGCCACGGTCGTGCTGCGGATCGTGCACCTCCGGATGCGCTGAGACCGGCGGCGCCGCCTGCTCAGGAGATCGCGGTCGTGGGCCTCGTCTGCGCCCCGGGCCGCTCGCCGAGCGGGCCCGCCGTGGCTCCGGCCACCCGGGTGAACCACAGCGTGAACGTGGTGCCCGCGGGCGTCGACGCGACCTCGATGGAGCCGTCGTGCGCCTCGACGATCGACGCCACGATCGCGAGCCCCAGGCCCGTGCTGCCGGAGCGGCGCGAGCGCGAGGAGTCGCCACGGGCGAACCGCTCGAAGAGCTCGGGCACGAGCTCGGGATCGATGCCGGGCCCGTTGTCGCTCACCGAGAGCTCGATGCCGGGCGTGCCGTCGTGCTCGGCGAAGCGGATGCCGGCGGTCACGGTCGTGCCCTCCGGCGTGTGCAGCGCCGCGTTCGAGAGCAGATTGAGCACCACCTGGTGCAGGCGCTCGCGGTCGCCCGTGACGAGCGCCGCGGCATCCGGGACGACGTGCAGCCAGATATGGCCCGACGACGACGCCTTCGCGTCGCTCACCGCGTTCACCACGATCTCGCCGAGGTCGACCTGGTCGAGGTGCAGATCCTGGCCCTCGTCGAGACGTGCCAACAGCAGGAGGTCGCTCACGAGCGAGTTCATGCGCTTGGCCTCGGACTCGATCCGGGCCAGCGAGTACTCCGTGATGTCGGGGAGCTCGGCGTTCTCCTGGCGGGTCAGCTCGGCGTAGCCCTGGATGGCGGCCAGCGGCGTGCGGAGCTCGTGGCTCGCGTCGGTGACGAAGCGGCGCATCCGCTTGTCGGTGGCCGCGCGCACGGCGAGCGCCTCGTCGACGTGGGAGATCAGCCGGTTGAGGGCCTCCCCCACCTTGCCCACCTCGGTGCGGGGGTCGGTGTCGGCCTCGCCGACGCGGGTCAGGATCTCGACCTCGCCGCGGTCCAGCGGCAGGTTCGTGACCTCGACGGCCGTGCCGACCACGCGGCCGAGGGGGCGGAGTGCGAGCCGCACCACCACGATCACGCCCACCACGATGATGGCGAGGGCGATCAGGGCCAGGACGACCATGACGATCGTCTCCTGCAGCACGGCCTCGTCGGCCGCAGCGAGCGAGACGCCGGCGATGAGGAGGTTGCCCTCGCTGTCGGTCTCGGTGCTGAAGCGGTAGTGGCCGAACCCGTCGAGCACGATCGACTCCTGCGTGCCCGGCGTGAGCGCGCTCCGCTCGAGCTGCGCGACAGCGGCGGCCGGGAGCGAAGCGGCGTCGGAGTCGGAGAAGCGGGCGGAGTCGGTGATGACGCCGTCCTCGGCCGTGGCGATGATCGCGCCCGGGCCGTGGCCGGTGAACTCCGTGAGCGGCTTGTGGGGGTAGATCTGCCCCGACGGGGAGTGCCCGTAGTGGAACTTCTCGACCGAGTAGCTGAGCGCCGACATCGAACCTCGGAGCTGGGTGTCGACCACGCGCGTGATGGAGGTGTTGAGCGTGACGATGCTCACGATGCCCACCGTGAGGAGCACGACCGCGACGAGGCCGGCGGTTCCGACCACGAGGCGGCTGCGGAGAGTCCAGGGGCGCCGGCGCGCCGAGACGGTGCCGCGCCGCCCGTTCGCGGCGGTCACGCTGTGACTCCGCAGCGCGCGGGCGCGCCTGTCGACGCGCTCACTCGGCGGGCCGCAGCACGTAGCCGACGCCGCGGACGGTGTGGATCATCGAGGGCCGGTCGGCGTCGATCTTCTTGCGCAGGTAGGAGACGTAGAGGTCGACGATCGAGGCCTTGCCCGCGAAGTCGTAGTTCCACACCCGGTCGAGGATCTGCGCCCGCGAGAGCACCCGGCGGGGGTTCCGCATGAAGTAGCGAAGCAGCTCGAACTCGGTCGTGGTGAGCTGGATCGGGTCGCCGCCGCGGTTGACCTCGTAGCTCGTCTCGTCGAGCAGCAGGTCGCCCACCACGATGCGGGAGTCCTCATCCGACACCGTCATGATCGAGCGGCGGAGGAGCCCCCGGAGGCGTGCCACGAGCTCCTCGAGGCTGAAGGGCTTGGTCATGTAGTCGTCGCCGCCGGCGGTGAGGCCGATGATGCGGTCGTCGACCGAGTCGCGCGCGGTCAGGAAGAGGGTGGGCGAGGACTGCTCCACGTCGCGCAGCTGCTTGAGCAGGGTGATGCCGTCGGTGTCCGGCAGCATGATGTCGAGCACCACCACGTCGGGCCGCTCGTCGCGGTACTTCTGCAGGGCGGTCGTGCCGTCGTGGGCGATGTCGACCGTCCAGCCCTCGTAGGCCAGCGCGAGACTCACGAGACTCGTGAGCACGACCTCGTCATCGACGAGCAGCACCCGGATGGGCGAGCCGTCGGCGCGGTAGAGGCGGGGCAGCTTGGCGAGCACGGCCCGCCGGCGCCCCGACGAGACGAGTTCGTCGGAGATCGGTGAATTCGTCACGCTCCATTGTCGAGGCGGCGTGCGGTCGTCTCCAGGCCTCCGGACCGATTCATAGAGACCTCAAATCTTTCCACACAGCCCTCCTGTCTCGGTTGCATAACGTCTCCCCATGACGCAGATCAAGGCACTCGGCTACGGATCACTCTGGGCGCACACGACGACCCGCTCCGGCCCCGCCGCGATCCCGCTGCGCACCCGGGTGAAGGACGCTCTGGCCTCGGCGGGCATCCGGCGCCCCCGGTTCGTGCGCGGGCCGCGCACCGAGACCCCGTTCGACGCTCCCCACCTCACGACCGACCGCCTGCTGCTCCGCCCCCACCGGCTGGGCGACGCCGCCGACTGGTACGACCTGCAGTCCGAGCCCTCGGTCTCGCAGTTCCTGCCGTGGCCGGAGCGCGACCGCAAGGCCTCGTTCCGGCACCTCCGCGACCGCACCAGGCACACGCGGCTCTGGCAGGCCGACGACTTCCTCGCCCTCGCCGTGGAGCGGGAAGGGCACGTGATCGGCGACGTCTCGCTGCACCTGCGCACGGTCGCCCGCGAGACGCGCGAGGTCGAGATCGGCTGGGTCATGCATCCGTCCCACAGCGGCCGGGGAATCGCGACCGAGGCCGCGGAGGGCATCCTCGGGTTCGCCTTCGAGACCGTCGGCGCCCGCACGGTCACCGCCGTCACGGATGCGCGCAACACGCGCTCGGTCGCCCTCGCCAAGCGGCTCGGGTTCACCGAGCTCGCGAAGGCCAGGCACGGCTCGCCGGAGTCGGTGCTCGTGCTGCACCGCTGACGCTCCGGCCCTTCTCCGGCGCTTCTCCGGCGCTTCTCCGCGACGGCCGGCCCGCGGTAGCTTGGGCGCATGGCGAAGTATGCGGCGCTCCTGCGCGGAGTGAACGTCGGTGGCATCACCGTGAAGAGCGCCGAGCTGGCCGAGCTCTTCCGCTCGCTCGGCTTCGACGACGTGAAGACCGTGCTCGCCTCGGGCAACGTGCTGTTCTCAACTTCGGAGCCAGCCTCGGCCGCGGCGCACGCGCACCTCAAGGCGACCATCGAGAAGGGCCTCGGCGAGCGCTTCGGCTACGACGCCTGGATCGTGCTCGTCGACCACGCGGAGCTCGCCGGCATCGTCGACGCGTACCCGTTCGAGGAGACCGACGGCGTGCAGCCCTACGTGCTGTTCGCCTCCACGCCGGATGCTCTCGACGAGATCACGGAGTTCTCGGCCGGAGCGGGTTCCGCTTCCACCTCGGCGGGCGAACGCGGGGTGCCCGGAGACGGCGTCTTCTACTGGGAGACGCCGAAGGGCTCGAGCACCGAGACGGCGCTCGCGAAGTTCCTCGCGAAGCCCCGCTTCAAGGCGACCATCACCACGCGCAACCTCCGCACGCTGCGGAAGCTGCTCTAGCGCGCCGGGGCTCGGGCCTCTGCGCCTCAGGCCTCTACGGCTCAGGCCCCTACGCCTCAGGCCCCGGCCGAGCGGCGCGCGCGGTACGCGTTGACGTTCATCCGGTTGCCGCAGTTCCCCACGTCGCAGTAGCGCTTCGAGCGGTTGCGCGAGAGGTCGACCAGCACCGCGTCGCAGTCGTCGGCGGCGCACGTGCGCAGGCGGTCGAAGTCGTCGCTGCGGATGACGTCGATGAACGCCATGGCGACCTCCACGCGCATCCGGGTCGCGAGCGGCGCCTCGGCGTCGGTGGCGTGCAGGTGCCAGTCCCAGTCGCCGTGGCGCACGAGCTGCGGCAGGGCGTGGGCGTCGCGCAGGATGGCGTTGACGAGCTCGACCGCCTCGTCGCGCTCGACCTCCCAGAAGCGCCGGAGCTCGGGGCGGAGGGTCCGCACCTCGTCGAGCTCGGCGTCGTCGCCGTCGCGGCGGCCGGAGTAGTCGTTCTCGTCGAGCAGCGCGACGAGCTGGGCGCGGGAGGAGAGTTCGTCGTCGCGCGAGCCGGAGACCGCCGCCTCGGTGTTCACGAGGGCGGTGGCGAACGCGAGGGTCGCTTCGGTGTCATAGGCGAAAAGGATGTTGACTCCTGACATGGGCCGCGATTAGTGTCACTAGCGTACCCACTTTGACTCCTGACAGGCGAGCATGAGCGACATCACGCAGCATTCCCCCCACGATCTCCGGCGGAGCGCCCCGCTCGCACATCGTCGCGGTGCCGGCCTCGTGCTCGCCCTCGCGGCGGCGGCGGCCTTCGGCATGAGCGGCCCCTTCGTGAAGCCCTTGCTCGAGGCCGGCTGGTCGCCCGTCGCCGCGGTCACCGTGCGCGCGCTCGGCGGCGGGCTCGTGCTGCTCGCCCCGGCGCTCTGGGCGCTCCGAGGTCGCTACCGCACCCTGTTCGCGGCCTGGAGGCTCGTGCTGCTCTACGGCATCGTCGCCGTCGTGGGGGCGCAGGTGTTCTACTTCGCGGCCATCGAGCGGATGCCCGTGAGCATCGCCCTGCTGATCGAGTACTCGGCCCCGGTGCTGCTGGTGCTCCTCGCCTGGGGGCGCACGCGCATCCCGCCCGCCATGCTCACGATCGTGGGCGCCCTGCTGAGCATCGGCGGGCTCGTGCTCGTGATCGACCCGGCCGGCGCCGGCGGGCTCGACGGGCTCGGGGTGCTGTTCGCCCTCGGTGCGGCCGTCTGCCTCGCGGGCTACTACCTCATCTCGGCGCGGCCGAGCGGCGACCTCCCGCCCGTGGCGCTCGTCTGCGCCGGTCTCCTGGTGGGCGGGCTGGCCCTCGGACTGATCGGGCTCACCGGGCTGCTCCCCTTCACCATGTCGTTCGACGACGTGGTCATGCCCCTCGTGGGCGAGGTCTCCTGGATCGTGCCGATGGGCGTCGTGGTCGTGATCGCCACCGCCTTCGCCTACCTCACCGGCATCCTGGGCGCCGCTCGGCTCGGATCGCGCGTGGCCTCGTTCGTGGGGCTCGTCGAGGTGCTGTTCGCGGTGCTCTTCGCCTGGCTGCTGCTCGGTGAGGTGCCCACGCTCGTGCAGGCGCTCGGCGGAGCGCTCATCGTGGGCGGCGTGGTGTTCGTCAAGCTGCAGCGGGAGGCGGTGCCGCCTCCCCTGCCGGCGCCAGGTGGGGTAGGCATGGAGGAGGCGGGCACGAAGCCTGCACATCACTCGTCGATCGGATGACCATGAGCCAGCAGCCCCCGTTCCAGCCGCCCGAGCCGCCCCGTTCCGGGCAGCCGCCCCAGCCACCCCAGTACCAGCAGCCGCCGCAGCAGCACCAGCCTCCGCAGTACCAGCCCCCGCAGCAGCCGCAGTACCAGCCGCCCCAGTACCAGCCGCAGCAGCCCGCCTACCAGCCACCGCAGCAGCCGGGTGCGCACCCGGGCTACGGGCAGCCCCCGAAGCAGGAGGCTCCGCGCCACCCGGGCTACGGGCCCACCCCGGGAACGGACGGCCGGGGCACCGAGCACCAGGGCGGCCACCCGCAGGGAGCCTGGCGCAACCCGCTCGCCCTCGCGTCCGTGATCCTCGGTGCCCTGCCGTCCCTGCTGGGCCTCATCTTCATCTTCGTGCAGGCCGGCATGATCGCGAGTGCGAGCTCCGACGCCTACGGCGCGGTCAGCCTCGTGCAGACGGTGCTGCAGGCGCTGCTCGGCATCGGAGCCCTCGTGCTCGGACTGCTCGCCCTCGCCAAGGCGGGCCCCGGCCGGGCACTCGCCGGCGCGGGGATCGCCCTCGGTGCCGCCACGCTCGTGGGCGTGCTCGGCACCATCCTCTACCCGCTGGTCTTCGCCGCCGCGTACTGAGGATCGGAGGAGGGCCTCACGGCACCAGCACGACCTTGATGCAGCCGTCCTCCTTCTTCTTGAAGATCTCGTACATCTCGGGAGCTTGGTCGAGCGGCACGCGGTGCGTCACGAGGTCGTCGATGCCGAGTGGATCGGCGGGGTCCTCCACCAGCGGGAGGATCTCGTCGCGCCACCGGTGCACGTTGCACTGGCCCATGCGGAGGGTCAGCTGCTTGTCGAACATCGTCATGAACGGCACCGGATCGGCCGCACCCGCGTAGACGCCGCTGAGCGAGACGGTGCCGCCGCGCTGCACGGCGTCGAGGGCGAGCAGGAGGGCGGCGAGGCGGTCGACGCCGACGGTCGTGGCCGCCTTCTTGGCGAGCGCATCCGGGAGCAGGCCCGCGGCGAACTGCGCGAACGCGGCACCGGGGTTGCCGTGCGCCTCCATGCCGACCGCGTCGACGATGCCGTGCGGGCCACGGCCGTCGGTGAGCTCGCGCAGGCGATCGAGCACGTCGTCGGTGAGGTCGAGCGTCTCGATGCCGTGGCGCTCGGCCATGGCGCGGCGCTCGGGCACGGGGTCGACCGCGATCACGCGATGGCCGAGGTGACGGCCGATGCGCGCGGCGAACTGGCCGACGGGGCCGAGCCCGATCACGCCGAGCACGCCGTCATCCGGGAGCTCGGCGTACTGCACGCCCTGCCAGGCGGTGGGCAGGATGTCGGAGAGGAACAGGTAGCGGTGGTCGGGCAGCTCGGTGCCCACCTTCTGGGCGTTGAAGTCGGCGAACGGCACGCGGAGCTTCTCGGCCTGGCCGCCGGGGATGGAGCCGTAGAGCTCGGTGTAGCCGTAGAGGTCGGCACCGGTGCCGGTGTCGCGGTTCTGGGTGGTCTCGCACTGGGTCGTGAGCCCGCGCTGACACATGTGGCAGTGGCCGCAGGCGATCACGAACGGGATGACGACGCGGTCGCCGACCTGGAGCCGGGTGACCGCGGATCCGACCTGCTCGACGATCCCCATCGGCTCGTGGCCGAGGATGTCGCCCTTGTCCAGGAACGGCCCCAGCACGTCGTAGAGGTGCAGGTCGGAGCCGCAGATGGCGGTGGAGGTGACACGGATGACGACGTCGGTCGGCTCCTGGATCACGGGATCCGGGACCTCTTCGACGCTGACCTTCATGGTGCCCTGGTAGGTGAGTGCTCTCATGCTTCCGGCCTACGCCACCTCGGCGCGGGTGGCGAGGGGGTTGACGGGTTTCAGTCGACGAGGCGGCGGAGGAAGCCGGCGAAACCGCCCGCCGTGCGGCCCTCTGTGCGCCCTGAGGTGTCGACGGGCGCGCCGCCCAGATCGATCACGAGCGGCGCCGGCGCCTCCCCCACCACTCCGAGCACCGGCAGCAGCCCCGGGTCGAGGGCCTCGACGGCGGCGACGAGCGCCTCGTCCTCACCCGACGCGAGGGGCGGGAAGCCGCCGGCGAGGAGGTAGGCGTCGGCGCGCACGCCGAGGTTCGCGCCGTAGACGTGGCGCCCGGGCGCGAGGTGGAGGTCGTGCCAGGCGCGGAGCACCTCGCCGTCGAGGTCGGCGGCGCGCGGCAGCACGCGGCCCAGGGCGACGAGGGCACCGGATTCGGCCGCCTTGCGGTGCTCGCGGAGCCAGGTGCGCGGCACGACGCTGTCGGCATCCGTCGACGCGATCCAGTGCCCCCGTCTCGGCACCGAGGAGTCGAGCAGCTCCTCGACCCCGGCGGCCCTGGCCCGGCCCACGTTGGCGAAGGCGGTCTGCACCACGCGGATGCGGGGGCCGAACGAGCGGGCCACGTCGACGGATCCGTCGGTGCAGTCGTCGAGCACCACGACGATCCGGGTGCGGATGCGGCCGGGCAGCGCGTCGGCGGCCGCGAGCACCGACTCGAGGCAGGCGCCGAGCAGCGCCTCCTCGTCGCGGGCCGGGACCACCACGTCGATCCGCTCGATCACAGGGCGCGCTCGGTCACAGGGTGCGCTCGGTCACAGGATGCGCTCGCGTCACAGGGTGCACTCGCTCACAGGATGCCCTCGCGCCGGGCGATCGAGACGGCGGGCGCGCGGGTGAAGACGTCGAGCACGAAGTCCTCCTCGAGGTGATGGGCGAGACGATCGAGGCCTGGGTGCGCGGCGAAGGCAGCGTGCACGTCGTCGCCCGTCGCCGTGCGGCCGGCGACGGGGTGGCGCCAGTGGCAGACGGCGACCGCGCCGCCGGGGGTGAGGGTGTCGAGGATGCGGTCGAGGAGGCCCACGAGGTCGGGGGCGTCGAGGTAGTAGCCCACCTCGCTCACGACCACGAGGTCGAACGGCCCCTCCGGCCACTCGGCCGGGACCTGCAGTCGGCGGAACTCGGCGGTGGGGCTGGGGGCGGTTGGGCTGGGGGCGGAGGCGGCGGCAGCCCGGGTGCGAGCGTGCTCGAGGGCGACCTCGGAGACGTCGACCCCCACGAAGCGTTCGGTCGTGCGCTCGAGCAGGGCGGCCGAGAGCACGCCCGTGGAGCAGCCGACCTCGAGCACTGTGCCGTAGCGGCGGTCGGGGAGGGCGGCGACGAGGAGCGCGCGCTTGCGCTCCTCGTACCATCGCGACTCGAAGCCCCAGGGGTCGTCGGCCCCGGCGTGCAGGCGGTCGAAGTAGTCGGCGGCGACGCCGCTGTCGTGCAGCTCGGCGGGCGCCGTGGTGAGGTCGGCCGGCGTGGATGACGGGGCCGTGGCGGGGGTGGACGACGGGGCGGGTGCGGGCGGGCTCGGGGTGAGGTCGACGAACAGCTCGAAGGAGCGGGTGAAGTGCTCGAGCATGCCCTCGTGCAGGAGCACCTCGTCGCCCGGGAGTCCGCTGAGCGGGGAGACCTGGCTCGTGTGGAGGGCCAGGGCGTGCAGCTTGGCGTCGACGATCTCGGGGTCGAGGGAGACGGACACGAAGGAATCCCACGGCACGGCCGGGTCGTCGACCGCGGCCCAGTGCCAGAGCCAGACCGGGTAGGCGAGGTGCCACAGCTCGCGTGACTCCGCGACAGCGGCGGTGGCCTCGCAGGCGGCCTCGTGGTCGGGGTGGCGATCGCCCGCCCAGGTCGACACGAGCAGCACTCGTGCGCCCCGTGTCCCGGGGTCGCCCTCCCCCGCGACGCCCACCAGGGCCTCGAGCCGTTCGCGCATGGCAGGCACCGCACCGCTCAGGCCGCCGTCGGGTAGACGTGCGAACTCGACGGTCGCGCCGGGCGCCATGAGGGCGACCGCCTTCTCGGTCTCGATCTCGCGGAGGCGGGCCAGCTCGTCGGGGCGGTGCGTGGAGGAGTCCGGATGGGACGCCTCGCCCGAGGTCGCCACCAGCACGGTCGTGCGCACCCCGGCCGCGTAGGCGCGGGCGAGGAGGCCGGCGGCCCCGAGGGTCTCGTCGTCGGGATGGGCGGCGACCAGCACGAGGTGGTCGATCTCGGCGAACATCCCCTCCTGGAGCTCGACGGGATCGTGTCGCTCGATCGCCCCCAGCCATGCGGCCTCGGGCGTGCCGACGGTGTCGTGGGTGAAGCTCATGGGCGGAGGCCCCTCTGCGATGCGGCGGCGGGGCCGGCCGCCGCCGCGGGTGGCTCCTCGAAGGCCCACGGCGTGTTCGCCCACTCCGCGAGGGACGGCTCCGCGGTGGATGCCTCGCCGGTGGATGCCTCGCCGGTGGACGCCTCCACGGTGTCGCCGCGGGATGCCTCGCCGCGGGATGCCTTGCCGAGGGAGGCCTCCTCGAGGGATGCCACCTCCGAGGCCGGCTCCTCGACGACCGATGCCACGACGGGTGGGCCGGCGAGGGCGGTGAGGAGGCGGCCGACGCGGGCCTCGTCGCGGGTGCCGTGGTCCTGGCGGAGGTAGAGCTCGAGGTCGGCCACTCGTGCCGCGTAGTCGGCGTCGAGGGCGAGCGGTGACGGGCCGAGCGCGTGCGCGGCCTCCCGCAGCACGTCCTCGGCGGCCGCTCGCACGATCGATCGCGTCACCTGAGCGAGCAGCGCCGCCTCGCCCGCGGTGTCGCCGGCGACGGCGGTGGAGCCGCCGGTCGGATCGACCGCCGCCGCATCCGCCGCAGCCGCATGTACCGCAGCCGCATCCATCGCGGCCGGGTCCATGGCGGCCTGATCCATCACGGCCTGATCCATCGCGGCGGCTGCCGCGGCGAGCGCCGATGCCGCCGACTGCACGGCGAGGGCGACGCGGCCGGCGTGCAGCAGCGCGATGTCGTCACCGCGCTCCGCCGCCGCCTGCACGACCCGGCGGGCGACCCCCACCGCGCCACCGAACCAGCACGCCGCCACTCCGATGCCGCCCCACTCGAAGCCCGCACGCCCGAGGTACCAGCCGGTGGCGCCCACGGCAACCGCCGGCACCCGCGCGAAGTCCGTCGGACCGCTCGGCACCGAGGGGAACCCGCGAGCCACCCAGGCGTCCTCCTGCGCAGTGACCCCGTCGTGCCGCAGATCCACGGCGAACAGGCGCCGCCCGCCCCCGACCGCCGCAGACCGCTCGGTAGCGTCGGCCCCATCGGTCGCGTCAGGCCACCCGGCCCCATCGGCCGCGACGTGCGCCGTGACGAGCGCGTGGGTGAGCCGGCCGGCGAGGGAGCACCAGGGCTTGGTCCCGTCGAGGAGCCAGCCGGAGGCATCCGGTGTCGGTGTCGCCGTCAGCCGCACCCCCGGCCCCTCCGCCGCGAAGACACCCCAGGTGCTCGAGGCGTCGGCACCGACGCCTCGCAGGTCGACCGGCGCGGGGCACTCCGCCAGGATCATGGCCGCATCGAGGTGCGGCTCCACCACGCGGGCGACGGTCACGTCGGCGGCCGCGAGGGTGGCGAGGGTCTCGAGATACCGAGCGGTGGAGCCGTGCCCCGGCCGCGGAATGCCCCGGGCGACGCGGGTGGCGAGTTCGAGCGCCAGGCCCACCTCAGCGCGAGCCCGAACGGCCTCGTCGAAGACCTCATCGAGCTCGTGGAGTGCCGGTGCGACCGGTGCGACCGGTGCCAGCAGGCTCCGCAGCCGTCCCGGATCGAGAGTCACCGCTCCGGGTCGCATCGCTCCTCATCCCTGCTTCCCGAAAAGGACGCACTTCTCCACATACAACAAGGGTTCGGATCCGCATCAAACCCCCTTGACGCGAATCCCCTCGATCCGGTTGCGCCCCGGGCGGATGGTCGTACGGTCGGGGACATGGACCTAGGGATCTCAGACAAGAAGGCGCTCGTCACCGGGGCGGACTCGGGCATCGGCTGGCACACCGCGAAGCTCCTCCTCGAGGAGGGCGCGACCGTCGTGATGAGCGACATCGACCAGTCCGCCCTCGACGAAGCCGTCTCCCGCCTCCCCGGCACGGGCTGGAGCGAGCGCGTGCACGCGTTCGCCGCCGACATCACGAGCCTCACCGACCTCGACCGGCTGCACGCACAGGTGCAGGATGCCGTCGGCGACATCGACATCCTCGTGCAGTCGGCCGGGGTGACGGGCGCGCAGGGGCTGTTCCACGAGATCAGCGACGAGGGCTGGACGAAGACCATCGAGACCGATCTCATCGGCCCGGTGCGCCTCATCCGTCGCTTCCTGCCCTCGCTCCGGAAGGGCGGCTGGGGTCGTCTCGTGCTCATCGCCTCCGAAGACGCGGTGCAGCCCTACGACGACGAGCTCCCCTACTGCGCCGCGAAGGCGGGCATCCTGGCACTGGCGAAGGGCCTGTCGCGCTCCTACGCCTCGGAGGGCCTGCTCGTGAACGCCGTCTCGCCGGCCTTCATCCACACCCCCATGACCGACGCCATGATGCAGAAGCGCGCGGCCGAGCTCGACACGACCGTCGAGAAGGCGATCGAGTCGTTCCTCGTGGAGGAGCGCCCCTACATGGAGCTCGGCCGCCGCGGCGAGCCCGACGAGGTGGCGAATGTCATCGCGTTCCTGTGCTCCGACCTCGCCTCGTTCGTGAACGGCTCCAACTACCGCGTCGACTCCGGATCGGTCGCCACGATCTGAGCCTGCGCGCTGGATAGGCTCGGAGCATGAGCGAATCGGAGGCCGTGCTGCTGTTCTCCTACGGCACGCTGCGGCAGCCGGAGGTGCAGCTCGCCACCTTCGGGCGGCTGCTCGCCGGGCGCGAGACGGCGGTCGTGGGGTTCCGGCTGGAGTGGCTGACCATCACCGACCCGCACGTGATCGCCACGAGCGGGAGCGACCGGCATCCGCTGCTCGTTCCGGCGGACGGGCCCGGTGAAGCCTCCGTGCCCGGCACGGTCTTCGAGATCAGCGCCGCCGAGCTCGCCGCCGCCGACGAGTACGAGGTCGACGACTATCGGCGCGTGCTCGTGCCGCTCGACACCGGCAAGCAGGCCTGGGTCTACGTCTTCGCAGGATGAGCTGGCTGAGGGCTGAGCGGCTCACCCGCTCGTCGCCCACCTGCTCGCCGCCTACGGGGCCGCCGGCATCCGGATGCTCGTGACGAGGTCGACGAGGTGCGGCTCGGACGGCGCCGATCCGAACCCGAACCGCACGGGCGGATCGAGCGCCGCGAAGGCCCCGAGGTCGACCCCGTCGAGGGTCGCCCCGGCCCAGGCGATGCGGCGGAGCGTCGTGACGCCGTAGAACTCGCGTCGGCCCCCACCCGCGGTGCCCGCGGTGCGCACGCCCGGCACGATCACACGCGCCACGGGGTCGATCGCCTCGAGCCAGAGCGGTGCCGTGGCGATCCGCGGCGGCACCACCCGCAGCAGTCGGCCGAGCGGCGGCATCGCGCCCACGAGCAGGCGCACCTCGAGCCCCCCGGCGTCGACCCGCAGCCCGCCCGTGATGCGGCGCCGGGCCACGGGCACCACGCGCACCTCGTCGAAGGAGTAGGTCGACGACACGAACTCCGCCACCTCGTCCGAGGGTGCGAGCAGGGTGCGGTGGCCGACGGCGTCCTCGAGCATCACGTCGGCGAAGGCACCGAACGGTGAGTGCTCCCAGAGCCCGGCCACGATGCGCGTGCCCGACGCGGTGCCGAAGCCGGCGATACGGCCGGCGAAGCGCACGGTCCCTGCGCCCACGCCCGTCATCCCGGAAGCGTCATCTCGAGGCTCACCCCGAGCGGCAGCCACCGCTCCCGCGGCCACCGCCACAGACCGTCATCGCCCTGCTCGAGCGCGCGGAACATCCGCCACGGCAGCTCGTAGTGCTCCCCCAGCCGGTCGAGCCGCAGCCCTGCGTCGAGCAGTCCGCCGAGGGTGGCCGAGAGCGGATGCGTCCACTCCCACGTGCGCGGATTCTCCAGCACCGCGGACTCGTCGGCGTAGTCACCCTGCTCCTCGAGCACCGTGGGCACCCCGCCGTCGTCGTAGGGGTAGGCGAAGCGGGGCAGCTGCCCGGGCTCCGCGTCGTCGAACACCCAGGCGGCCGGATGCGAGTCGGCGAAGTAGAAGCGGCCGCCCGGCTTCACGAACCACGAAACGATCCGCGCCCACTCGGCGATGTCGGGCAGCCAGCCGATGGTGCCCCAGCTCGTGTAGACGAGGTCGAACGAGCCGGGCTGGGGCAGCAGGTGCCTGGCGTCGTAGACGTTCGCCACCACGAAGCGCGCCCGGTCGGAGAGCCCCGTGGAGGCCGCGAGCTCGCGCGCCTCCTTGACGGCCGGGAGCGAGAAGTCGAGCCCCACGACCTCAGCGCCGCGCTGGGCGAAGACGAGGGAGTCGGCGCCGAAGTGGCACTGCAGGTGGAGCACGCGGAGGCCGTCGAAGCCCTGGGGGAACATGCGCGAGAGCGCCTCCTCCTCGAGCTCGCGCAGGCGCCCGCGGCCGGCGAGCAGCTCGGACTGGTCGTAGTGGTCGCCGTTCACGTGCAGCGGCACGCGCTCGTTCCAGCTCGCGAGGTTGTCGTCGAGCCAGGTGCCGCCGCGCGGGTCGATGTCACCGGGCGGGTGCATCCCGACCGGTGTTGTGCCATCCGGTGTCATCTCGACGCGCGCCGTGCCATCGTTCTCAGCCATGGTCCGAGGCTACCCGGGCGCGCCCGCCGCGCCCTCAGCGGCCCACGCGCCGGTCGGGCTCGGTCTGGGCCCGCACGTGGATGCGCTCGCCGTCGCGGTTGAAGATGCACATCAGCTCGACCTCACCGCCGTCGGCGCTGCCGAGCCAGTGCGGAACACGGGTCGCGAACTCCGCGGCCTCCCCCGGCCGCAGCACGAGGTCGTGCTCGCCGAGCATGAGCCGCAGCCGGCCGCTCAGCACGTAGACCCACTCGAAGCCCTCGTGCGTCTTCAGCGACGGAGCCTCGGCGGGCGGGCTCCCGGGCGGCACGGCGGGGATGACCATGCGCACCGTCTGGTTCGGCGAGGTCTCCTTCGAGAGGCTGTAGATGACGCGGCCGTCGGCACGCGAGCGCCTCGCGGGCACCCGGGGGTCAGGCACCTCGTCGCTCACGAGCTCGTCGAGGCTGAGCTCGAGCGCGCGGGCGAGCGGGATGAGGAGGTCGAGGTTGGGCTGCCGGCCGCCGCTCTCCACGCGGGAGATCGTGCTCGCCGAGATGCCGGTCGAGGCGGAGACGTCGGCCAGCGTGAGGCCCTGGTCCGCACGGGCGGCACGGAGTCGTACCCCGATGCGAGCCGCGCGCGACTCGGCGGCGGTGGGCGATGGTTGGGGAGCTATCGACGGCATATTGCCATTTCAGCACATCGGATTGCCAAAGTCGAACACCGCCGCGAGAGTGGGGGCATGAACGAAAACACCTACGACGTCATCATCGTCGGCGGCGGCGCCGCCGGACTCAACGCCGCCCTCGTGCTCACCCGCGCCCGCCGTCGCGTGCTCGTGGTCGACGCGGGCGCACCGCGCAACCGCTTCGCCGCGCACATGCACGGCTTCCTCACCCGCGACGGCTTCTCGCCGCTCGAGCTGCTCGAACTCGGCCGCGCCGAGGTGCGGGGCTACCTCGGCGAGATCCTCGCCGGCCGCGCCGTCTCGGCCACGGGCGAGGCGGGCGGGTTCGAGGTGACCGTCGAGCTCGCCGAGGCGGCCACCGCCGGCACGTCCGGAACGACCGGCGGCACGTCCGGCGCCACGTCCGGCGGCACGTCCGGCGGCACCGCGACCTTCACGGCCCGTCGCCTCGTCATCGCGAGCGGCCTCCGCGACGAGCTCCCCACCATCCCCGGCCTCGCCGAGCAGTGGGGCACCGGCGCGGTCGCGTGCCCCTACTGCGACGGCTGGGAGGCACGGGACCTCCGCCTCGGCGTGATCGCCACGGGCCCGATGTCGATCCACCAGGCCACGCTCATCCGTCAGTGGTCGGCCGACGTGACCTTCGTCGGCCCGCTCACCGACGACCTCGACCCCGCGGTGCGCGAGGGCCTCGAGGCCCGCGGGGTGCGCATCCTCGCCACCGACGTCTCGAGCATCCTGAGCGACGCCGACGGCACGCTCACGGGCGTCGCTCTCGCCGACGGGACGACCGTCGACCTCGACCGCCTCTTCGTGGGCCCGCGCCTGCTGGCGAACGACGAGCTCCTGCGCCAGCTCGGAGCGGAGACCGCCGAGGGCCCGATGGGCGCCTGGACCGCCTCCGACTTCACGGGCCTCACGAGCGTGCCCGGCGTCTGGGTGGCGGGCAACTCCGGCAACGCCGGCGCCCTCGTGGTGGTGGCCGCGGGCATGGGCGCCATGGCGGGGGCGGCCCTCAATGCCGACCTCGTCGCGGCCGACACCCGCGAGGCCGTCGAGGCTGCCCGAGCGGTCGCCTCGACCGAGTAACGGTGGAAATGAGAGGGACCGACGCCCTATACGGGGTCGGTCCCTCTCAGATCTACCGAAACCAGCCGCGCGCGTCAGCCCTGAGCGAGCACCGAGACGTCGTTCCACTTCTCCCACGTCTCGATCCGGCTCGCGTAGTCGGCCTTCGCGATGCCGAGCGGCGCCGTGCCGAAGAACACGCGCAGCGGCGGCTCCTCCGCGTCGACGACCCGGAGGATGGCCTGAGCCGACGCCGCGGGGTCGCCCGGCGTGGCGTTGCGCGTCTTCCGCGCCTCGGCCACCGACTCGTGCAGCGCGGCGTACGCCTCGAGCGGCTCCGAGGTCGCGGCCGACGATCCGGACCAGTCGGTGCTGAACCCCCCGGGCTCCACGAGCGTCACGTGGATGCCGAAGCCGGCCACCTCCTGCGCGAGCGACTGCGAGAACCCCTCGAGCGCCCACTTCGAGGCGTGGTAGATGCCCACGAGCGGGAACGCCGAGATGCCGCCGATCGACGACACCTGGATGATGTGCCCGCTGCCCTGGGCACGGAGGTGCGGCAGGGCGGCCTGGGTGATCCAGAGGGCGCCGAACACGTTGGTCTCGAGCTGCGCGCGGGCCTCGGCCTCCGTCACCTCCTCGACGAAGCCGAAGTGGCCGTAGCCGGCGTTGTTCACGACCACGTCGAGCTGGCCGAACCGTTCGACGGCCGCGTCGACGGCGGCGAAGTCGGCCGCGCGGTCGGTGACGTCGAGCGCGATCGGCAGGACGCGGTCGCCGAACCGCTCGACGAGGTCGTCGAGCGACGAGACGTCGCGCGCGGTCGCCGCCACGCTGTCGCCGCGCTCGAGGGCGGCGATCGCCCACTCCCGGCCGAAGCCGCGCGAGGTGCCGGTGATGAACCAGGTCTTCGAAGTCATGTGCATTCCCTTCGTCGGGCGCCGACGGCGATGCCGGCCGGCCCGAAGAACCGAACGCGGCAGAGGCTCCCGTTGTTCCCGACACCGCTAGGCTGGCCGCGAGCGCACGGGGGCGGGCGCAAGACGGGGGATCCCATGAGGGACAGAAGACTGCTGTTCGCCATCCTGCTCGGGGTCATCCCGCTCAGCCAGTTCCCGATCGACGTCTACACCCCCGCCATCCCCGAGATGGTGCGCGAGTTCGACACCTCCACCACCCTCGTGCAGAACACGGTCTCGGCCTACGTGCTCGGCATGAGCCTCGGCCTCCTGCCGATCGGGGTGATCGCCGACGCGAAGGGCCGCAAGCCCACGCTGCTCATCTGCCTCGCCCTGCTGTTCGCCGCGAGCATCGCCATCGCCTTCACGACCGACATCGGCGTGCTCCTCGCCCTCCGCTTCGTGCAGGGGGTCGGCGGATGCGCGTGCATGGTGATCGTCTACGCCATCGCCGCCGACCTCTTCCGCGGCGCGCGGCTCACCTCGGTCTCGGGCTGGCTCGGGGCCTCCTGGGGGCTCGCCCCGGTGGTGGCGCCCGCGATCGGCGGCGTGATCGCCCAGTTCGTCTCCTGGCGCGGCATCTTCGTGCTCGTCGCCGTGCTCGCCGCCCTCGCGGCCCTCGTGGTGTGGCGGCTGCTGCCCGAGACGCTGACCCCCGAGGCCGCGAGCCCCATCCGCCCCCGCGCCATCGCCCGGGTGCTCGTCAGCACCCTGCGACGCCGCGTCTTCGTGGGCCTCACGCTCGTGTTCGCGGTCTTCGCGAGCGCACAGCTGCTCTTCGGCGTCGTCGCCCCCGTGCTCTACCAGGACGTGCTCGGGCTGTCACCGCTCGCCTACGGCTTCATCGCCCTCGTGGTGGGCGCCGCCAATCTCGGCGGCGAACTCGCGACCGGTACCTTCGCCACCCGGCTGTCGTCGCGCACGCACGGCGGGGTCGCTCTGGCGCTGTTCACCGCGGGGGCGCTCGTGCTCGCCCTCAGCGGGTTCCTGGTGGGCCCGGACATCGTGCTCATCACGGTGGGCGGCATACTCGTGATGCTCGGCTGCGGCGCCCTGTGCCCGCTCGCCTACGGTCTCGCACTCGGTCTCTTCGACCGCAACCTCGGGCTCGTCGGCGGCCTCACGAGCGCGGTCTGCTACCTGTTCGTGGCGGTCACCCTCGGCGCCGCGGCCGTCCTCCCCGAGGCCGACCAGACCCCCATCGGCCTCGTCTACCTCGGCTGCGCGGTGGTGGGCGGCGTGCTGATGGCCCTGTGGCTGCCGCGCCGCCGGAAGGAAGCCCTCTCGCCGGCATCGACCGCGGGGCCCGGTTCCGCGTCGACCTGAGTGCGGCTACCCCACCTCGACGAGGCCGGCCGCGAGCTCACCACGTGAGGTCCACGCGAGCACGGCGTCGGCGAAGAGCTGCGGGCTCTCCGCGCTCCAGTGGTGGTGGAGTCCCGGCGCCAGCGCGAGGTGCGCCGACGGGAGGGCCTGGCGGAGCCGTTGCAGAGAGGCCTGCCGCACGAAGGCGGCGTCCCGACCGCCGGCGACGGCCAGCACAGGTGCGTCGACACGGGCGAGCGCGTCGACGGGCGTCCCGGTGCGCACCTCACTGTAGATCTGTTCGGCGGTCTCGCGCCGGATCCCGGCTCCCGTCGAGACGAACAGTTCCAGATCCTCCCCCGAGAGCCCGTAGCTCCGCCCGGTGCCCCGCCAGTAGGCGGGCGAGCCCCAGGCCCGGATCGCCACCGCGCTCGCGAGCCGGGCGGGGGTGGAGGGCGGCGCGAGGGCGGCACTCCCGGCGAAGACGCTGCGCACGCGGTCCGGATGCGCGGCCGCGACCGCGAGGGCCACGGACGACCCGAGCGACAGACCCACCAGATGCGCCCGGCCCTCGGGAGCGAACTCCGCCACGAGGGAGGAGACGTGCCGGGCCGCCTCGGCCACCGACCCCCAGGTCAGCCGATTGCTGCCGCCGAACCCCGGCAGGTCGGGCACGAGCAGGTGGTGCCCGCGGAGCCCGTCGAGCTGCGGCCCCCACATCCACCCCGCGGTGTTCGAGGAGTGCAGGAGGACGAGCGTCTCCCCGCTCCCGCGGTCGAGCTCCTGCGCGGCGAGCCCCGTCGAGGTGACGACGCCGTTCACGCCTCCTCCCCCGCATCCGCCGCCAGCACCCCGAGGGCGTTGGCGATCACGCGGTCGAGGATCCGGCCGAGCATCTCGAGGTCCACTCCCGCGTCGACTCCGTCCTGGTGCCCGTCGAGCCCCCGCCAGGCGCGGTCGAGCAGGGCACCCCCCTCGGTCGTGAGCCGCACGAGTCTGGCCCTGGCGTCGCCAGGGTGCGGTCGCACCTCGACGAGACCGTTCGCGCGGAGCCCGTCGAGCCGCTGGGTCACCGAGGCCCGGGAGACCGAGAGGTCGTCGGCGATCTGCCGCTGGGTCGGCTCGCCCAGCACCCGCACCACGAGCAGCACCACGAAGTCGGAGTACGGGATGCTGTGGTGCGCTCGCAGATAGCGATCCGAGACCCGGTCGAGCAGCGCTGTGGCGCGATGCAGCTTGAAGGCGGGGCTGTCGGAGAACGGGGCGATCGGCGGTGTCGTCATATCGTTAAGCACTTAACAGTATGGCGACGCTGCAGGTCAAGCCGCGAGGGCGTCACGCCTGGCTGATGCGCACCATGTTGCCCGCCGGGTCGCGGAAGGCCGCGTCACGGACGCCCCAGAACTGATCGGTCGGCTCCTGCACGATCTCGGCGTTGCCGGCGGCGCGCACCCGCTCGAAGGCGCCGTCGAGGTCGTCGGTCCGGAAGAGCAGGCCGGGCAGCTCGCCCTTCGCGAGCAGCGCCTCGATGGCGGCGCCGTCCTCCTCCGAGTGCCCGGCGCGCGGCTGGGAGATCACGATCTCGATCTCGGGCTGGTCGGCGGTCGAGAGCGTGATCCAGCGAAAGCCGTCGTTCTCCACCTCCGAGCGGAGTTCGAGCCCGAGCGTGTCGCGGTAGAACGCGAGGGCGGCGTCGGGGTCGTCGGCGAGCAGGTGCACGTGGCTGAGTGAGATGGTCATGGCTCGACGTTAGCGAGCGAGGGCGTCCACGCGCTTCTCGGTTCCTGCTCGATCCGCGGATGCCGCGCGCACCCTGCGCGGCCGCCCCAGCACCATGGCCTCGCAGCTCGGCACCACGGTGACGGCCTCGTGCGAGAGCGCCCGGTAGGCGCTCGGCGTCATCCCCACGATCTCGGTGAACCTCGAGCTGAACGACCCGAGGCTCGTGCAGCCCACCGCCCAGCACACGTCGCTCACACTCACCGCGTCGCCCTGCCGGAGGAGCGCCTTGGCGCGCTCGATGCGCCGGGTCATGAGGTGGGCGTAGGGGGTCTCGCCGTAGGCCTCGCGGAAGCGCCGGCTGAAGTGCGCGGTCGACATGAGCGCGGCACGGGCGAGCGCGGGCACGTCGAGCGGCCGGGCGTACTCGCGATCCATCAGGTCGCGTGCGCGCCGAAGGCGCCGGAGCTCGTCGAGCGAGGGAGGTGTCGGCATCGCGGCCTCAGGTGGCGAGCAGCCGCGCGCGCTGCTCCTCCACGTCGAACGCGGCGGCCGGCCACTCGAGGTCGAGCCCCCGGAGCGCCTCGTCGAGCAGCTGCTGCACGGCGAGGGCGGAGTACCACTTGCGGTCGGCCGGCACCACGTGCCACGGCGCCCAGGGCGTGCTCGTGGCGCGGAGGGTCTCGCCGTAGGCGGCCTGGAACAGCGGCCACAGAGCGCGGTCGTCGACGTCGGCGGGCGAGAACTTCCAGTGCTTGTCGGCCCGGTCAAGTCGCCGCAGCAGTCGGGAGCGCTGCTCGTCGCGCCCGAGGTGCAGGAGCACCTTGACCACCGTCGTCCCGTTCTCCGTGAGCCTCTTCTCGAACGCATTGATCTCGTCGTGCCGCGCCGCGATCTCCGCCGCCGTGAGGCTCCCGTGCACGGCGGGCACGAGCACGTCCTCGTAGTGCGAGCGGTCGAAGACGCCGATGTGCCCGGCGGTCGGCAGCACCTTCTCCACGCGCCAGAGGAACGGATGCGCGAGCTCCTCGGCGGTGGGCTTCTTGAAGGCGTGGTGCGAGAGGCCCTGCGGGTCCATGCTGGCCGCCACGCGCTTGACCACCCCGCCCTTGCCCGCGGTGTCCATGCCCTGCAGCACGAGCAGCACCGACCGGTCGCCCCCGAAGAGGCTCGAGGCGAAGAGCTTCTCCTGCAGCTCGTCGAGCGAGGGCGTCGTGGCCTCCGACAGCGCGGCACCCTCGTGCTTGCCCTCGATCCCCGGTGTCGCATCCGTGGCGATGGCCGCGAGGTCGACCGGCCCGTCGCCCGGCGGCACCCGCAGGAGCCCGCTCCACGACACACCCGCACCCGCATCCTGAGTCATGGCGACACCCTATCCAGCAGAGGCGTCGAGCGCCTGGTTCGCCTCGGCCTCCCAGCGCACGGGGCCCGCCCCCTCGTCGCCGAGTCTGTCGCCGGGGTTGTTGAGCGCGCACGTGGTGAGGCTGAGGCAGCCGCAGCCGATGCAGCCGTCGAGCTCGGTGCGGAGATGCTGCAGGTCGGCGATGCGCGCGTCGAGCTCGGCCCGCCAGCCGGCGGAGATGCCCATCCAGTCGGCGCGCGTGGGGGTGCGGGCATCCGGCAGCGAGTCGAGGGCGGCGCGGATGTCGGCGAGCGAGATGCCCACGCGCTGCGAGGTGCGGATGAAGGCGATCCGGCGGAGCACATCGCGGCGGTAGCGCCGCTGGTTGCCCGCGGTGCGCTCGGCGCTGATGAGCCCGTGCTTCTCGTAGAAGCGCAGCGCCGACACGCTCGTGCCGCTGCGCTCTGAGAGCTGGCCGATGGCCAGCAGACTGCGACCCGGGTCGACACTGGGCATCCGCTGTCACCTCCTTGACCTCAACCGTAGTCGAGGTCCTAACGTGGAGTCATGACTGAATACACGCTGCCGGACCTGCCGTACGACTACGCCGCTCTCGAGCCCCACATCTCGGGCAAGATCATGCAGCTGCACCACGACAAGCACCACGCCACCTACGTCGCCGGGGCCAACACGGCCCTCGCCGGCCTCGCCGCCGCCCGCGAAGCAGGCGACCTCGCCAACGTCAACAAGCTCGAGAAGGACCTCGCCTTCAACCTCGGCGGCCACGTCAACCACACCGTCTTCTGGACCAACCTCACCCCCGACACCCAGACCCCCGAAGGCGAGCTCAAAGCCGCCATCGACGACGCGTTCGGATCGTTCGAGAAGTTCCAGGCCCACTTCACCGCCGTCGCCCTCGGCGTGCAGGGCTCCGGCTGGGCCGTCCTCGGCTACGACAGCCTCGGCGGCAACCTCACCGTCTTCCAGCTCTTCGACCAGCAGTCCAACGTGCCCTTCGGCGTCATCCCCCTCTTCATGCTCGACGTCTGGGAGCACGCCTACTACCTCGACTACCTCAACG
>NZ_JAHFUY010000168.1 GCF_023264895.1 Herbiconiux sp. | reverse complement strand
CGGCCGCGGGTGGCGCGTCTTCCGGCAGCCAGGCCGATCGTGCTGCGGTCGCCCGCTACGACTACCTCCTGCAGACCGCCGACCCGCACCAGATCGAGCAGGTGCACCGCGAGGCCTTCGCACGTCTGACCCCCGCCCAGCGCGAGCAGATCGAGCAGCGGATGCGCACCGAGCTCCCCGCGCACGAGCAGCCCCGCTCGGCGGCCCCCGACGACCTCGCCCGTGCGGCGACCCGCACCGAGGTCGCCCGCCCCGGCTTCCTCAAGGGCCTCCTCGCCCGAGTTGTTGGAGGCGCCGGTGGCACGGGCGGGGTCGGGCGCGGCGCAGGTCGCGGTTTCGGCGGAGTGGCCGCGGGTGCCGGCCTGGCCGGCGCCGGGATGCTCGCCGGTGGGGCGCTCGCTGCGGTCGCCGGTGGCGCGGTTGTCAGTTCGGTGGCGGGCCCTCTCCTCGAGCAGGCAGCAGGCCTGGGCGTCGACTTCGAGGCCCTCGCATCCGGAGTCGACCTCGAAGCCCTGGCAGGCGGCCTCGACGTCGAAGGTCTCACCGGAGGTCTCGACGAACTCTCCGCCGGTGCCGGCGAAGCCGTCTCCGGCCTGGGCGAGCAAGCCGCAGGCCTCGGCGAGCAGGCCACCGGCTTCGGCGAGCAGCTCTCCGACCTCGGCTCGAACTTCGGCCTCCCGGGCCTGGGCGACCTCTTCAACCGCTGACCCCGCCGCTTCAGGCGGAGTCCAGTTCACTCCAGCGAGTCTCAGCCCGACCTCTGCCACTGTGGCGGAGGTGCCCCTGAAACTCGCTGGTGTGAACTGTGCGCTCTCGTGTCAGGCCTCCCGGATGCAGGCGTACCCTTGAAAAGGTGACGCACACCACCAGCGCACCACCTCCCATCAGCACTCTCGGAGAGCTCCGCGCCTCCGGGCACGTGCAGAAGAGCCTGCGCACCGAGATCCGCGACAACCTGCTCGACGCCCTGCGTGAGGGGCGCGATCCGTGGCCCGGCCTGCACGGTTTCGAGAACACCGTCATCCCGCAGCTCGAACGCGCGCTGATCGCGGGCCACGACATCGTGCTGCTCGGCGAGCGCGGGCAGGGCAAGACCCGTCTGCTGCGCACGCTGTCCGGCCTGCTGGACGAGTGGTCACCGGTCATCGACGGGTCCGAGCTGGGCGAGCATCCGTACGAGCCCATCACCACGACGAGCCGTCTGCGCGCGCTCGAACTCGGTGACCGCCTGCCGGTCGCCTGGCGCCCGCGCGAGGAGCGCTACGTCGAGAAGCTCGCCACGCCCGACACCAGCGTGGCCGACTTGATCGGCGACGTCGACCCGATGAAGGTGGCCGAGGGCCGCAGCCTCGGTGACCCCGAGACCATCCATTTCGGCCTCATCCCGCGCAGCCACCGGGGCATCGTGGCCATCAACGAACTCCCGGATCTCGCCGAGCGCATCCAGGTCGCCATGCTGAACGTGATGGAGGAGCGCGACATCCAGATCCGCGGGTACGTGCTCCGGCTGCCGCTGGACGTGCTGGTCGTGGCCTCCGCGAACCCCGAGGACTACACGAACCGCGGCCGCATCATCACGCCGCTGAAAGACCGCTTCGGCGCCGAGATCCGCACCCACTACCCCACGGAGCTCGACGACGAGGTCGCCGTCATCCGTCAGGAGGCGGAGCTGGTGGCCGAGGTGCCCGACTACCTGGTCGAGATCCTGGCTCGCTTCACGCGGGCGCTGCGGGAGTCGGCATCCGTCGACCAGCGCAGCGGTGTGAGCGCGCGCTTCGCGATCGCCGGGGCCGAGACGATCGCCGCCGCCGCCATCCACCGCGCCACCCGGCAGGGCGAGGCGGAGGCGGTCGCGCGCCCGGTCGACCTCGAGACCGCGGTCGACGTGCTCGGCGGCAAGATCGAGTTCGAGTCGGGCGAGGAGGGGCGCGAGGACGAGATCCTCGACCACCTGCTGCGTACCGCCACGGCCGAGACCGTGCGCGCGCACTTCCGTGGGCTCGACTTCGCGCTGCTCGTCGACGCGATCGAGGGCGGCGTGATGGTGACCACCGGCGAGCAGGTCGCGGCGCGCGACTTTCTGGCCGGGCTGCCCTCGCTCGGCGAATCCGAGCTCTACGACGACATCTGCGCGCGCCTCGACGCCACGAACGACGGCCAGCGCGCCGGCGCCATCGAGCTCGCGCTCGAGGGCCTCTACCTCGCCCGCCGCGTCAGCAAGGAGACCGGCGGAGGCGAGACGATCTATGGCTGACCTGGCCGCCTCTTCGCCGGCCGGCTCCGGATGCCGCGACGGCGGCTCACGCAGTGGAGGGCGCCGCGACGGCGGCTCACACAACGGATGGAGCTGCGGCCCACATACGGACTCAGGCTCCGTCGTTGGAACGAATCGGACGAATACTCCATCCGTTCGGCAGCAGGCGAGCAGCGGCGGCTGGCGCGGCGGGCGCGGGGGTAGCGGCCTGGGCGGGTGGGCGGCGCAGCGTGGCTAGGGGGAACCGGCGGCTGACGCGCGGGGCGCGGTACGGGAAGTACGACGGCGGGCCGGACCCGCTCGCGCCACCGGTCGACCTCGCCGAGGCGCTCGACGC
>NZ_JAHFUY010000167.1 GCF_023264895.1 Herbiconiux sp. | reverse complement strand
CCCGCCCACCGGTCGGCAGCGGCACCGGCGGCACCGCCGGCACCACGGGCAGCGCCGGCACCAACGGCGCCCCCACCACACGCCAGATCGCCCGATTCACCGCAGGCGCTGCCCCGGTGACATGGGCCGACGTGATCACCCAGCGCCCCGCATGCTCGCCCGCGCCGTCATGCCGCGGCCGCGCATCCGCGATCCGCTCCCACAGCTGCGTCTGCAGCCCGGAGCCGCCGGCCACGAACGCGCTCACCGACACCACCAGCGCGGCCTGCGGCGAGAGCACCCGCACCCGCACCTCCGTGATCGTGCGCCGCGCGACTCCGCCGCGCACGCTCCGGAACGCGCTGATGCGCTCGTGCCCCACCAGCAGTCCGTTCGCGTCGCCCCGCAGCGTGTCGGGGCCGGGCGCGAACGAACGGTCCAGCACGTCCACGTCGTCGACCATGAGGGCGGCCTCGTAGTGGTGGAACGCCGCCAGCAGCGCCTCGAGCTCCGCGGGCTCGAGCTCGGCGGCGCCCGTCACGCTCACGGGCCCGACGACCCCGGCCGCGGCCTCGATCCCGGCCGATCCCCCGGGCAGCGGCCCGGCGCCGTGCCTACCCACGGTGCACCCCCGATCCGCCCGCACCGAAGCCATCGAAGCCACCAACAGGCATCCGCCCGCCCGCATGTCGCGCGGCCCCAGCCGCCACCCCCGCGAAGTCGGCCACCCGCACCTTCGCGTGCACGCCCTTGACGATGTCGACCACCTGCGAGATGTCGAAATCGGTCGCCGCACTCAGATACGCGTACGCGAGTGCCCGATCCATGCCGTAGCGCGCCTCGAGCAGCCCGAGCGCCGCCCGCACGCAGTTCTGCACGGCCACGTCGAGATCCTCGTCCATGCCCGTGGGCACGAGGAACTCGCTCGTCGAGGCGAGCGGACCGGACAGCACCCCGAACTCGGCCACCGCATCTGCCTGCGACAGCAGATCGAACCGGATCGTCACCCGCAGCGACGCCTCGAGAGCCGTGAGCGCCACCTCCCCGTCGCCCTGCGCGAAGTGCGGATCCCCCACGTACGCGAGCGCCCCCGGCACCTGCACGGGCAGGTACAGCGACGACCCCACGGTGAGCAGCTTGATGTCGATGTTCCCCCCGTGAGCCCCCGGCGGCACCGAGTGCGGCCGCTCACCCCCGGCCACGGCCACCCCCATGATGCCGAGGAACGGCGCGAGCGGGAACCGCACCGACCGCTCCCCACCCGGCACGAGCGGCAGGGTGCCGAACGACGAGCCGTCGAGCGCGTGCTGCAGCTCGGCGTACACGCTCGCGTTCGCCTCCGCCGAGGGCATCTCGCCCACGAGCGCACCCTTGCCGTGCCGGTTCGAGATCACGCCGTAGGGCACGCGCGGGGTCGTCTCGAGCACCGTCATCTTCAGCAGGTCGCCCGGTCGCGCTCCCCGCACCGCGATCGGGCCGGTCACCACGTGCGGCCCATCGGATGCGTTCCGCGGGTACCCGGAGGCCGCCAGCGCCACGGCGTCGTCGAGCACGAAGTCGCGATCCACCCCGTGAGCCGCGAAGAACGCCGCGGGATCCCGCCCCTGATCCTCGAGCACACCCTCGTGGCTGATCGTGTCGATCGTGACCTCGGTGCCTGGATCGATCTCGAGCACGGCCCGGTCGGTGGCGCACGGGAGCCGCCCCCAGAGCAGGTGGTCGAGGCTCGCCGCCAGGTATTCGGTCGCTCTGATCTCGCCCGTGCCGGGCTGCAGTGCTGCAGACGTAGACATGACGAGAGGCTATCGCCCGTTTGCACCCGGAAGAACGCTCGGGCTACGTTTCAGGTCTCACCTCATACCGACAGGATGGCCGTTGCTCACCAGACTCCGCTCCGACCGCGACAAGCTGCACCTCGCCCTCATGCTCGCGCTCACGTTCTCCACGGGGGTCGTCGACGCCGTCGGCTACCTCGGTCTCGACAAGGTGTTCGCGGGCAACATGACGGGGAACGTCGTCATCCTGGGCATGGCCCTCGCGGGGGCGGACGACCTGCCCTGGATCGGGCCGCTGATCGCCCTGTTCGCGTTCATGTTCGGTGCGGTCATCGGTGGGCGGGTGCTCCGCCCGGTGAAGGCGGGCTGGACGACCCGCACCACGTGGCTCTTCCTCGTGATCGGCATCGTGCTCGCGGGGCTCGCGGTGACGCTGTTCCTCACCGACGGGGCGCCGCCGCAGCCGTGGGAGTACTTCATCACGTTCTTCCTCGCCGCGGCCATGGGCATCCAGGCGGCCACCGCGCGGCACATCGCGGTCAAGGATGTGACGACCGTGGTGGTGACCTCGACCATCACGGGCTTCGCGGCCGACTCGCGGCTCGCGGGAGGCAAGGGGCAGCCGTGGTTCCGCCGGGCGGCGGCGATCGTGCTGATCGCGGCGGGAGCGGCGATCGGTGCGCTCCTCCTGCTGCTGCACATCGGCTGGGGGGTGGCGGCGGCCGCGCTCATCACCCTCGTGGCGGCCCTCCTCGGCCACATCGCGGCCCACGTCAAGCACGCCGCCGAGCCGAAGGCCTCCCCCGCCCCCTGACCCGCCACCCCCGGCCCGAGCCAC
>NZ_JAHFUY010000006.1 GCF_023264895.1 Herbiconiux sp. | reverse complement strand
GCGGGTGCCGCGCGCGGCGCGACCAGCCGTGCGCCCTGCGGCCCGGCCGACCGCGCGGCCGAGGTTCTTCGCGGCCGTGGCCACGTCGTCCGGCGCCGTGGCGCCCGTCGACCTGCCCTCCCCGCCCGGCGTGCCGTCAGCCTCCGCGGCGGGCTCGACGATGATCACGGTCGGCGGATTCTCGGTGCGGCTCATGCCGAACACCCTAGAACCGCACCCTGACGATCCGCTCAGCACGGCGATCGGCTCACTCCAGCGAGTCTGAGGCGCAGCTCGTGCACTATGGCCGAGGTTGCGCCGAAACTCGCTGGAGTGAACCGATCGCTCGCGGCTCCGCCGTCCGGCTCCCGTGCACCGGCTCCGGCCGCCGGGAATGCCGCCGTGATAGCGCCGCGATGCGGTAGAAAAGGCACATGAGACGACCGGCCCGACGCCCGCTACTGGTGATCGGCGCGGTCGTGCTCGCGCTGGCCGTGGCGTTCGGCGCCAACGCCCTGTGGCGGTGGGGCGCGGGCGAGCAGGAGGCCGCGACGGATGCCGCGTTCTACGAGCTGCCCGGCGATCTGCCGGCCGGCGAGCCCGGCGAGATCATCCGCAGCGCGAAGATCGAGGGCGCCCCGCTCGGCTCCACCGCCTGGCGGGTGATCTACCACTCCCGCGATCTCGCCGGCGCCGACGTGCCGGTGTCGGGCGTGATCGTGGTTCCGGATGGCCCCGCTCCCGAGGGCGGCCGCAGCATCGTGGCCTGGGCGCATCCCACCACCGGCGCCGCCGCCGCCTGCGCGCCGTCGCTGGCGGTCGATCCGTTCGAGGTCATGGAAGGCGTGCACGAGTTGCTCGACGCCGGGTACGTGGTGACGGCCACCGACTACCAGGGGCTCGGAATCGAGGGCGCCTCGTCGTACCTGCTCGGCATCCCGGAGTCGAACAACGTGCTCGACTCGGCCCGCGCCGCTCGCGCCCTGCCCGGCACCGGCGCCAGTGAGCGGCTGATGCTCTGGGGCCACTCCCAAGGCGGGCAGGCGGCCCTGTTCGCGGCCGAGCGCGCCGCCGCCTACGCTCCCGAGTTCACGCTCGAGGGTGTCGCCGTGGCCGCGCCCGCGGCGAATCTGAACGCGCTGATGTCCGACGACATCATCGACCTCTCGGGCGTGACGATCGCCGCGCTGGCCATCCCCGCCTACGAAGCGGCCTATGCCGACCAGTACTCGAAAGACGAGATCGACGCCATCCTCACGCCGGCCGGCGCCGCCGCCACCCCGCAGATGGCCGAGCTGTGCCTGCTCACGCAGACGAAGGAGCTGCACGCGATCGCCGACCCGCTGATCGGCGGCTACGTCACGAGCGACCCGGCAACCACCGAGCCCTGGCAGACGATGCTTCAGCAGAACAGCGCCGGCAACTCCCCCATCACGGTGCCGGTGTTCGTGGCGCAGGGCCTCGCCGACCGGCTCGTGCACCCCGATGCCACGAAGGGGTACGTGCAGCTGTTGTGCTCACAAGGGACGGATGTGTCGTTCCACGAGCTCCCCGATGTCACGCACGGCCTCATCGCGGAGGCGGCCGTGCCCGAGCTGATGCTCTGGCTCGCTCAGGTCGACACCGCCCACCGCCCCGCCTCCACCTGCTGAGCGCGGCCCGAGCGCCGAGCGCGCCGCGCTACGGCCGGGGCCGCAGTTCGGGCGGCATCGGCCAGGGCAGCACGTACTCGAGCATCGGCACGTCGATCGCGCCGAAGTCGTCTTTCTTCACCCGGATGCGCTCGGTGCTCACCTCGGTGATGCGCACCCGGAGATCCCCGCCCGGCCCCTCCGGACGCATCCAGCCCACGAGCTCGCGGTCGCCGCGACGGTGCTCGATCCAGTCGCTGCGGTCCATGCTCCCGACGCTACGGGGCCGCATCCGCTGGAGCAACCGGATGACGGGCGCGACGAACGAGCAGCGGCTCGCGCCGGGTGCCTCAGCGCTCGGCGACCTGGCCGGACTCGACGTTCCAGTGGCGGTTCAGGCGCACGGTGTCGAGCATCCGCCGGTCGTGGGTGACCAGCAGCAGCGTGCCGGTGTACGACTCGAGGGCCTCTTCGAGCTGCTCGATCGCCACGAGGTCGAGGTGGTTGGTGGGCTCGTCGAGCACGAGCAGGTTCACGCCGCGCGCCTGCAACAGGGCGAGCCCCGCCCGGGTGCGCTCACCCGGCGAGAGTTCACCGAGGGATCGGCTCACGTGATCGGCCTTCAGCCCGAACTTGGCCAGCAGCGTGCGCACCTCGGCGACCGGCCACTCGGCGACCTGCGCCTCGAAACTCTCGGCGAGCGAGGCCTCGCCCGCGCCGGCGAGCACGGCCCGCGCCTGGTCGATCTCGCCGATCGCCACGCTCGTCCCCAGACTCGCCAGGCCCTCCGAGGGCTCCACGCGCCCGAGCAGCAGCCGCAGCAGCGTCGACTTGCCGGCACCGTTGGGCCCGGTGATGCCGATCCGGTCGCCGGCGTCGACCTGCAGCGACACCGGGCCGAGTGTGAACGAACCCTGCCGCACCACGGCACCCGACAGCGTCGACACCACCGACGACGAGCGCGGCGCCGATCCGATGGTGAACTGCAGCTGCCATTCCTTGCGCGGTTCCTCCACCTCGTCGAGGCGCGCGATGCGGCTCTCCATCTGGCGCACCTTCTGAGCCTGCTTCTCGCTGGACTCCGCCGAGGCCTTGCGCCGGATCTTGTCGTTGTCGGGCGCCTTCTTCATCGCGTTGCGCACGCCCTGGCTCGACCACTCCCGCTGGGTGCGGGCCCGCGCCACGAGGTCGGCCTTCTTGTCGGCGAACTCGTCGTACTCCTCCCGCGCGTGCCGCTTGGCCGTGGCGCGCTCCTCGAGAAAGGCGTCGTAGCCGCCGCCGTAGACCCGGTTCGTGCCCTGGGCGAGATCGAGTTCGAGCACCCGGGTGACGCTCGAGGCGAGGAACTCGCGGTCGTGACTCACCAGCACCACGCCGCCCCGGATGCCGCGGATGAAGCCCTCGAGTCGCTCGAGCCCGTCCAGATCGAGGTCGTTGGTGGGTTCGTCGAGCAGCACGATGTCGAAGCGGGAGAGCAGCAGGGCGGCGAGGCCCACGCGCGCGGCCTGCCCACCGGAGAGATCGGTCATCAACGCGTCGGCGGAGAGCGACAGCCCGAGCTCGGCCAGCACGGTCGGCAGGCGCTCGTCGAGGTCGGCGGCCCCGCTGGCGAGCCAGCGATCGAGCGCCGTGGAGTAGACGTCGGCGGGGTCAGGCGCCCCCGGAGCAGGCGGCGCGGTGTCGCCGAGGGCTGCCGCAGCGGCATCCATCTCGGTCGTGGCCTGCGCGGTGCCGGTGCGGCGCCCCAGGTAGTCGGCCACGCTCTCGCCCTCGATCCGCTCGTGCTCCTGCGGAAGCCAGCCGATGAACGCGTCGGCCGGCGCCAGCGACACCGTCCCCTCCTGCGGGGAATCGATGCCGGCCAGGATGCGCAGCAGGGTCGACTTGCCGGCCCCGTTGGCGCCGACCACCCCCACCACGTCGCCCGGCGCGACCACGAGGTCGAGCCCACTGAAGAGGGTGCGGTGGTCGTGGCCTCCGGCCACACCTTTGGCGACGAGCGTTGCGGTCATGCCTCCATGCTCTCGCATCCGGAGCCGCTCCCGTGCCGCGCCCGACCTCGCCCCGGCCCTGGACGGGCCCCCGGCCCTCAGCGCGTGGGCATCCTCAGAGCCAGGCCGGCGCGGGAGGCGCCGCCGAGCCGTCGTCGGCCCGGCGCACCCCGCGAGACGACCGGCCGGTCGCCCAGGCGAGCAGGTCGGCCCGCCGTCCCTGCAGGACGAGCCCGCCGGGCGTGCCGAACACCTCGCCCGTGTCATCCGTCTCCAGCAGCACCGGCTGCTCGCCGCGGTCCGCCCACGCACCGAGCACATCGGCCAGCAGCCGAACGACCACCCGTGCGGGCACGTCGTCCACCCGCGCACCGGCCCGGCCCCGGCCCGGCCCGAGGTCGATCGCGTGCAGCCACACCTCGCGGCTGCGCATCCACACCGTCTCCGAGACCGGCACGTCGCGGCCCCGCGCCGTGCGCACCCGCGCCGTCCAGCGCTCGGGCGGCAGGTCGCGCCAGGCCACGTCGAGCGACACCGCCGCATGATCGGACAGGTGCCGGAGCGCACGGGGAGAGAGCGTCGCGCCCAGCTCGATCTCCTCCGAGCGCTCGGCCGGCGAGGCGTACATCGGCGTCTCGACCCCCGTCTCCGCCCACTCGACGAGCCGGGTCAGGGCCCGCGCGTTGTAGCCGACGTGCGCCGCCACGTGGGCACGGCTCCAGCCGGGCATCCTCGACGGCTCCCCCAGCTCGTCGTTGCGGATCTCGTTCAGAGCCCGGCTGAAGAACGCCTGGCCGAGCCGGGCATCCTGCAGATCGGCCAGCACCGCCGGATCCGTCGCCCGATCGGTGAGGACGGTCATCGTTCGCGGCCGGCCACGAACGTGCGGTCGAAGTTCAGCCGCTCGATCACGGGCGCATCCGAGAACCGGAAGAGGTCGAGCGGTGTCTCGGCCCGGATCTCCCACTGCTCCCACGAGGGCACCACCACGAGGTCGCCGGTGTCGAGCGTCCACTTCTGGTCACCGACCACCATCTCGCCGCGGCCCTCGAACACCTGCCACACCGACGACCCGACCTCGCGCCGGGCGGGCGTGGCCGTGCCCTCACGCAGGCGGTGGAACTCGGCACGCAGCGTCGACATCACGTCGCCGCCGTTGGTCGGGTTGGTGTACCGGATGCCCGCATGCCCCTGTTCGACTGTGGCCGGGAAGCCCTCGGCCTCGAGTTCGAGCTGCGCGGTGAGCGCGCGGTCGGTGTACTCCCAGCGATAGGCGGCGATCGGCGATGTGACGTGCGATTCGAGCCCCGACAGCGGCCGCAGTCCGGGGTTCGCCCAGAGCCGCTCGGCTCGCGACACCGAGGGCGTGGAGTAGTCGGTAACGCGCTCGGTGCCGAACTCGAAGAAGCCCACGTCGAGGTTCTCGGCCAGCGGCACGTCGAGTCCGTCGATCCAGGCCATCGGCTGGTCGGTCTCGTTGTGGTGGCCGTGGAAGTTCCAGCCCGGCGTGAGCAGGAAGTCGCCCCGCCGCATCGCCACCGGGTCGCCGTTCACGACCGTCCAGACGCCCTCGCCCTCCACCACGAAGCGGAAGGCGTTCTGCGCGTGGCGGTGCTCGGGCGCGGTCTCGTGCGGGCCGAGGTACTGGATGGCGGCCCAGATCGTCGGCGTCGCGTAGGGCCGTCCGCCCAGACCCGGGTTGGCCAGCGCGATCGCACGACGCTCGCCGCCGCGCCCGATCGGCACCAGATCGCCCGAGCGGGCCGCGAGGGGCAGCAGGTCGTTCCAGCGCCAGACGAAGGGCACCGATTTCGACCGCGGCACATCCGTGAGCACCTCGCTGGTCTGGGTCCAGAGCGGCGAGAGGTTCTTGGCCTCGAAGTCGGCGTAGAGCTGGGCGAGGGCCGCGCTGTCCTCGGGCTCCATCGCGTTCTGCACGTCGTCCATCGTGTTGTGGTCGGTCATCGGAGGTCCTTAGGTCGGAACGGCATCGTTCGGATCGTCGGCGGGTGCGTCGACGGGCTCAGATCAGCTGGAAGTGAACCCACTTCTGGCCCTCGGCGAGCCCCGCGAGCTGGCGCCCGGCCGACTGCAGGATGATCGGCGACGAGGAGATGTGCTGCGTGCCGCCGTGCACATCGCGGTAGAGCCGCTGGATCACGCCGGGCCGCAATGCCTCGCTGCCGGCACTGCGATACACGAACCCCGCGATCTCGTCGAGCGCCTCGGTGGCGTTGCAGAGTGCGGCGCGGTTGAGGGTCTCGAGCCGCACGGGCATCCGCTCGCCGCCGGCCAGCACGCCCTCGATCTCCTCCCACACGGCGTAGAGCAGGGCGTGCGCCGAGCGCAGCCGCAGCTCGGCGTTGGCGTACTGCTCGTGGAAGCTGGCGTTGTCGCCCCAGGATCCCGCCCGGCCCGACTTCTTCTGCACGCTCTTGGCCAGCTCGTCGAGCAGCCGCCGGCCCACTCCAAGTGCCCAGGCGCCGTGGTTGATGCTCGCGAAGTTGCCGATGCCCACGTGGTAGAGCCAGCCGCCGGTGTTCGGCGACGTGCTGAGCGAGGGATAGCTGAACTCTGTGCGCACGAAGGTGTTGTCCAGCGTGTAGTCGATGCTGCCGGTGGCGCGCAGGCCGAGCACGTCCCAGTTGTCGACGAAATCGACCTGGGCGACGGGAACGATGAAGAAGCGCGTCTCCCCCGTCTTGGTGTCGGCCGCGGCCGTGTGCAGGTGGGTGGCGTGCTTGATGCCCGAGGCGAACGACCACTGGCCGCTCACCAGGTACCCGCCCTCGACAGGCTCGGCGCGGCCGGCGCGCGTGCCCTGGCCGGCGATGCCGAGGCGCGGGGTGGCGAACAGCTCCTGCACGGCGACGGGCTCGAAGAAGGCGCCGGCGAGGCCGGTCGACAAGGCCAGGGCCATGGTGACCCATCCGGTCGACGGATCGGCGTACGAGAGGGTGCGGTAGACGTCCATGGCCTGGCGCGGAGTCATCTCGCTGCCGCCGAGCTCTCGGGGGGTGAGCACCCCGATGGCTCCGCTGTCGTACAGTGCCTGCACGACGGGCTCGGCGATGCGGCCCTCGACGTCGTTCTGGGCTCCGTAGGAGTCGACCAGCTCGTACAGAGCGGCGACGGCGTCGAGGACTTCGCCCGGGCTCGTAGCGCCGGTGCCGGCGGCGAGGGGCCGGTGGGCAAGCTCGGTCATGTGAACTCCAATGTTCGTGGCGAAGGTAGTGGTCCCGACGCTAACCCGGCGGCCCCGAGCGCGACCAGCGATTCCTGATAGGCCTTCTCGGTCGACTGAGAACCATTCGGCATGACCTCGCGCCCGACCTGCTGAGGTGCCTGTCGGTGATCACCGGGAGCGGATGGGTATTGGAGAACGCACGCCCGATCGCGTAGACCGGGAGCATGCAAGCTCTCGTCTGGCGCGGCCCGTACCTCCATGAAGCCGATTCGATCGACGCTCCCGTGCCCGGCCCCGGCGAGGTGCTCGTGCGTGTGGCGGTGGTGGGGATCTGCGGATCCGACCTCACGGCCCACAAGGGACTCATGGGCATCGCGAAGCCGGGCAGCGTGCGCGGGCACGAGTTCGCGGGCACGGTCCAGGCAGTCGGCGTGTCGACCGGGCTTCCGGATGCGGCGGCCAGGCCGGTCGCGGATGCGGCGCTCTCCCCGGGCACGCGGGTCACCGTGAACCCGGTGCTCTCGTGCGGGCACTGCCGCTCGTGCCTCGGCGGACGGCCGAGCGCCTGCGAGGCCATCCAGATCATCGGCGTGCACCGGCCGGGCGCCTTCGCGGAGCTGGTGATTGCACCCGCCGACCACGTGCATCCGATCCCCGACGGCATGGGCTGGGAGACGGCGGCCTCGTGCGAACCGCTCGCGCAGGCGCGGCACGACGTCGCCCGAGCCGCGGAGCTCGGCACGCTCGGCGAGTGCCTGGTGATCGGCAGCGGCTCGATCGGCCTGTGGATCGTGCACGCACTGCGGCTCGAGGGAGCGCTGTCGATCACGGTCGTGGATCCGGATGCCTCGCGCCGCGATGCGGCCCTCGAGGCGGGTGCGGCGGCCTTCCTGCCCTCGGTCGACGACGTTCCGCCGGCGGCGTTCGACACGGTCTTCGATGTGGTGGGGATCGCGGCGACGCGGGGGCCCGCCATCGCCTGTGCGCGTAACGGAGGCACGGTCGTGTCGGTGGGGCTCGCGGCCGACGAGGTGTCGATCCCCTGGTTCGACCTGGTGCGGCGCGAGATCACCGTGCGCGGCGCCAACACCTTCGCGCCCGAGGACTTCGCCGTGGCGCTCGCGTGGCTCGCCGACGGCAGCGTGCCGCCGCCGCCCACGTCACGGCTGCTCCCCCTCGCCGCCGGCGGCGACACGTTCGCCGCTCTCGTCGATCACACCGATCCCTTCACCGGCAAGACCTTCTTCGCCCCCTGAGCCTCGCCCCCTCGGCGAACGGCACGGGGCGGCGGCGGTCAGACGTGGTCGTAGATGGGGGAACGGACGGCGCGGGAGATGTGGCAGTCGAGCAGGAGGGGGCCTCGGGTGCGGTCCCAGGCGGCCAGCGCGGGGGCGAGGTCGCCCGTCTCGGCGATGAGAGCGCCCTGGGCACCCATGCCTATGGCGAGAGCCGCGAGGTCGGCGTAGCCGAAGATCGCCTGCTCGGGTGGGACACCCCAGTCCTTCATGTGCGCGAGCTCCGAGCCGGCGGCTCCGTCGTTCATGCACACCACGAGCAGCGGCACCCGTTCGCGCACGGCCGTCTCGAGGTCGCCGAGGGTGAGGTAGAGGCCGCAGTCGCCGATGAACAGCACCGACTGCGTGCCGGGGTCGGCGACCGCCGAGGCGTAGCTCGCGGCGAGCGAACTGCCGACGGCCCCGAAGTCGGGCATCCAGATCAGCGAGCGCGGCGCCGTGTACGAGAGGTAGAGGACGGGGAACGCGCCGAAGTGCCCGTTGTCGATGAAGACGCGGCGCTCGCGCGGCAGTACCCGCTCGAACTCGATCGCGAGCGCGCGCGGGTCGATCCGGCCGGGCTCGGAACGATCGGCGTCGTCGATGGTCGGCAGCGGGATGGCCGGGAGCGGAAAAGCCGGCAGCGGGATGCGCGAGGCGCCTGCGGCGTCGGAGTCCGGCGCGCTTGCGCGCCCGGCGGCACGGCGGGCGACCTCGTCGGCGAGCGCCGCCGCGGCGGATCGGGCGTCGCCCCGCACCGGCACCGTCACAGCGCCCTCGACGACCGCCGGATCGAGGTCGACGCGCACGATCGTGCGCCCCTGAGTGAACTCCCCCTTGCGGGTCTGGAACAGGTTGAGCGAGGCACCGATCACGACCAGCCCGTCGCTGCCGGCGATGATCCGTTCGGTCTCGCCGATCGAGAATCCGCCGAACGGCCCGATGACCGCCGGATGCTCGCCAAGCACTCCCGAGGCCGGCACCGAGGTCGCGACCCGGGCGCCGAGCAGCTCGGCGAGACGCAGCACCTCCGATGCCGCATCGGCCTCCACCACGCCGCGACCGGCGAGCAGCACCGGAGCGGAGCAGCCCTCGAGTGCATCGACAGCAGCCGAGATCTGGGCGGGGTCGACCGGGGCGGGGTCGACGGCGGTGACCGCCGAGGCGGCATCCGGAGCCTCGAGGGTGGCTAGGTCCGTGGCATCCGGAAGCGGATCGGCCTCGAGCCGGTCCAGACCCGCCGGCATCACGAACACGATGGTGCGCGACTCGGCCCGCGCCCGCTGCGCCGCTGCCCGCAGCACCGCGCCGGCGTCGGCTCCGGATGCGCGCACGCTCTCGATGCCGAGCGGATCGAGCAGCACCTCGGGGGCGAGCGCCTGCACCCCGCCGGCGAAGGGGAAGCGCTGCGGGTCGAGGTTGGATGTGTCGGTGACGATCAGGATCATCGGGGTTCGCCCCCGGCTGGCGGTCAGCAGCGCCGTGATGGTGTTCGTGAAGCCCGGCCCCTGCGTGACGGTGGCCCAGCCGAGCCGACCGGTCGCGCGCGCATAGCCGTCGGCCGCGCCGATCGCTCCGTTCTCATGGCGCAGGTGATGCACCGGCAGACCGTGCTGCACATCCAGATGGTGGATCAGCCACAGGTTGCCGGCGCCCATCAGGGTGAAGAGGTGCTTGCATCCTTCGTCGACCATCACCTGGGCCAGCTGCTCCATGACGGTGGCCGTCACCGCCCCTGCGCTCGCGACCCCCGCGCTCATGCGGAGTGCGGCATGACGAGGTCGAGCAGGTGCCGGCGGAGTCCGAGGAACTCGTCGCTGGCCCGGGTCGCCACCTGCTCGCGGTGGTCGCCGAGCGGCACGTCGACCACTTCGCGCACCCGCGAGGGCGATCCGGAGAGCACCACGATGCGGTCGGAGAGGTAGATCGCCTCGTCGATGTCGTGGGTGACCAGCACCACGGTGATGCCGAGGTCGCGGCGCACCGTGAGGATGAGGTCTTCGAGGTCGAACCGGGTCTGCGCGTCGACGGAGGCGAAG
>NZ_JAHFUY010000166.1 GCF_023264895.1 Herbiconiux sp. | reverse complement strand
CACCGTGGTCGCCGCACTTCCGCGACACCCCGGGGAGGCGCCGTGATCCGCATCGTGATCGCCGACGACCAGCACCTCATCCGCGCGGGCTTCCGGGCTCTGCTCTCGTCGGAGCCCGACTTCGAGGTGGTCGGCGAGGCGGCGACGGGCCGCGAGGCCGTGGCCCAGGTGCGCGCGACCCGCCCCGACGTCGTGCTCATGGACATCCGGATGCCCGACGGCGACGGCCTCGAGGCGACCGAGACGATCGTGGCCGACCCCTCGCTCGCCGCCACCCGGATCGTGATCGTGACGACCTTCGAGCTCGACGAGTACGTGGGCCGCGCCATCCGTGCGGGTGCGAGCGGGTTCCTCGTGAAGGACACCGAGCCCGTCGACCTGCTCCGCGCCGTGCGCGTGGTGGCGGCCGGTGATGCCCTGCTGAGCCCCGGTGTGACCCGCCGCCTGCTCGAGCGCTTCTCGCTCGAGGTCGCGGGCGCTCCGGATGCGTCGGCGCTCGCCCCGCTCACCCCGCGCGAGCGCGAGGTGCTCGCCCTCGTGGGTGCGGGCCTCACCAACGACGAGATCGGCGCCCGCCTGCACCTCAGCCCGCTCACCGCCAAGACCCACGTCTCCCGCATCATGACCAAGCTCGCGGCCCGCGACCGGGTGCAGCTCGTGATCGTGGCCTACGAGACGGGCCTCGCCGCCCCCGGCAGACCGGCCTAGCTCGAGGAGCCCAGAGGAGCTGAACCGGGTCTCCTGAACCGGGGCTCCGGCGCGTGCGATCATGTCTCATGCCGTCCCTGCCGGAGAGCCTTCCTGCCGCGCCCGACCGCGACCCCGACCTCGATGACGACTTCCAAGCGGGACCGGATTCCGAGCACTGGGTCGCGAGCTATCTTCCGCACTGGACGACCGCCGAGCGGGCGCGGGCGCACTACGAGCTCGTCACCGACGGGATCCGATTGCGGATCGATGCCGATCAACCGGACTGGCGCCCGGAGGATGCTCCCCTTCGCGTTTCGAACCTGCAGACCGGGGTCTACTCGGGTCCGCTCGGCTCAGCGCTCGGGACGCATCGCCACCGCGACGATCTCGAGGTGCGCACCGAGACACCGCGGAGGCTCCTGTTCGCGCCTTCCCGGGGGCGGGTCGAGATCACCGTCTCGGCGAGCCGCGACATCGACTGCATGGTCGCGGCCTGGCTCGTCGGAACCGAGCACCGCTCGCCCACGGAGTCCGGCGAGATCTGCGTCTTCGAGATCGACGCCGACGCCATCGGAGAGATCACTGTGGCGCGCACCGGGGTCAAGGCCCATCACGACCCCCGCCTCACCACCGACATGACCGATGTCGCGATCCCCCTCGACGCATCCGCATCCCACACCTGGACGGTGATCTGGGGTGAGGGCGAGACCGTGATCGGATGCGAGGGCCGAGTGCTGCGGCGCATCGCTCAGGCTCCCGACTACCCGCTGTTCCTCATGATCGACCTCTTCGAGATCGGACCCCGCGGCGGCACCTACCCCAAGTCCGCCACTATCCACCGTGTTCGCGCGTGGGAGGACTGACGGATGCTCCGACGGGAGTAGGGCGCGCGCTCGAAGTGCCACCCGCCGGCCGATTCGCGGCGGGGCCCGGCGCGCGACGCTGGAGGAAAGCAGCCCTCCGACCGAAAGCGATCCCATGCTCACCACACTCGCCGCCTCCACTGCCCTCGCCGCCACCGCGGTGGCCCACCCCTTCGACTCCGGATTCGGCGGGCCCGGATTCGACGGGCCCGGATTCGGCGGGCCAGGCCTCCTCTTCCTGCTCGTGCCCCTCTTCTGGATCGTCGTGGCCGCGATCCTCTTCGCCGTCTTCGGCCGCCGCTGGCGCCGCGCCGCTTGGGAGCGCCGCAGCTCCGAGCTCCCCGGCCGCCGGGCCGAGTCGACCCTCGCCGAGCGCTTCGCCCAGGGCGACATCGACGAGACCGAGTACCGCGCCCGCCTCGAGGTGCTCCGCGCCAACACCCCGTTGCCGCCGCGCTGACCACTGGCCCCTGCGCCGGCCCCGTGCCCCGGATGCCGGATGCGGACCGGGCGTCGACCGACTGCCACATTCCGCCCACAAACAGACGGATGCCGCGCTCGACGCCCGGACCGGACACCCACCCCGCGTCCCGCCTCCAGAATGTCCCCATGGAGAACCCCGCAGCCGACCTCGCCCTCCCCTCGACGCCGGCGGCCCTGGCCGCCCTGGAGGTCGCCCGCGAGTACCACTCGCCCTCCCTGGTGAACCACTGCATCCGCTCCTACCTCTTCGCCGCCGAGCTCGGCCGCTCCACCGAACTCCCCTTCGACGACGAGCTGCTCTTCGTGGCCTCGATGCTCCACGACATCGGCCTGGCGGACGCCTTCGACCACCCCACCACCACGTTCGAGGTCTCGGGCGGCGACGTGGCCAGGGTCTTCACGACGGCGGCCGGCTGGCCCCCGGCCCGCCGCGCCCGCACCGCCGCCATCATCGAGGCCCACATGGCCGACGAGGTCGACCCCGCCCTCGACCCCGAGGGCCACCTCCTCTGCGAGTCCACGGGCCTAGACATCTCCGGCCGAGCCCCAAACCGCTGGCCCACCCCCACCTCGAAGCCGTCGT
>NZ_JAHFUY010000124.1 GCF_023264895.1 Herbiconiux sp. | reverse complement strand
ACCGGTCGTAGGCGGCGGCCGTCGCGGCGTCGGCGGCCGCGACCCCTCCGGGCGCCACGGCGGCCCCCGCGGGGTACGCCACCGGATGCGACCCGAACGGCCGCGCCACCCCGGCCGCCGCGGCCGTCTCGATCTCGGCAGCGGTCGGAGGGAGAGGTGAAGCGCCCAGAAGAAGTGCGCAGGCTGCCGTGACGGCTGCGGCTCGAAGGAGCGTGGCTGCTTTCATCGGCACCTTTCCTCTCGGGATGAGGCTAGCTCCCCGTCGGTGATTTCGCCTGAGGAATAAATGAGCTATATTCAGTCGCACTTTCCCGTTCTTGGTTGGAGACCGATGCGACCCATGAAGCTCAGTGCGATCGCTCTTGCGGTGATCGCGGTCGTCACGCTTGTGTCGGTTCCCGCGGTCGGTGTTTCAGCAGCCATTCCCGGGCCCTCCCGAACCGTTCTCGTCAGCGCCACCGAAGCAGGGGCGGCCGGCGGGTCAGAGTCGTCCCGGCCGTCCCTCTCAGGCGACGGGTGGAGGATTGCGTTCGAGTCCGCGGCTGCCCTCACGGGTGTACCGCATGCCGCGGCAACCCGACAGGTCTATCTGCGCGACGCCTCCACCGACTCGACCGTGCTGGTCAGTCAGACCGGTGGTGTCTCGGCCTCCGCTGACGCCGTCCGCCCTGTCGTCTCGAGGAGCGGCCGGTATGTGGCCTATCTCTCGGGCGCCGACAATCTGGGCGTACGCGGAGGGGTCACGCAGGCAATCCTATGGGATCGCTTCACGGGGACCACCCGGATAGTGACGCAGAGTGCCGACCCCGTGCCCAACCAGGCCAACGCACCCGTGCTGGAGCTCGACATCTCCGAGGACGGATCCACCGTCGTCGTCTCCACCCGCGCCACCAACCTGACGCCGGTGGACACGCGCGGCAAAACCCAGATCTACTCGATCGATCTCGCGACCGGGCGGACCACGCTTCTAAGCGCAGAGAAGTACGCGCCGACGCCTATCGGCGGCGGCCTCGACTCGGCGGCGCCGTCGGTGTCCGATGACGGGAGGATGACCGCTTTCGCCACCGCATCCGACCTGATCGCTCCAGGCATCAACCGCGGCCATCGGCAGGTGTACCTGCACACGAGGGGTGGGCTCTCCGATGGCGTGCAGCTCATCAGCTACGCGGTGGACACCAATGCCGGCGTGGAACAGGACGCTTACGCCCCGGACGTGTCCGGCGACGGCCGAGTGGTCGCGTTCGTCACGTCCGCTCGCGATGCGACCAGCGACACGACCGCCATGACGGAGCAGGTCTACGTCAGGTCGGTGGATGCAAGTCGCACCCGGTTAGCGAGTTACGGTGCGCGCACCGGTGAAGGAGCCGACCGTGCGAGCGGTGCACCGGTGCTGTCGCGATCGGGGGATGTCGTGGTCTTCGAGTCGGAGGCCGCCGAACTCACCGAGTCGGGGACTCCCGGGCCCGTCCAGGTGTACAGACGGGATCTGAACAACGGGAAGCTCGATCTGGTGAGCGCCACTCCTTCCGGTGATCCGGGGAACGACCACGCCGTGGCGCCGAGAGTCAGTGCGGATGGCACGATCATCGCGTTCCAGTCGGCCGCTGCGAACCTGAACGAGCCGTCATCACCGGGAGTCACTCAGGTCTACCTCCGCAACGCACTCCCTGCAGCGGAGCTGGTCCGATTGAGTGCCGACGATCGCTATGGAGTATCCGCGCGGGTATCGGCAGTGTCCTTCGCCCCACACGTCAACACCGCCTACGTGGCCTCAGGGCTCGCTTTCGCTGATGCGCTGACCGGGTCGGCTGCGGCGGGTTTCCAGGAGGCCCCCGTTCTCCTGGTGAGGAAGGACGGCATCCCATCTGCGATCGCCGATGAACTGCGGCGCTTGAAGCCGGGGAGGATTGTGATCCTCGGAGGCGAGAGCTCGGTGAGCGCGGAGACGGAACTCAGCCTCAAGGACTTCTCCGGTCAGGTGGGCAGGGTGCTCGGCGCTGACCGCTACGAGGTGGCCTCCGTTCTCTCGTCGCTCGTGTTCCAGCCGGAATGGAGCGGCCAAGGCGTCGCCTATCTCGCTTCCGGGGCCGTCTTCCCCGACGCGCTGTCGGGTTCTGCGGTCGCGGGAGTCCAGGGAGGCCCGGTGCTTCTCACGACGAAGGATGTCGTGCCCGATCTCGTGCTGGCGGAGTTGCGGCGACTGCACCCGAAGACGATCGTGGTGCTCGGGGGGCGCAACACGATCTCCGACGCTGTGCTGGCGCAGGTGCGTGAACTCGGAGCCGAGGTCTCAAGGGCGGGCGGGGCGGATCGCTACGAGGTCTCGGCCAGCGTCTCGCACTGGCTGCTCAAGAGCACCCCTGGCGGAACGGTCTACATCGCGTCTGGACAGAAGTTCCCGGATGCTCTATCCGGGGCGCCGGCTGCGATCCGTGAGGGTTCGCCCGTGCTGCTGGTGTCGTCGGTGAGCATCCCGGGTCCTGTCGCGGACGAACTGGCGAGGCTGCAGCCGCGGCGGATCGTCGTGTTGGGCGGTGAGCAGACGATCTCCGCACCGGTCGTTGCCGCGCTACGCGGCTACTTGGCGAAGTGACCCTGCGGGTCAATGGGCGTCGCCCTGCTCCGAGGGTCGCCGGAGGAGGGTGAGGCGGCTGGCCAGGCGGGCTGCGGTGGGGAGGGAACGGACCTCCGTGAGGAAGGCGGCGGGGGAGGCGTCGGTGACGAGGTAGGTGGGGATGTCGGCGTCGGCGAGCACGTCGATGGCGGCGAGGAAGCGGAGGCGGCCCGAGCGGGAAGCCTGGGAGAACGTGGGGACGGCCGTGATGACCCAGCGGTCGCCGAAGCGGCGGGACCAGTCGATGTACTCCATCGTGGAGAGCGGATGCTCGCACAGCTCCGCGAACGACACCCACAGCTCCCCGGGGCGGGCCGCATCCACCGGGAACTGTCGGCCGCCCACGAAGAGCTCCGTGCGCTCGTCGGGTGTCGGAGGCCGCAAGCCCTCGTCGGTGAGCTGGGAAGGGGCCAGCCAGGCGCCCGAACGGAATCCCGAGCCGTCCTCGGAGCCGGAACCGGAACCGGAGCCGCGCTCGGCGCCGGAGTGGACGAGAGCGCGGTAGTCGACGGCCCCTGCGAGCTCGACGACGTCCATCCGCTCGAGGATGAGGCGGATGCCCGGCTCGAAGACACGGTGCCAGACCGGATCGGGCAGCAGATCGTCCGGCGCCGCGTTCGACGACACCAGGAGCGCGACACCGCGCTCGCCGAGGTGCTCGAGCAGGCGGGTCATGAGCGTGGCGTCGCCCGGGTCGCCGATCTCGAGCTCGTCGAAGACCAGGAGCGGTGCGCCGCCCACGAAGCCGTCGACCGCGTGGTCGAAGGCCTCCCGCTCGAGCCGGGCGCGATCACCCTCGCTGGCCACGCGGTACTCGTGCATGCGGCGGTGCAGCTCGTCGAAGAAGGTGTGGGAGTGCACGCGCCGAGCCGTGCCCTCGGGCAGTGCGCGCACGAACGCGTCGAGCAGCCAGGTCTTGCCCCGGCCAACCCGGCCCCAGACGTAGAGGCCTCGGGCAGTCGAGACCGCCGGAGGGGCCGGTGCGACGGCGGATGCGTCAGCGCGCCCCTCGAGCTCGTGGGCGAGACGCTCGAGGCGCGACAGCACCGCCAGCTGGCCGGCGCCGAGCTCGAACCCGGCGCGGCGCGCGTCGCTCTGCACGAGCCCGGCGAGGGAGCTGATCGCGGCGCCCGTCAGAGCGCGCCGCGGCGGGGGAGCGGGCGGTGCAGGTACTGCACGTCGATCGTGTGGTCGGCGAAGCCGAGCGAGCGGTAGAGCGCGACGGCGCGCTCGTTGTCCCCGTCGACGTAGAGCGCCGCCTGCGTGCAGCCGCGCTCCTGGAGGCGCGCGAGCCCCGCGTTCATGAGCGAGCGCCCGAGGCCTCGACCGGCCTGCCCCTCGTCGACGCCGATCACGTAGATCTCGCCCACGCGGGTGTCGTTCGGCTCGACCTTCAGCCAGTTGTACGCCACGAGCGTGCCCTCCGCGTCGCGCAGCAGCAGGAAGTCGTCGGGCTCGAACCAGGGCTCCGAGAGCCGGAACAGCAGGTCGTCGCGCGTGAGCGAACCCTGCTCGTCGTGCTCGGCGAAGACCCGGGCGTTGAGCTCGACCCAGTCGTCGGCATCCGGGCCGCCCCGGAAGCCCCCGAGCGAGTAGCCGGAGGGCAGCACCACCTCGGCGGGCGCCGCGGCACCCGTTCCGAGCTCCCGGCGCAGCTGCAGCAGGGTGCGGATGGCCTCGAACCGGTGCGTCTGCGCCAGCCGGCGGCTCGCCGGGTGGTCTCCGTGCGCCCAGGCGCGGAGCGCATCCGGAGCCCCGGAACCCGCCCCGGTCGGTGCCGGCGGGTTCTTCAGCACGATCTCGAGCAGCTGCCGGCCGAGCCCCTCGCCCCGCCACTCCGGGTCGATCACGAACTCGAGCTCGCCCTGCCCCACGATGGCGGCTCCCGCGACGGCGACCCCGCCCTCGGCGATGCGCCGCTCGGCGAGCAGGAGCGAGCGCGTGCCCTTGCCGATGTCGATGAGCGCCTGGTCGTTGAACGGCGGCTGGCCGTCGACGAGCGCCGCGCGCGCCACGAGCCGGAGGAAGGGCTCACGCGCCTCGTCGGGGCTACTGACCGAGAGTGTGAGCGAGCCGCTCATTGTCGTCCTCGAAGAAGTTGAAGCGGTAGCCGACGTTCCGCACGGTACCGATCAGCGATTCGAGGTCGCCGAGCTTGGCCCGCAGTCGCCGCACGTGCACGTCGACCGTGCGGGTGCCGCCGAAGTAGTCGTAGCCCCACACCTCGCTCAGCAGCTGCTCGCGGGTGAAGACCCGGGAGGGGTGCATGGCGAAGAAACGGAGTAGCTCGAACTCCTTGAAGGTGAGGTCGAGTGGCCGACCGTGCACGCGGGCGGAGTAGCTCGCCTCGTCGATGACCACGCCGGAGGCCTGGATCTTCGACGTCGACTGGTCCTGCACCTGGCGCCCGATGGCGAGCCGGATGCGGGTGTCGACCTCGGCGGGCCCCGCCGACTCGAGCACGACATCGGCAGCGCCCCACTCCGCGCTCACCGCGGTCAGACCACCCTCGGTGAGGATGAGGACGACCGGGACGCCGATGCCCGTGGTGCTGAGGATCTTGCAGAGCGAGCGTGCCGAGGCGAGGTCGTGACGGGCGTCGACGAAGATGAGATCGCTGTTCGGGGTGTTCACGAGCTGCGAGGGCTCCGCCGGGATCTGGCGTGTGCGGTGACTCAGCAGAGAGAGTGCGGGCAACACCTCTCGGTCGACCGCAGAGGTCAGGATCAACAACTGCGCCACGTAAGATCCTCCAGAGAACGCCTGCGGTACATACTAGTCGGGCAGAATGGCGGGTATGAGTCTGCTCATGAGAAGCGTAGTCCCGGTCTGGATCCTCACGATCATCGGGGTCGTCGCAGTCGGGGTCTTCGTCTCCGCTCCGAGCTATCTCGTCTTCCTGCCCGTGGTGCTCGGAGCAGCGCTCGTGGTCACGTTCGGCATCCAGCTCATCGTGCCGGTGCGGAAGGGCTTCGTGAACCGCGTCTCGGCGAGTCTCGGCGGCGCCGTGCTCATCCTCGCGCTCGCCACCGTCGTGCTCGGTCCCCTCGCGTTCGCCGCGAGCGCTAGGATCTAAGGCATGTCCTACGTTGCGCTCGAACTCCTGTTCATCGGCCTCCTCGGGCTTGCGTCTCTCGCAATCGCCTGGGTCTCCGGAGTCGTCGTCTACAAGCTCTTCCGCGGCCAGCGCTGATCCGCTGCCCGTCTGAAGACCGCTCGTGATCGAGATCCCCACCGGCCTCCCCGCCGAACTCGTCCCGCTCTCCTGGCTCATCGGAGTGTGGGAGGGAACCGGCGTGCTCGACTACAGGATCGGTGAGGGCGAGTCGGCCGATCGGGTCTCGCGGGAGTTCGGCCAGCGCGTGAGCTTCAGCCACGACGGCCTGCCCTACCTCAACTACAGCTCCTACACCTGGCTGCTCCCCGAGCAGTCCGCTGCGGTGGACGGTAGCGGCGATGACGCCGACGGCCCCGATGGCCCCGTCCGCCAGAGCAGCCCCGTCGAGCCCCTCACGGCCGAGACCGGCTACTGGCGTCTCAGCCGACTCCACATCGAGGGCGACGTCGGCCCCGGCATGCTGCCCGGCGTCGGCCCCCGCCCCTTCAACACCGCCCAGTCGGTCGAAGCGCTCCGCAACTCCGCCGAGGGCTTCGACATCGAGGTCTCGATCGTGCACCCGACCGGTGTGAGCGAGCTCTACCTCGGCCAGGTGAAGGGCCCGCGCATCGACCTCGCGACCGACGCCGTGGTGCGCACCCGCACCGCCAAGGAGTACGCGGCCGCCACCCGCATCTACGGTCTGGTCGACAACCACCTGCTCTGGGCCTGGGACATCGCGGCGCTGGGGCAGGATCTCCGCACCCACGCCTCCGCCCGCCTGGCGAAGGCCGACTGAACCGCGTGAGCGACTCCGCGGCAGCACCCGAGACGCCGGCAGAGCCCCTGCCGGCGCCCTTCGCCACGTCGGCACTGCTCTCCCTGCCCGGCGCCGTCGCCGGCTCCGGGCCCGACGCCGGTGTCGCGGCGCACTACGGCAACCCGCTCGGTGAGCAGCGGATGCTCGACGCCGCACGCTCCGGAGAGACGGCACGCGACCTCGGCGCCCCCGTCATCGTCGACCTCTCCGACCGCGGAGTCATCTCGGTCGCGGGCCCCGACCGCCTCAGCTGGCTCGACTCGGTGACGAGCCAGAGCATCCGCGGCCTCGCCCCGTTCGAGTCGGCCGAGACCCTGCTGCTCTCGGCCAACGGTCGCATCGAGCACGCCATCCGGGTGCTCGACGACGGCGAGACGGCCTGGCTGCTAGTCGACTCGGGCGAGACCGAGGCGCTCGAGGCCTGGCTGCAGCGCATGCGCTTCATGCTGCGGGTCGAGATCGCCGACCGCTCGGCGGAGTTCGCCACCGTGGGCTGGCTCGCCGCGGGGCCGCAGGGCGAAGCTCCCGCAGCGCTCGCGGCGGTGGCCGCCACCGCGGAGGCTCCCGGTGCCGACACCCCGCAGCTGCTCACGTGGGCCGATCCGTGGCCCGAGGTCGTGACCGGCGGCGTGCAGTACGCGCAGACCGACGAGCACCCCGGCGCCGACTGGTGGTGGCGCGAGACCCTCGTGCCCCGCTCCGAGTTCGGCATGCTCGTCACCGCGGTGCTCCGCGGCGAGCTCCGCATCGCGGGACTCCTGGCCGCCGAGGCCCTGCGCGTGGCGGCCTGGCGACCGCGCCTCAGCACCGAGGTCGATGACCGCACGATCCCGCACGAGCTCGACTGGATGCGCTCCGCCGTGCACCTCTCGAAGGGCTGCTACCGCGGTCAGGAGACCGTCGCGAAGGTGCACAACCTCGGTCACCCGCCGCGCCGCCTCGTGCTGCTGCACCTCGACGGCTCGGAGGGTGCCCTGCCTGCGCCCGGCGACGAGGTCGTCGTGGCCGGAGCCGACGACGCATCCGGAACCCTCACCACCGTCGCCCTGCACCACGAGTGGGGCCCCATCGCCCTCGCCGTGGTGAAGCGGCAGCTCGACACCGCCGCCGAGCTCCGGGTGCGCTCGGCCGAGGGCGAGATCGCCGCGAGCGCCGACGAGATCGTGTCTCCGGATGCCGGCGCCGCCGTGGGTCGCGTGCCGCGCCTGCCGCGACTGGGCGCCCGCAAGACCCGCTGACGCCGGTGGCCGACGCCGGGCGCTTCGGCGCCGAGGTCCGCTCCTCCTTCGACCGGGTGGGCTCGAGCCTCCCCGCCATCGTGCAGCTCGTGGTCGCCGCCACGGTCGCCTACTCGGTGGCTCACTTCGTGCTCGGCCATCAGTACCCCATCGCCGCGGTGATGGTGACGCTCTCGAGCCTCGGGCTCGTGCTCGACGCCCGCCCGCGGCGGGTGCTGGAGCTCGCGCTGGCCGTGACGGTCGGGATCGCGGTGAGCGAGGTCATCCTGCTCGCCACGGGCCAGGGGCTGTGGCAGTTCGCGCTCACCCTCCTCGCCGCGCTCGTGGTGACGCGGCTGCTCTCGCCCGTGCCCGGGCTGCCGATCCTCGCGGCCGTGCAGGGCTCGCTCGTGGCGCTCATGCCGTTGCCCGAGGGCGGACCGTTCACGCGCACGGTCGATGCGCTCGTCGGGGGAGCGGTCGCCATCGCCTGCACGGCGCTGCTGCCGCGCGACCCGCGGCGGGCAGCCCGACGGGAGGCGCTGAAGTTCTTCAGCGCGTTCAACGCCATCGCGGCCTCGCTCGTGACGGTCGTGCGGATCGGCGACCGGGCGACGGCCGAGATGGTGCTCGGGCGCGCCCGCGACACCCAGGGCCTGATCGAGCAGTGGCGTGCCTCGCTCGACTCCGCCGCGGCGGTGGCCCGCATCTCACCGTTCCTCCGCCGCCACCGCGCCGAGCTCGCGGCCCTGCAGGTCATGCAGCTCCACATGGACCACGCCACCCGCAACCTCCGCGTCGTGACCCGCCGGTTGAGCGTGCTCCCCGGCGATCGTGCGCGGCCCGAGATCGCCGAGGTGCTCGCGGGCATCCAGAGCGCCACCTCGATGCTCGCGCAGAGCATCGACCGGCCGGAGCTCCGGCCCGTGGTGCGGCAGAGCCTCGTGCTCATCGCGATCACGCTCGACCCGAGGAGCCTCATCCCGGGGCAGCCCTACTCCGAGGCGTCGATCGTGGTGTCGCTCCGGCCCCTCGTGCTCGACCTGCTCGCGGCGAGCGGCATGCCGATCGACGACGCCAGGCGGACGCTCCCGGACATCACGACCTGAGGCTCAGACCGCGGCCCCGTCCACAGCTCAGCCCGAGGCTCAGTCGGCGGCTCCGCGGGCGGCGGTCACGAACGCCTCGATCCGGGCGGGGTCCTTGACGCCGCGAGAGCTCTCCACACCGCTCGAGACATCGACACCGGAGGGCTCGAAGAAGCGGATGAGACGCACGGCGTTCTCGGGGGTGAGTCCGCCGGCGAGCAGCCAGAAGCCCTCGGGCCGCCGGCCCAGCTCGGTCTCGTCGAAGGTGACGCCGGCGCCCGGCTCGGCGGCGTCGATGAGCAGGCGGTGGGCCCCGAGATCGCGCCGGCGAGAGTCGGAGAGGCCGCCGAACGCGGCGGCCGAGAGGGCCCGGAGCGGGCGGAGGCCCTCGTCGGCGAGCCGCCGCAGGTCCCCGTCGGGCTCGGTGCCGTGCAGCTGCACGGTGCCCACTCCGGCGGCGCGCGCCATCGAGACCACCTCGTCGATCGGCTGATCGCGGAAGACACCCACCGTCTCGACGGTCTCGGGGACGTCGGCGACGAGGCTCGCGGCGAGCCCGGTGCCGACGGTGCGGGGGCTGCCCGGTGCGAAGACGAAGCCCACGGCGTCGGCCCCGGCGTCGACGGCGGTGCGCACGGTCTCGGGGGTGCTCAGGCCGCAGATCTTGATGTACACGGTGTCGCCTTTCAGAGTGCGGGGGCGGGTGCAGGTGCAGGTGCGGAGCCCCGGCCGAGGCGGCGGACGGTCTCGAGCACGCGGAGCACGTCGGGCCGGTCCTCGCCGACCCGCCAGGCCAGTTCGAGGGGGAGCGTGACGCCGGAGGAGACGGGGATCGCCTCGATGCCCGGCGCGGTGACGGCCGCCGACGACTCGGGAAGGAGCCCGAACGCGCGGTTCTCGGCGATCAGGTACGAGCGGCTGCCGATGATCCGGGGCCTGCCGACCAGCATGTAGGGGTCGAGGCCGTCGGCCGCGCACGCCCCGAGCAGGAAGTCGTAGTAGCCGGCGCTGCGCTCGCGCGGCCAGAGCAGCAGGGGCAGGTCGCCGAGCTCGGCGAGGGCCACCGAGGGCGAGCCGGCGAGCGGATGCCGGGTGCTGAGCGCCACGAGGAGCCGTTCCCGGCGGAGCGTCTCGGTGCGGAACGCCGGGCCCGGTTCGAGGAACCGGCCGATGCCGAGGTCGGCCTCGCCCGAGGCGAGGGCCCGCTCGATGTCTCCGGTCTCCACGGCGAGGTCGTCGATCACGATCCCGGCGAGCTCGTCCTCCGCGGCCCTCAGCAGGCGCGGCACGAACTCGTTCATGGCGCTCGGGCTCGCCGCGAGACGCACCCGCCCCGAGCGCGCCCGGCCCGCGGCCGCCGCGGCCTGGGCGAAGTCGCCGGCCGAGGCCAGCAGCGCCCGG
>NZ_JAHFUY010000014.1 GCF_023264895.1 Herbiconiux sp. | reverse complement strand
TAGCGTGGGACACGAAGACCTCCGGACCGGGTTGAGAACTAGACAGCTCCACCCTCCACCGGAGGTCTTCGTCATATCAACACGTCACACATCAACCAACGTCCCTGGGCAGTACAGCTAGTTCTGCACAGAATGCGAAGGAGCGACCCGGTATAGGCCGCCGGTCTGCCGCAGACTGTGCAATATTCGGAGCATGGAGACTGCCGCATGACCGAGCCGGTCACCCTCACCTCGCTCCCGCTCGCCGGAATCGCCCTCGCCGTGGTGGCGGCGCTCCTGCTCTCGCTCGGCAACGAGCTGCAGTCCCGCGGCGTCGGCAAGGTCTCGACGCAGGGCGAGGCGGCGGGGCTCGGCTTCGCGCAGGTCAAGCGGCTCATGCGGAGCCGGGTGTGGCTGCTCGGCACGCTCTCGCTCGTCGCCGCCATCCTCGTGCAGCTCGCGAGCCTGTCGCTCGCGCCGCTCATCGTGGTGCAGCCCGTGGGCGTCACGGCGCTCGTGTTCGCGGCGCTCCTCACCGCCTGGGCCACCAAGAAGCTGCCCACCAAGCGGGTCGTGCGGGCCATCCTCATCTGCATCGCCGGTGTCGGCGTGTTCGTGGCGGTAGCGGCCGTGGTGTCCAAGCAGCGGCCCATCCGCGACGAGCAGCTCATCGCGATCCTGATCGTGCTCGTGGTGGTGCTGCTGGCGATCGCGGCCGTGTTCGTGGTGTCGCGGGTGCGCAAGAAGCCCGTGCACCCGATCCTGCACGTCTTCGCGGGAGGCGTGCTCGCCGGCTTCGTGGCATCGCTCGGCAAGACCGTCATCCTGCGCGTGCAGAGCGCCCTCTCGGAGCTCGGCGAGGAGTTCCGGTTCGACTCGGGCATCGTGCTGACGCTCCTGTGCCTGCTCGGCATCATCGTGGGCGGCGGGCTCTCGATCTACTTCGTGCAGCTCTCGCACGTCGAGTCGAAGCCCGAGGTCGTCGTGGCCGGGCTCACCGTGATCGACCCCGTGGTGGCCGTGGTGCTCGGCATCGTCATCCTGGGCGAGGCCGCGGGCGCGCCGCTGTGGTCGATCGTCGTGTTCGTGGTGGCGGGGGCCGTGGCCATCGCCGGGGTGTTCCTGCTCTCGCGCGCGCAGAACAAAGACGATCGGCTGGCCGCGGAGGCATCGTCGTGAGCCGCGGGATCCCGTCGGGCGCCGTGGTCGCGCTCGTGGCCGTGGCCGCGCTCGTGGGCGCCTCGGGGTTCTGGACGGCGGGCATCGGCGGGCTCGTCGCGGCGAGCGACCTCGCGTCGTCGCTGTCGGCCCCGCCTGCGCCGGGCTCCGCCGGCGAGTCCGGCGGGTCCGGCGAGAGCGGCGACGGCGCACCGCTCGCCTACGAGATCGGCGACTGCTTCCAGGAGGAGTCGGACGACAGGGGGAACACGGAGTTCCGGGACTGCTCCGAGCCGCACGACTACGAGGTGTACTCCGAGTTCGAGCTGCCCGACACCCCTGACGGCTCCTACCCGGGCGACGATCGCATGTCGTTCGTGGCCGACGAGGGCTGCCTGGATGCGTTCGAGGACTTCGTCGGGGTGCCGTGGGAGGAGTCGTATTACGACTACTCCTGGGTGGCGCCCGACGAGGTGACGTGGACGGAGCACGACGACCGGCTCGTGCAGTGCCTGGCGATCGATCCGGAGGGTGAGCACACCGGGAGCCTCGAGGGCATCGGGGAGTAGGGCTCGGGCGGCTCTGGCTCGAGCTTTGGCTCCAGCTCCGGCTAGGAGGCCTTCGTGGACTTCTTCGCGGGCGCCTTCTTGGTGGCGGCGGGCTTCGTGGCGGCGGGCTTCTTGGCGGGAGCCTTCTTGGCCGGCGCCTTCTCGGCGGCGGGCTTCTTCACGTTCGAGGTGACGCCCTCGTCTTCGTCTTCGTCGTCGTCGTCGCTCTTCTTCGCCGGCGCCTTCTTCTCGGGCGCCTTCTTCTCCGGCGATCCGCCGCCCCGGCTCTTGTCGACCGAGCGCTTCAGCGCCTCCATGAGGTCGAGCACCTCGCCGCCGCCGTCGCCCTCGCCGGGCTCGCGGCCGAAGGTCTCGTCGGTGTCCATCGCGTCGCCCTTGGCGAGTTTGGCCTCGATGAGCGTGCGGAGCTGCTCCTGGTAGTCGTCGGTGAACTTCTCGGGGGCGAAGTCGGTCGCGAACTGGTCGACGAGCGACATCGCCATGTCGAGCTCCTGCGACGACACCTTCGTGGGCTCGTCGAGGGCGGGGAAGGCGGCCTCGCGCACCTCGTCGTCCCAGAGCAGCGCCTGCAGCACGAGCACGTCGCCGCGCACGCGCAGGGCGCCGAGCCGCGTCTTCTGCCGCAGCGCGAAGTGCACGATGGCGGTGCGGTCGGTCGATTCGAGGGTCTTGCGGAGCAGGGCGTAGGCCTTGGGCGACTTCGAGTCGGGCTCGAGGAAGTAGCTCTTGTCGAGCATGATCGGATCGATCTGCTCGCTCGGCACGAACTCCACGACCTCGATCTCGCGGCTGCGCTCCTCGGGCAAGGACGCCAGGTCATCTTTCGTGAGGATGACGGTGCGCTCACCGTCGTCGTAGGCGCGCGCGATGTCGGCGTAGTCGATGACCTTGCCGTCGATCTCGCACCGGCGCTGGTAGCGGAT
>NZ_JAHFUY010000038.1 GCF_023264895.1 Herbiconiux sp. | reverse complement strand
GCTCCGGCGCTGCTGCCCGCGCTGGCCGAGGCCGCCGCGGCGAGCGGCATCGCCGCCGTGGGCGCGACGGGTGAGCCCGTGGCGGTCGACGAGGCGTTCAGTGCACGACTGCGCTCGTCCGATCCGACCCTCGCCGACACCCGGTACGGCGTCGAGAGCTACGACGCGGTCGTCATGATCGCGCTCGCCGCCGCACTCGCGGGCGACGACGGACGCACCTCGGTGCAGCAGTTCCTGCCCGCCGTGACCACCGGCGCCGTGTCCTGCTCCACCTACGGAGCCTGCCTCGACGTGCTGAAGACGCGGGCCGACATCCGCTACACCGGGGTCACCGGTCAGTTGTCGACGGGTGTCGTGCAGGTCACCGACAGGTAACGATTTGGCCGTGTTACACGGCTGTAACACCAATGTATTGTTCCGGGCCCGAACACCGCTTACCGTGAATCCACGGCCGGTTCTTCGAACCTGCCACGAAACTGCACACATCTAATAAGGAGCACCATGAGCGTATTCGCGAAGGTCACCACCTCGCGCTCGAAGCCCCTCTCCATCGTTGCCGGCGTCGCCGCGTTCAGTGCCGGCGCTCTGCTGCTGGCATCCTGCGCCTCGACGCCGAGCACCGACGGGGGAGACAGCACCGCCGCTGCGGCCGTCTGCGGCCCCGACGCGGCCACCGCGGCCGCCGAGGTCACCCCGGCAGCGCCCGAGACCCCTCAGACGCGCGAGACCAAGCTGAAGCTCGGCTCGATCCTCCCGACCACGGGAACCCTGGCCTTCCTCGGCCCGCCCGAGATCGCAGGTGTCGACCTGGCCATCGCCGAGATCAACGCGTCGTCGGCCGGCGTCCTGGGCGGCAACGCCGAGGTCATCCACCGCGACTCGGGCGACACCACGACCGACATCGCGACCCAGTCGGCGACCGACCTGCTCAGCCAGGGCGTCTCCGGCATCGTCGGAGCCGCGTCGTCCGGTGTCTCGTTCACCTTCATCGACCAGGTGACCGGCGCGCAGGTCGTCCAGATCTCGCCCGCCAACACCTCGCCCGACTTCTCCACCTACGACGACGGCGGCTACTACTTCCGCACCGCTCCGTCCGACGTGCTGCAGGGCCGCGTGCTCGGCAACCTGATGGTCAACGACGGTGCCGAGAACGTCGGCATCATCTACCTCAACGACGCCTACGGCTCGGGCCTCGAGTCCAACGTCACGACCGCCATCGAGAACGCCGGCGGCACCGTCGTGGCCTCCGAGGCGTTCAACGAGGGCGACAGCCAGTTCAGCGCTCAGATCGACGCCGTTCTCGCCGAGGACCCCGACTCGATCGCGCTCATCGCGTTCGACCAGACCAAGGTCATCGTGCCCGAGCTCATCGGCACCAAGGGCTTCGACGGCAGCAAGCTCTACTTCGTGGACGGCAACCTGTCGAACTACGACGAGGACTTCGACGCCGGCACACTGAACTGCGCCAAGGGCACGCTCCCCGGCGTTCTGGCCGATGACGAGTTCAAGGCCAAGCTGCTCGGGATCAACCCCGACCTGAACGACTACAGCTACGCTGCCGAGTCGTACGACGCCGTCAACCTGATGGCTCTCGCCGCCGTCGCCGGCGGTGCCTCGGATGGTCCGACCATCCAGGCGAACATGCAGGCCGTCTCCGAGGGGGGCACCAAGTGCACCTCGTTCGCGGAGTGCGCCGACCTGCTGGCCGCCGGCACCGACATCGACTACGAGGGCGTCTCGGGCCCGATCACGTTCGATGAGAACGGCGACCCGACCGAGGCCTACATCGGTATCTACCAGTACGGTTCGGACAACACCTACGCGCCGCTGAACGTCGAGTTCGGCTCGCTCGCGGAGTAGTCCACCCCGCACACCGAAGGCCCGGCCCCTCTCAGAGGGTGCCGGGCCTTTCTGCTGCCCGCCTCCCGCGAGGGGTCAGAAAAGGCCCCAAGACCGTAGTCTTGGGGCCTTTTGTGACCACTCGGGGGAGGGAGGGGGCGCGGGGTTAGTGGCCCTGGTCGGCTGCCAGGGTGCCGAGGTAGAGCTCGATGACCTTCGGGTCCTTCATGAGCTCGCGGCCCGTGCCCGTGTAGGCGTCACGGCCCTGGTCGAGCACGTAGGCGCGATCGCAGATCTGCAGGCAGCGACGGGCGTTCTGCTCCACCATGATGACGGAGACGCCCGCACGGTTGATCTGGTGCACACGCATGAACGTCTCGTCCTGCCGCACGGGCGACAGGCCCGCGGAGGGCTCGTCGAGCAGCAGCACCGACGGCTCCATCATGAGCGCACGGCCCATGGCCACCATCTGGCGCTCACCGCCCGAGAGCGAGCCGGCACGCTGCTTGCGCCGCTTGCCGAGCTCCGGGAAGAGCGTCGTGACGAAGTCGAAGCGCTCCGCGAAGATCGACGGCTTCTGGAACAGGCCCATCTCGAGGTTCTCCTCGATGGTGAGGCTCGGGAAGACGTTGTTGTTCTGGGGCACCATGCCGACGCCCTTGGTGACGAGCTTGTTGGCCTTCAGGCCCGTGATGTCCTCGCCCTTCAGGATGACGCGGCCGCCGCGGATCTTGATCTGGCCGAAGATGGCCTTCAGGACCGTCGACTTGCCGGCACCGTTCGGGCCGATGATGCCGATGAGCTCACCCGGGTAGGCCTCGATGGTGCAGCCGTTCAGGATGTTGACGCCGGGCAGGTAGCCGCCGACCAGGTTCTCGGTCTTCAGCACCACGTCGCCGCGGTCGGTCGGTGCCGCCGTGCGGGCCGCAGCGCGCTCCGCCGCGAGATCGTTCGTCTCGGCGTTGACCTCATTGGGATCGATGTCGCTCATGCCCTCTCCTCCGGCTTCGCGTAGCCGTCGTCCTCCGACGCGGCCTCGGGGTGCGCTTCGCGCGCTCTGCGCTCGGCCTCGAGCACCGGGTTCGGGCCGTCCTCCATGAGGTCGCCGAGGTCGGTGTCGTGGTGGGCGCCGAGGTAGGCGTCGATCACGGCGGGATCCTTCATGACGGTCTCGGGCGGGCCCTCGGCCACGACACGGCCCTCGGCCATCACGATCACCCAGTCGGAGATGTGCATGACCATGTGCATGTCGTGCTCGACGAAGAGCACCGAGGTGCCGTCGGCCTTGAGGTTCTTGATGTGCCCGAGGAGCGACTGCGTGAGGGCCGGGTTCACACCGGCCATCGGCTCGTCGAGCATGATGAGCTCGGGCTGGGACATGAGGGCCCGCGCCATCTCGAGCAGCTTGCGCTGGCCGCCTGAGAGCGAGGCCGCGTAGTCCTCGCGCTTGGCATCGAGCTTGAAGCGGGCGAGGAGCTCGTCGGCGCGAATCGTGTTCTCCTCCTCCTGCTGACGCCAGAGAGGCTTGATCAGCGAGCTGAAGAGGCCCTCGCCGCGCTGGCCCGTGGCTCCGAGCAGCATGTTCTGCAGCACCGAGAGGCGACCGAGCGACTTGGTGAGCTGGAAGGTGCGCACCATGCCGGCCCGTGCCACCTTGAACGCCGGGACGCCCGCGAGCGACTTGCCGTCGAACTCCCACGTGCCGGTGTTGGGCTTGTCGAAGCCCGTGAGCAGGTTGAACATGGTGGTCTTGCCGGCGCCGTTCGGACCGATCAGCGCGGTGATCTGACCGCGCGGGATCTCGAGGTGGGCGACGTCGACCGCCTTGAGGCCGCCGAACTGGCGGGTGACGCTGTCGGCGATGACGATGGGATCGACCTTCGCGCATCCGGGGCCCACCTCGCCCTTGACGAGGGGGTGGGTGACCGTGAGGGCCGGTTCTCCGACGGAGGTCTTGTCGAGGTTAGACACTGAAGGACAGCTCCTTCTTGTTTCCGAAGATGCCTTGCGGCCTGAATATGACGAGGAGCATCAGCGCGACACCGACGAGGATGAAGCGGATCTGCCCTGCCTGGGTGGTGTCGATGAACGGGAGGATGCCCGCTTCGATCGCACCGTAGAGGATGCCCTGTGTGAGCGAGAGCACGACCCAGAAGATCATCGCGCCGACGATGGGGCCGAAGATGGTGGCGGCACCGCCGAGCAGCATGATCGTCCAGATGAAGAAGGTGAGGCCGGTGGTGTAGTTCGCCGGCTGCACCGCGCGGGGCAGGATGAAGATGATTCCCGCGATGGAGCCCATGACGCCACCGATCACGAGGGCCTGCATCTTGTAGCTGTAGACGTTCTTGCCGAGGCTGCGCACGGCATCCTCGTCTTCACGGATGCCCTTGACGACGCGGCCCCAGGGGCTCCGCATGAGCAGGAAGACGAGCACGCTCGCGAGCACCACGAGGGTCCAGCCCACGATCCGGATCCACCAGTCGTACTCGTTGTAGACGAACGGGCCGAAGCCGTAGCGCCCCTCCGGGATCGGGTTGATGGCGGCGAAGGTGCCCTTGAAGCCCGACAGGCCGTTGGCGGCACCGGTGACGTCGGTGAGGCCGGTGGTGGTGACGATGTAGCGCACCACCTCGGCCGAGGCGATCGTGACGATAGCGAGGTAGTCGGCCCGCAGCCTCAGCGTGGGGATGCCGAGGATGAAGGCGAAGATGATCGAGCAGATGATCGCCGAGAGCACCGCCACGATGAGCGGGGCGCCCGCGAGGGTCGGGATGGCGAAGGCGTAGGCACCGATCAGCAGGAAGGCGGCCTGACCGAAGTTCAGAAGGCCCGTGTAGCCGAAGTGGATGCCGAGGCCGATGGCCGCGAGAGCGTAGGCCGCCGTCGTCGGGCTGATGATCTCGCCGATGGCGTTGCCGAAGATGTTTCCCCAGTCCATGAGTCTCTCCTCCCTTAACCGATTCGTTCTTTACGGCCGAGGATGCCCTGCGGTCTGACGAGCAGCACCACGATCAGCACCACCAGCGCGGCGGCGTACTTGAGGTCGGCCGGGATGATGAGGGTCGAGAGCTCGACGAACAGGCCCACCACGATCGAGCCGACGAGCGCGCCGTAGGCGGAGCCGAGGCCACCGAGCGTGACGGCGGCGAACATCAGGAGAAGAACCTGGAAGCCCATGTCCCAGGAGACCTGGCGGTAGAGGCCGAGCATCACGCCGGCGAGAGCCGCGAGGGCGCCCGCGAGCACCCACACGATCCGGATGATGCGGTCGACGTCGATGCCCGAGGCGGCGGCGAGGGAGGGGTTGTCGGAGACCGCGCGAGTGGCCTTGCCCACCCGGGTGCGGGTGAGGAAGAGGCCGACCGCGAGAAGCGCCACGATCGAGATGACCATGCTCACGATGGAGCCGGTCGTGATGCGCACCGGGCCGAGCACGATGGCGTCCGAGAGGCCCACGTTCATGGTCTTCGTGGAGCCGTCGATGAAGAAGAGGTAGGTGTAGCGCAGCGCGATCGCGAGACCGATCGACACGATCATGGCCTGGACGAGCTTCACCCCCTTCCGCCTCAAGGGCTTCCAGAGCAACCAGTCCTGCACGTAGCCGAAGACACCACCGAGCACGAGCGCGATCAGCATGGCGACGAAGATGTTGACGCCGAGCAGCACCGCCGTGATCCAGGCGATGATGGCGCCGAAGGTCACCATTTCGCCGTGGGCGAAGTTGTTGAGGCCCGTGGTGCCGAAGATCAGGGTGATGCCGATGGCCGCGAGGGCGATCAGGAGGCCGAAATTCAGGCCCGCGGCGAGGCGCTGCAGGAACTGCTCGAAGAAGCCCGTGGTCTGCCGGGTGTCGGCGCCGAGCGGGAACGAGCGCGTGATCGAGTTGGTCTGCCACTCGCTCGAGGAGACGGTGGCGGTGTCGCGATCGGGATCGCGGAGCTCGACGCCGTCGGGCAGGGTCTCGGGGTCGATCGTGACCGTGTACTCCGCCTTCTCCGGCACGATGACCGACCAGCGGCCGGTGTCATCGCTCGTCGCGACCTCGGAGAAGCCGCTCGCGCCCTCGACCGTGACCTCGGCGCCCTCGACGACGTTGTCGCCGTCGCGGAGCACGCCACCGATCGTGAGCGTGTTCGTGAAGTCGCTCGTGGGGGTGGGGGTCGGAGCAGGCGACGCCGTGGCGGACAAGGCCCCGGAGCCGAGCACGATGCCCAGGCACAGCGATAACGCGGCGAGGATCATCTTGGTGAGACGGACTCCTGGTCCGATACGGATACCTGCGATCAAGACAGCACCTCCTGGATGGAGGGCACCGGGGGTGGTGGCGCCTCTCCGTGTCTATGGTCGTAGCGACAGTGCTCGACCATACATACGAATTGTGTCCACGGTGTTTCAAGTGGATACCCAAATCGGATGTCGGTCATTTCTACACGGAATACTGCCTACTTCCTAACCGTTACCATTGATCAAGATTCGGGCGCGGATAAAGGGAGAACGATGGACCAGGCTGATCCGTTCGGCTTTGTGGGATTGACCTACGACGACGTGATGCTCCTGCCGGGGCACACCGATGTCATCCCGAGCGAGGCGGACACCTCCTCGCGGCTCACGAAGCGCATCCAGGTGGCCACACCGCTGCTCTCGGCCGCCATGGACACCGTGACCGAGTCGCGCATGGCCGTGGCGATGGCCCGCCAGGGCGGCCTCGGCATCCTGCACCGCAACCTCTCGATCGCCGACCAGGCGGAGCAGGTCGACCGGGTCAAGCGCAGCGAGTCCGGCATGGTCAGCGACCCTGTCACCACGACTCCGGATGCCACGGTGGCCGAGGTCGACGCCCTGTGCGGCGTGTACCGCGTGAGCGGACTGCCCGTGGTCGACGGCAGCGGCGTGCTCGTGGGCATCATCACCAACCGCGACATGCGCTTCGTCTCGCAGTTCGAGAAATCGACCACGTTCGTGCGCGACGTGATGACCAAGATGCCGCTCATCACCGCCAAGGTCGGGGTCGACCCGGATGACGCGGTGGCGATCTTCGCGCAGCACAAGATCGAGAAGCTCCCGATCGTGGACGACGCGGGCCGGCTCTCCGGCCTCATCACGGTGAAGGACTTCGACAAGAGCGAGAAGTACCCGAACGCCACGAAGGACGGCGCGGGCCGCCTGCGCGTGGGCGCCGCCATCGGCTTCTTCGGAGACGCCTGGCAGCGCGCCACGAACCTCCTCGACGCGGGCGTCGACGTGATCGTGGTCGACACCGCCAACGGTGACAGCGCGGGCGTGCTCGAGATCATCCGCCGCCTGAAGAGCGACTCGGCCTTCGCCGAGGTCGACGTCATCGGCGGCAACGTGGCCACCCGCTCGGGCGCGCAGGCGCTCGTCGACGCGGGGGCCGACGCCATCAAGGTGGGGGTGGGCCCCGGCTCCATCTGCACCACCCGCGTGGTGGCCGGCGTGGGCGTGCCCCAGGTGACCGCCGTCTACGAGGCCTCCCTCGCCGCTCGCGAGTCCGGGGTCCCCGTGATCGCCGACGGCGGGCTGCAGTACTCCGGCGACATCGCGAAGGCCCTCGTGGCCGGCGCCGACACCGTCATGCTCGGCTCGCTGCTCGCGGGCTGCGACGAGAGCCCCGGCGACCTCGTGTTCGTCAACGGCAAGCAGTTCAAGAACTACCGCGGCATGGGCTCGCTCGGCGCCCTGCAGACCCGCGGCGAGAAGACCTCGTACTCGAAGGACCGCTACTTCCAGTCGGACGTGCCCTCCGACGACAAGCTCATCGCCGAGGGCATCGAGGGCCAGGTGCCCTACCGCGGCCCGCTCGCGAACGTGGCCTACCAGCTCGCCGGCGGCCTCCGGCAGTCGATGTTCTACGTGGGCGCCCGCACCATCCCCGAGCTCAAGGAGAAGGGCCGCTTCGTGCGCATCACGGCGGCCGGCCTCAAGGAGTCGCACCCGCACGACGTGCAGATGGTGGTCGAGGCCCCCAACTACCGCCGCTAGCCCGCGGGCCGCGGGCGGCGGGCTCAGCCGAGGCGGCTGGGCTCGAGGAGCGCGTCGAGCCAGCCGAAAGCGCGCGCGTGGTAGAGCTGGCGGGCTCCGGTCTCGCAGTGCTGAGCCGCCCCTTCGGCCTCGGTGAACAGCAGCAGCTGCTTCGGCGCCCTGAGCGCGGTGAACAGCTGGGGTGCCGTCGCACCGATGTCGTCGTGCTCGGCGTGGGTCACGAGGGTGGGGCACGTGATCTTCTCGGCGAAGCCCTTGAGGGTGAAGCGCTTGGCCAGACGGAAGTAGTCCATCGGATCGTCGACCCCGTGCGCAAAGAGGTTGCGGCGGAGCGCCCAGCCGCCTGTGGGGGAGCCGAGCACGTGGTCGATCATGCCGTCGATGAGCACGCGTGCGGCCTCGTTGCCATCCGGGATCTGGCCGCGCAGGGGCTTCGGCACCCGGGCGACGGAGGCGTCGAACAGGTCGAAGGCGCCCGAGTCGGCGATGCAGGCCGCGATCCGGTGCTCGCTGCTCGCCGCGCGCGGGGCCAGGTAGCCGCCGAGACTCAGTCCGATGAGCCCGATGCGGTCCGGATCGACGTCGGCCCGTTCGAGCAGGAAGTCGAGCACGGGGGTGACGACGTTCTCGTAGTCGGGCCGGAGCGGGAGCCCCTGCTCCACGAGCACCGAGCCCTGCCCGGGGCCGTCGAAGGCCAGCACGTTGTAGCCGCGGTCGAGGGCCGCCGCCGCGTTCCAGAAGTACAGCTCCTCGGTGGTGCCGTCGTAGCCGTCGACCAGCACCACCGTGGCGCGGCGGGCGCCGGCCTCGGGGTGGTCGGCCGCCACGGCCGAGAAGAAGTAGCCCGGGAGCGTGGTGCCCTCGTAGGGGATCTCGAGGATCTCCACGGGCGAACGGAAGTGCGCGATCGCCCGGCGGAACGCCTCGCGCTGGCGGGCGATGCTCGCCGGCAGCCGCGGGTCGACCGGCCGGGCGAGGAAGACGCTGCCCGCGGTGCGGAAGTAGGTGGTGGCACGCAGGAAGGCGAGGCGGGCGGTCTCGGACTCGCCGCGCGACTCCGCCGTGACGCCGAGGGAGTAGGCGGCATCGGCGGCGGCCGACCACTCGGCGTGCTACGAGTCGAAGTCCGTCCCCTTCACCCGGCGCGCGACCGCGATGGTCTCGAAGACGTCGGCGCCGCCGAAAGGTGCCGCGGCCGCGGCCCGCAGCGTCTGGGCGTCGAGGAGCTCGTCCTTGACGGCGAATGACGACATGATGCCTCCCAGCACGAGCGGTCGGACGCCTCCAGAGTAGGGCCCGGCGGAGGCGGGTACCAGGCCCGCGTCGGCCGGTTCGCTAAGGTTGGGGGGTGAGTATGGAGTTCGAAATCGGCCGCGCCAAGCGCGCCCGCCGTGTCTACGCGTTCGACGACATCGCGGTGGTGCCCTCGCGGCGCACCCGCGACCCCCAGGATGTGTCGGTGAGCTGGGCGATCGACGCCTACCACTTCGACATCCCGGTGCTCGCCGCCCCGATGGACTCCGTCGTCTCGCCGCAGACCGCCATCATGATCGGGCAGCTCGGCGGCGTGGGCGTGCTCGACCTCGAGGGTGTCTGGACGCGGTACGAGGATCCGGAGCCGCTGCTCGAGGAGATCCGCAACCTGCCCGAGGGGCGCTCGACCGAGCGCATGCAGGAGATCTACTCCGAGCCGATCAAGCCCGAGCTGGTCACCGCGCGCCTGGCCGAGATCCGTGCCTCCGGCGTCACCGTCGCCGGCGCGCTCTCGCCGCAGCGCACCCAGGAGCTCTACGAGACCGTCGTGGCGGCCGGAGTCGACCTGTTCGTCATCCGCGGCACCACCGTCTCGGCCGAGCACGTCTCGAAGACCGTCGAGCCGCTCAACCTCAAGAAGTTCATCTACGAGCTCGACGTTCCCGTGATCGTGGGCGGCGCCGCCACCTACACCGCGGCCCTGCACCTCATGCGCACGGGAGCCGCGGGCGTGCTCGTGGGCTTCGGCGGGGGAGCCGCGTCGACCACGCGCGCGACCCTCGGCATCCACGCGCCCATGGCCACCGCGGTGGCCGACGTCGCGGGCGCGCGCCGGGACTACATGGACGAGTCGGGCGGCCGCTACGTGCACGTGATCGCCGACGGCGGTCTCGGCACCTCGGGCGACATCGTGAAGGCCATCTCGGTCGGCGCCGACGCCGTCATGCTCGGCACCGCGCTGGCCCGTGCGAGCGACGCCCCGGGCGGCGGTTGGCACTGGGGCCCCGAGGCGCACCACTCGCAGCTGCCGCGCGGCAACCGGGTGCACGTGGGCTCGGTCGCACCTCTCGAGCAGGTGCTCTACGGGCCATCGCCCGTGGCCGACGGCACCGCCAACCTGATCGGCGCTCTCCGCCGCTCGATGGCGACCACCGGCTACTCGGACCTGAAGGAATTCCAGAGGATCGAAGTGGTTGTCGCTCCCTACCGGGTTGACTAGCGTGGGGAGCGGATGCGGCTAGCCCGCCGCTCTGCACCGAAGGAGAGTCCCATGCCCAAGACATCCGTCTCGCACTCCACCAAGATCGGTCCGGAGGAGCGCATCGCGGCCATCGAGACCCTCAAGGAGAAGGAACTCGACATCCTCGTGGTGGGTGGGGGCATCGTGGGCACCGGAGCCGCGCTCGATGCGGTGACGCGAGGCCTTCGCACCGGCATGGTCGAGGCGCGCGACTGGGCCTCCGGCACGTCGAGCCGATCGTCGAAGCTCGTGCACGGCGGCATCCGGTACCTCGAGCAGCTCGACTTCAGGCTCGTGCGCGAGGCCCTCACCGAGCGCGGACTGCTGCTGCAGCGCATCGCGCCGCACCTCGTGAAGCCCGTACGGTTCCTCTACCCGCTCAACAAGCGCATCGTCGAGCGGGCCTACATCGGCGCCGGCATGCTGCTCTACGACATCTTCAGCTACTCGGGCGGCCGCCCTCCCGGGGTGCCGCACCACCGCCACCTCTCGAAGAAGCAGGTGCAGGCGCTCATGCCGAGCCTCGCGAAGGACGCCCTGATCGGCGGCATCACCTACTACGACGCCCAGGTCGACGACGCGCGCTACGTGTCGAGCCTCGCCCGCACCGCGGCCTCCTACGGGGCCCACGTGGCGAGCCGGGTGAAGGTCGAGGGCTTCATCAAGGTGGGCGAGCGCGTCGTGGGAGTGCACGCGCACGACCTCGAGACCGGCGAGACGTTCGAGATCCGCGCCAAGCAGGTCGTGAACGCCACCGGTGTCTGGACCGACGAGACCCAGGCCATGGTGGGCGAGCGCGGCCAGTTCAAGGTGCGCGCCTCCAAGGGCATCCACCTCGTGGTGCCGCGCGACCGCTTCCAGGGCAAGTCGGGGCTCCTCCTGCGCACCGAGAAGAGCGTGCTGTTCGTCATCCCGTGGGGGCGGCACTGGCTCATCGGCACGACCGACACCGACTGGAAGCTCGACAAGGCGCATCCGGCCGCCACCGCCGCCGACATCGACTACGTGCTCGAGCACGTCAACAAGGTGCTCGCCGTTCCCCTCACCCGGGAGGACGTGGAGGGCGTCTACGCCGGCCTCCGCCCGCTGCTGGCCGGGGAGTCCGACCAGACGTCGAAGCTCTCGCGCGAGCACCTCGTGGCGCACTCGGTGCCCGGTCTCGTGGTGATCGCGGGCGGCAAGTGGACCACCTACCGGATCATGGCGAAGGACGCCATCGACGCCGCCGTCTCGGCGCTCGACGGCCGCATCTCGCCCTCGGTGACACAGGACATCGCCCTGCTGGGTGCCGAGGGCTATCAGGCCGCGTGGAACAAGCGGCAGAAGATCGCCCGCAAGTTCGGCGTGCACACCGTGCGGATCGAGCACCTGCTGAACCGCTACGGCACGCTCACCGACGAACTGCTCGATCTCATCCGCGAGGATCCGAGCCTCGCCGAGCCGCTGCCGGGTGCTGACGACTACATCGGCGCCGAGGTGGTCTACGCGGCCTCCCACGAGAGCGCCCTGCACCTCGACGACGTGCTCGCCCGGCGCACCCGCATCTCGATCGAGGCCTGGGACCGCGGCGTCTCGGCGGCGCCCGTGGCGGCGAAGCTCATGGGCGGTGTGCTCGGCTGGGACGACGACACGATCGAGCGCGAGGTGGCCTTCTACCTCGAGCGCGTGGCGGCCGAGCGGGCCAGCCAGCTGCAGCCCGACGACGAGTCGGCCGAGCGCATCCGGCTCGAGGCCCCGGACATCGTGCCGACAGACTGAGGCGACGGATCCGGACCGTCACGTCGCCGTGCGCTCAGTGCGAACGGCGACGTGACCCCGCGGCGGCTTGACTAAACTGGAGTCACCGCCGGCTCACCGTGATGTCGTGGCGGCGTTTTCTCGGAGGAGACAGCCATGGTCGATGTTCGGCGAGTCAAGCTTCCCGGCGTGGGTGTGCTGCATACGTTCATCACCTCCGACGGCGGCAAGGTGGGCGTGATCGCTCACCGCTCGGGCCACAGCGACCTCATCACCTTCGCCGACGACGCCGACGGCCCCGACTCCACCAAGGTGTCCCTCCGCCTGTCGGAGGACGAGGCCCACACGCTCGCCGAGCTGCTCGGCGGCACCCAGATCACCGAGTCGCTCTCGGCCCTCGACCAGGTGCCCGGCCTCAGCATCGACTGGTTCACGGTCGACTACGAGGACCACATCGCCGGCCAGCCGCTCGGCAGCCCCGCCGAGCGCGGCATCGCCGGGCTCACGGTCGTGGCGGTCGTGCGCGGCGACTCCGCGAACCCCGCTCCCGCACCCGACTTCAAGGTCTTCCCGGGCGACACCCTCGTCGTCGCGGGCTCGCCGGAGAAGGTCGCGAAGGCCTTCAACTTCTTCCGCACGGGCGAGCTGAAGAAGCTCGCAGACGCGCCGCCCGGAAACAGCTAGGCCGCCGCGGATGCACCTCGGCCCCGATCTCCTCGTTCTCGGCGTCCTGTTCGTCATCGCCTACGTCCTGGGGCGTCTCGGCAAGTCCATCGGCCTCCCGGCCATCCCGATCTACATGGTGGTCGGGCTCCTCGCGAGCCCGTACTTCGGCTGGTTCCCCATCTCGTTCGAGCACGGGGAGTACATCGAGCTGATCGCGGTGGTCGGCCTCATCCTGCTGCTGTTCAACCTCGGTCTCGAGTTCGACCAGGACGAGTTCTACTCCAACGCGGGCAAGCTGCTCATCTCGGGCGGCTCCTACATCCTCATCAACATGCTCGTGGGCTTCGCCTTCGGGTTCCTGGTGGGCTGGGGCACGCGGGAGGCGCTCATCATCGCCGGCATCACGGCGACCTCCTCGAGCGCGATCGTGACGAAGCTCCTGATCGAGCTGAACCGTCTGGCCAACCGCGAGACCCCGATGATCCTCGGCGTGACCGTGGTGGAGGACGTGTTCATCGCGGTCTACCTCGCGATCGTCTCCGTGGTGCTCTCGGGCGAGACGGAGGTCTGGCCGGTCATCGGCAAGCTCGCCGTGTCGTTCCTCTTCCTCGTGGTGATGTTCTCGATCGCACGGTGGGGCGGAAAGTTCGTCTCCCGGCTCTTCCGCACGAAGGACGACGAGCTCTTCACCATCCTGTTCTTCGGTCTCGCGCTGGCCTTCGGCGGTCTCGGCGAGATCCTCGGGGTCACGGATGCGATCGGTGCGTTCCTGATCGGCCTCGTGCTGGGCGCGACGCGGTACCGCAACCGGATCGAACAGATAGCCATCCCGCTCCGTGACGTCTTCGGCGCCTTCTTCTTCCTGAACTTCGGGCTCGGGCTCGATCCCAGCAAGTTCCCGGATGTCATCGTTCCGGTCGTGCTCGCGGTCGTGATGACGATGGTGCTCAACATCATCGCGGGACAGTTCGTGGCGTGGCTCAATGGACTCGGACCGCAGGCGGGCATCAACACCACGGCCATCCTGCAGAACCGGGGGGAGTTCGCGCTCATCCTCGCGACCCTCGCCCTGGCCGCGGGCCTCGACGAGCGGATTCAGCCGTTCGCCGGGCTCTACGTGCTCATCATGGCGATCCTCGGGCCGATCCTCGCGGTCAACTCCGAGCGGATCGGCGGCGTCGTGCTCGGCACCACGCGGAAGCGCAAGGCTGCTGCGGCGGCGGTGGCCGCCGCGGCGGCCGAGGCCGAGGCGGAGCGCGGGCCCGACGAGGGCTCTGGCAGCGCCTTCGCCTCGTCGGCGCCCGAGGTCACCGGCGACCGCACCGTCGATCGGCTGATCGAACAGGCCATGCTGCAGTCGGACGAGGACGGTCCTCGAGCCCGGGGCAACGATTCTAGGGACAGCGAGTATTGAGCACCACAGGAACCCAGCGCACCGGCTCGACCGTGTTCGAGGTGATGCGCCGACCGCGCTGGATCGGGATGCTCGTGCTCGCGCTCGCCGTGGCGGCGGGCTTCGCCCTGCTCGGTCAGTGGCAGCTCGGGCGGGCCGTCTCGAGCGGCGAGGTGGTGGGCACCCAGAGCGAGACCGTGCGGCCGCTCACCGAGATCGGCGTGCCGCAGGCACCCGTGTTCGAGTCGCAGGCCGCGCAGAAGGCCGAGGCGGTGGGCGGGTACACGCTCTCCGGCTTCGACATCCTCGGTGACCGGCTGAACGGCGACGAGGCCGGTTATTGGGTGATCGGGCAGTTCCAGGTGAGCGACCCCGCCGACACGTACCTGGCGGTCGCTCTGGGCTGGACGGCCGATGCGGACGCGGCCCTCGAGGTCGCGTCGCAGCTGTCCTCCGGTCAGACCGACAACATCAAGACGATCGTCGGCCGCTACCTGCCGACCGAGGCGCCCCAGGCATCCGACCTGTACGACCCCGTCGAGGGCGTCACCTCGCTCGACGGATCGCCTCTGGAGACCACGATGTCGGTGGCCTCGCTCGTGAACCGCTGGACGGAGTTCGACGACACCGCCGAGGTGTACGGCGGCTACCTCGTGCTCGACGATCCCGCGCCCGGCCTCGAGGCCATCCTCTCGCCCGAGCCCGACCGCTCGGTGCAGTTGAACTGGCTCAACATCTTCTATGCCGCCGAGTGGGTGGTGTTCGCGGGCTTCGCGGTCTACCTCTGGTACCGGCTCGTGCGCGATGCCTGGGAGCGCGAGAACGAAGACGACGACGATGAGGACGACGACGTGACGGCCGGGCCCCAGCCGCTGCGCGGGTAGGCTGGACCCATGGCCCTCGCTCCCAAACCGAAGGACTTCCCGCGCATCCGCGGGGCGCTGAAGTTCTACCAGGTCGCCTCCGTCATCACGGGCGTCATGCTGCTGCTCCTGTGCGCCGAGATGCTGCTGAAGTACACCCCGCTCGGCCTCGAGCTCGAGCTCGGCGGCCCGCGCGGGCTGCTCGCCCTCGTGCCGGAGGGCACGGTCGTGGCGGTCAACCTCAGCACCGGCATCCTGATCGCGCACGGCTGGTTCTACGTGGTCTACCTGTTCTCCGACTTCCGCCTCTGGAGCCTCATGAGGTGGCCGTTCTGGGCCTTCATCGTGATCGCGCTCGGCGGCGTCATCCCGTTCCTGTCCTTCTTCCTCGAGGCCTCCGTGGGCCGGCGGGTGAAGGCCTACCTGGCCGCGCGCGAAGCCGAGGCCGCCCGACCCCAGACCGTGGAGGCATCCCATTAGCGAGGCACACACCCCCGACCACGGCGAGCTCACCCGCCCGGTGCTCGTCGTCGACTTCGGGGCCCAGTACGCCCAGTTGATCGCCCGCCGCGTGCGCGAGGCGAGCGTCTACTCCGAGATCGTGCCGCACTCCATCTCGGCGGCCGAGATCGCGGCGAAGAACCCCGTCGGCATCGTGCTGAGTGGCGGCCCCTCGAGCGTCTACGAGGAGGGCGCCCCGGCGCTGGATCCCGGGATCCTCGAGCTCGGCGTGCCCGTGATGGGCATCTGCTACGGCTTCCAGGTGATGGCGAAGGCCCTCGGCGGCGAGGTCGCCAAGACCGGCGCCCGCGAGTACGGCTCGACCGACGTGGCGATCGACGCCTCGGGCAGCTCGCTGCTCGGAGAGCAGCCGACCGCCCAGACGGTGTGGATGAGCCACGGCGACTCGGTGGTGCAGGCCCCGGACGGCTTCGACGTGCTCGCCAGCACCTCCTCCACGCCGGTCGCCGCCTTCTCCAACACCGACCGCGGGCTCTACGGCGTGCAGTGGCATCCCGAGGTCAAGCACTCGCCCTACGGGCAGGACCTGCTGGAGAACTTTCTGCACCGCGCCGCGGGCATCCCCGCCGACTGGAACCCGGGCAACGTGATCGCCGACCAGGTGGCCGCCATCCGCGCCCAGGTGGGCTCGGGCAAGGTCATCTGCGGTCTCTCCGGGGGCGTCGACTCCGCGGTGGCGGCAGCGCTCGTGCACGAGGCGGTGGGCGACCAGCTCGTCTGCATCTTCGTCGACCACGGGCTGCTGCGCGAGGGCGAGCGCCGCCAGGTCGAGGAGGACTACGTGGCCTCCACCGGTGTGCGCCTCGTGACGGTCGACGCCCGGGAGCAGTTCCTCGGCGCCCTCGCCGGGGTCAGCGACCCGGAGCAGAAGCGCAAGATCATCGGGCGCGAGTTCATCCGCACGTTCGAACAGGCCCAGGCCGACCTCATCGCCGAGGCCGCCGCCGACGGCGACCCGATCCGCTACCTCGTGCAGGGCACCCTCTACCCCGACGTGGTGGAGTCGGGCGGCGGCAGCGGCACGGCCAACATCAAGAGCCACCACAACGTGGGCGGCCTCCCCGAAGACCTGCAGTTCGAGCTCGTGGAGCCGCTGCGGGCGCTCTTCAAGGACGAGGTGCGGGCGATCGGCCGCGAGCTCGGCCTGCCCGAGGTCATCGTGGGGCGCCAGCCCTTCCCCGGCCCCGGTCTCGGCATCCGGATCGTGGGCGAGGTGACCTTCGAGCGCCTCGAGCTGCTGCGGCACGCCGACGCCATCGTGCGCGCCGAGCTCACCGCCGCAGGTCTCGACGCCGAGATCTGGCAGTGCCCGGTCGTGCTGCTCGCCGACGTGCGCTCCGTGGGCGTGCAGGGCGACGGCCGCACCTACGGGCACCCGATCGTGCTGCGGCCCGTGTCGAGCGAGGACGCGATGACGGCGGACTGGACCCGACTGCCCTACGACGTGCTCGCGCGCATCTCGAATCGCATCACGAACGAGGTGACGGGGGTCAACCGGGTCGTGCTCGACGTGACGTCGAAGCCGCCGGGAACCATCGAGTGGGAGTGACGCGCGGCTGATGCTGCGCGGGGGCGGCGCTGCGTGGGGCCAGGGCTGCGCGTGGGGGCGCTCGGCGCGGCTAGTGCTGTGCGCCGGTGCTGCGTGGTGCGCGCCAGGGGCGCTGCGTGCTCAGGCGGCTCACGAGCCACTCGAGTGGGCCCTGGCTGAATCGTAGGCTCCAGACGCTCGCGAAGACGACCGCGGGAACCGCGAGTGCGAAGAACAGGGGAGTGGCCTGCCAGTCGAGTCCGTCGCTTCCCGCCGGTGACAGACGCACGATGATCGCAATCGCGATGATCTGGGCCGAGTAGAGCGTGAGCGGCATCGAGCCCGCCGCCGCCAGCGGCCTCGCGATGGTGCGGGTCACCTGGCGCCCCCGTGCTGCGCCCGGGCTGAGCACGAGCAGCAGGAGGCCCGTGATCGCGACGGCCAGGCCGCCGGTGGCGACCACCTCGGACGTCGTGTTGCTGTGCGCTTCGACCGGCGCGCCACCGAGGAGTGCGCCGAGGTACCCGGCGGCGGCGAGCACGCCGCCGATCACGAGCATGCCGGCCTGCGTGCGGGGGCGGCGGAGGTCGCAGCGGGCGATCAGGATGCCCGTGGCGACGTAGGCGAGCCAGACCGGTGCAGGGTAGACGCCGTAGAGCCAGGCCTCGGGGAAGTACGCCCACGGGCTCTGGAGGAGGCGGGCCACGTCTCCCGAGGCCGCGTCGACGCCGGCGGTGAGGATGGTGACGAGCCAGGGCCCGGCCACGGCGGCGACGGCGGCGACGACGCCGAGGAGCCAGCGCGGGGCGAAGAGCAGGGGGATGGAGACGGCGAAGAGCAGCCCGTAGCTGTCGAGGATGATGGCGATCGGAGTCTCGAGCAGGGTCAGACCGATGCCGAGGACGATGAGCAGGAGGGCTCGGAGGGCCACCACCCGCGCCGAGCGGGAACGAGCCGACCCGCCGGAGATCAGGCCGAGGGAGATTCCGGCGACGAGGGCGAAGAGCACGGAGGAACGGCCGTCCCAGACCGCCTCGCCGCCGTCTTCGGGGACCGTGTGCGCGGCGATCATGCCGAGGAGGGCGAGACCGCGGGCCGCGTCGAGACCCAGGAGACGGGCGGTGCCGGTGCTCTCGCCGTTGCCGGTGCGTCTCCCGGTGTCGGCTGGACGAACGGGGCCGCCCTCGTGGGCGACCCCGTCTCGGATGTCGATGGCTTCCGCCGGTGCTTCTGCGCTCGGCCGGTGCCGCTAGTTGCGGAAGATGGCGATGATGCGCAGGAGCTCCAGGTAGAGCCAGATGAGCGTGAGGACGAGGCCGAAGGCGCCCGACCACTCGTACTTGCGAGGAGCGCCGCTCCTCACGCCGCGCTGGATGGAGTCGAAGTCGAGCACGAGCGAGTAGGCCGCGAGAAGCACGGCGAAGAGGCCGATCACGATGCCGATCGGGAAGCCGCCGATGGTGGCTCCGCGGAGGCCCCACGGGTCGTCGACGACGCCCGTGATCATGAGCACGAAGTTGAGCAGCGAGAACAGCCCGTAGCCGATGATCGCGATCAGGAACACCTTGGTGGCCCGCTTGGAGGCGCGGATCTTGCCGCTCGCGAAGAGTGCGAGGGTGACGCCGAACACCGCGAGGGTGGCGAGCACGGCCTGCACGATGATGCCGGACCACTGCGACTCGAAGACGCTCGAGATGCCGCCGATGAACAGGCCCTGGAACGCCGCGTAGAGCAGGATCAGCGGAACCGACGGCTCGCGCTTGAACGCGTTGACGAGGCCCAGCACGAGGCCGATGATGGCGCCGCCGAAGGTGAGCCCCATGCCGAGGGCGGTGGGCTGGGGCTGGTTGGTCAGGAACGCCACGGTCGCTGTGACCAGGAGCACCACGAACATGCCGGCGGTCTTCAGGATGACGCCGTCGTAGCTCATGCGGTCGGTCTGGGAGGCCGTCGCGGCGGGCTTGTCGAACATCGTCTGCAGCCCCTCGGCCGAGATGTTCTGCACCTCCTTGCCGTTGAACACGGGGTTGCGGGAGAAGGCGGGGTTGCTGGAGGACGCGGGGCCGGCCATGTCAGTCTCAATCTGTCGTGGGAACGTGAACGTGGTGCTCCCAGGGTAGTGCACCGTTCACCTCGATTCGCTGGTAGTCCGCCGGATTCCAGCGGATCTGAACGCCCTGGGCGAACAGTGCGGGGCCCGGGCGCGTAGCGTGTGAGCGTGGATCAGCAGACACTCGTCATCGGGCACCGCGGAGCCAGCGGCTACCGCCCGGAGCACACGGCCTCGGCCTACGAACTGGCGTTCGCGCTCGGAGCCGACGCGGTCGAGCCCGACGTGGTGCTCTCGCTCGACGGCGTGCCGGTGGTGCGGCACGAGAACGAGATCTCGGGCACCACCGACGTGGCATCCCACGCCGAGTTCGCCGACCGGCGGACGACCCGGGAGGTCGACGGCGTCGCGCACACGGGCTGGTTCACGGAGGACTTCACCTGGCCCGAGCTGCAGACCCTCCGCGCCGTCGAGCGGCTTCCCGGCATCCGGCCCTCGAGCGCGAGCTTCGACGGCCGCTTCGGGCTGCTGCGGCTGCGTGACGTGCTGCGCATCGCCGAGGAGGCGGGAGGCGGAGCGGTGGTGGAGCTCAAGCACGGCACCCACTTCGCGGCCGCGGGCCTTCCGCTCGCGGAGGCCGTGGCCCGCGAGATCGACGAGGCCGGCTGGGGGCGGGCCGGTCGCGAGAGGCTCACGGTCGAGTCGTTCGAGCAGACCGTGCTCGGTGAGCTCAGGGCGACAGGCCTCGACGCCCGCTGGATCTACCTGCTGGAGGACTCCGGGACGGCGTTCGACCTCGTGGCGCGGCTCGGTGTCGACGCACCCGGCTACGCCGACCAGCTCACCGACTCCGGCCTGTGCACCCTCGCGGACTCGGTCGACGGCATCAGTGTGGACAAGGCGACCATCCTCCCCCGCGACGTGCTCGGCGTCTCGCACGGCGCATCCGACGTCGTCGACCGGGCCCACGCGGCCGGACTCGAGGTGTTCACCTGGACGCTCCGGGCCGAGAACCGCTTCCTTCCCCGCAACTTCAGAGTCGGTCACGACAAGGCGGCGTTCGGCCGGTGGGAGGAGGAGTTCCAGGCGATCCTCGCCACCGGTGTCGACGGAGTCTTCGCCGACCAGCCCGATCTCGCGGTGGCCGCTCGCAGCGCTGTCGGAGGTGCGGCCTACACTTGACGCAGCATGAGCGACACCACCGAATCGAACCCGCGCATCACCCCCGTCGTGGTCGGCGACTCACGATTCGACGATGACGACGAGCTGCTCGACGGCCTCAACCCCGAGCAGCGCGTGGCGGTCGTGCACCGCGGCCCCGCCCTGCTCATCGTGGCGGGCGCCGGCAGTGGCAAGACCCGTGTGCTCACGCACCGCATCGCGAGCCTGATCCGCAACAACGAGGCGTGGCCGAGCCAGATCCTCGCCATCACGTTCACCAACAAGGCCGCCGCCGAGATGCGCGAGCGGGTGGGGCACCTGCTCGGTCAGGTCGCCGAGGGCATGTGGATCTCGACGTTCCACTCGGCGTGCGTGCGCATCCTCCGCCGGGAGGCCGAGAACTTCGGCTTCACCAAGAGCTTCACGATCTACGACTCGCAGGACTCCCGGGCGCTGGTCAAGCGCATCATCAAGGATCTGCAGGCAGATGCCTTCGGCTTCACCGTGGCGCAGGTGACCGGCAAGATCTCGAAGCTCAAGAACGAGCTGAGCGATGCCGACAGCTATGCGCGCCAGGCCAACTTCTCCGACCCGCAGGACGCGATGTTCGTGGAGGTCTTCCGCGCATACTCGCGGGCGCTCCGCGACGCGAACGCGTTCGACTTCGACGACCTGATCAGCCAGACGGTGTTCCTCTTCCGAGCCTTCCCCCAGGTGGCGGAGAAGTACCAGCGCCGCTTCCGGCACATCCTCGTCGACGAGTACCAGGACACGAACCACGCGCAGTACGCCCTCATCCGCGAGCTCACCCGGCCGCCGGAGTCGAACGAGCTCTCCGGGTTGTCGGCGTTCGGAGGCGGAGGTGCCTCGCTCACCGTGGTGGGTGACTCCGACCAGTCGATCTACGCCTTCCGCGGTGCCGACATCCGCAACATCGTGGAGTTCGAGCGCGACTTCCCGGGCGCGCGGGTGGTGCTGCTCGAGCAGAACTACCGCTCCACCCAGAACATCCTCTCGGCGGCGAACGCCGTGATCTCGAACAACTTCGACCGGAAGGACAAGAAGCTCTGGACCGCCGTCGGCGACGGCGAGAAGATCGTGGGCTTCACGGGCTACTCGGGGCACGACGAGGCGCAGTTCGTGGCCGATGAGATCGCCAAGCTGCGCGAGGGCGGGATGGCTTACAACCAGATCGCCGTGTTCTACCGCACCAACTCGCAGACCAGAGCGCTGGAGGAGATCTTCATCCGCTCGGCGCTGCCGTACCGCGTGCTCGGCGGCACGAAGTTCTACGAGCGGGCCGAGATCAAGGACGCCATGGCGTACCTCACGAGCGTGGCGAATCCGTTCGACGCCCTCGCCCTCCGCCGCATCCTCAACACCCCCAAGCGCGGCATCGGCCCGGCCACCGAGACGCAGCTCGCCTCGTTCGCCGAGCGCGAGGGCATCGGCTACCGGGACGCGATGCGCCGGGCCGGCGAGCTCGGGCTCGGCCCCAAGGTCACGGCCGCCATCCTGCAGCTGGCCGGGCTGCTCGACGAGGCGACGGCGCTCGCCGACCCCGAGCGACCGGGCGGCGAGGCACCCGTGAGCGAGGTGCTCGCCCTGCTGATGGAGAAGAGCAACTACGTCACGATGCTGCGCGCCAGCCGCGACCCGCAGGACGAGGCGCGTGCCGAGAACGTGGAGGAGCTCCTGGCGGTGACGAAGGAGTTCAACCGCAACAACCCCGACGGCACGCTCATCGACTTCCTCACCGAGGTGTCGCTCGTGGCGGCGGTCGACGACCTCGACGACTCCAGCGGAACCGTGTCGCTGATGACCCTGCACACGGCGAAGGGGCTCGAGTACGACGCGGTGTTCCTCACCGGCGTCGAGGAGGACCTGCTGCCGCACCGCATGTCGGCGAGCGAGCCCGGTGGGCCGGCTGAGGAGCGCCGGCTCTTCTACGTGGGCATCACCCGCGCGCGGAAGCGGCTGTTCATCTCGCTCGCGATGACGAGAGCGCAGTTCGGCGAGACCGCGGTGGCGATGCCGAGCCGCTACCTGCAGGAGATCCCCGCTGAGCTCATGGACTGGATCCAGTCGCCCGGCATGGCGACCTCGCGCGGCGGCACGGAGCCCCGCGCGCTGAATGCCTCGCGCGGCCGCTCGTACGGGGGCTCCGGTGGTGGTTCCGGCTCGCGCTGGAACAGCGACTCGACCTTCGGGCTGCCGCCCGCGCCGCCCAGGCAGAAGACCGAGTGGGCGAACCGCGTGACCGGTCAGGTGCGCGACAACGGCGACCTCGAGCTCGCACCCGGTGACCGCATCACGCACACCGACTTCGGCGAGGGCCGGGTGAACCAGGTCACGGGCGAGGGCTCGAAGCGGGTGGCCCACGTGAACTTCGAGTCGGCGGGGCCGAAGAAGCTCCTGATCAAGATCGCACCCATCGAGAAGCTCTGACCCTCCGAGACGCTCTGACTCTCGGGGGCGGTCCGACCGCCGGAGCTGCCGTAGCGGCGCGGCGGTCATGAGCGCCGCCGGAGTGCCACGCCGAGGCCGGCCAGCCCGGCCATGATGGCGACGATCGTGACCGCGGTCGTCAGCGCCGAAGGGGGAGCCGCGCCCGTGCGCGGGAGCTGCGCTCGAGCGGTCGTCGGCGGCCCCTCAGGAGGCAGCGCCGGTGGCAGCGCAGGCGGGGAGGTGGCGGGCGGGACGGTGGCGGGCGGTGCGGCGGCCGGGGGAGTGACGGGCGGCGATGCGGGCGGCGGAGAGCTCGGCGGTGGCCGGAACTCGAGCGACTCCGACTCGTGCACCCGCGTGTCGGCGAACGGCGGCACCAGCGGCTCCGTGAAGGCCTCCGACAGAGTGGACTCCCGCAGAGAGGGGGAGCGGGCGGCCGAGCCGGCGGAGTCGAACACGAAGTAGTAGAAGCCGGGGACGGCGACCGGGATGCACGGGGACTCGTGGGTTCCGTCGGCGATGATCATCGTGGTCACCTCTCCCGCCACCGGCGAGCTGCGCCAGTCGGGCGGGGTCTGGCCGGCCGGCGGCCTCGCGGCGAGCGGGCCGATCAGGGTGGAGTCGACGGTGACCGGACCGGCTCCCTCGGGGAGCCCGCGGACCGACAGGGCGTCGCTCACGCATCCGGGTGCATCGAGCCGGTGCTGCGACGCCACCGTGCTCACCTCCGGAGCGGCGGGCACGAGCGTGGTCTCGGTCGCCACGCCGAACTCCGAGCTCCACGGCTGCAGCCTGTCGCCGCCCTCGGAGCGCGGAGTGCGGGCGGGATCGATCGAGTCCGTCCAGACGTAGTAGCCCGGCGCGGTGATCGTGCACGGCGGCGTGCGGTAGGTGCCCGGGCCACCCTCGATGCGGAGCTCGACCGTGCACACGCGCGGCGCATCCGCGGGAGCACGCGGTGACGGCTCGGGCAGGGTGCCGAAGGGGCCCCAGAGCACGCTCTCGACCACCACGGGGATGGGCTGCAGGGAGCCGTCGCGGGCTCGGTGCACCCCCCACTCCGTGCCGGTGGGCGACTGCGGGTGCGCCGAGACCGTCAGGATGTCGGTGAGCTCCGTGCCCGGGGACGCCACGGCCTCGCTCGTGGCCGTGATCACGCGCGGTGCGAACGGGAGCTCGCTCGGCGCGCTCGCCGTGGCCGAGGCCTCCGCCCGGGCGTCATAGGGCTCGGTGACCAGGAGGCTCTGCGTGTCGCCGGTGCTGCGGCCGAGCCGGTAGTCGGCCCCGAACGGCAGGCCCTCGAAGACGACGTCGACGGTGACCTGCTCGGTCGCTCCGCGCTGATCCGGGACGATGGAGAGGGGCACTCCGTTGGGGATCGCAGCCGTCCTCCGGCCGTCGGGGAAGGTCGCACCGCGGAGGGTGGCCGATCCGGTGAACGAACCCGGTGCGGGTGACCGGGCGCCTGCGAGGTGGTCGATGACGAGATCGGAGACCACCCGGCCGCCAGGCCCGTCGAGGTCGAGCGTCACCGAGGCCGAGACCCCGCGGGACGCTCCGCCCGCACCGTCGGCGACCCGCAGCATGTGGTTCGCCGCGGTGACGACGAGGTCGGCGTCGCCATTGGCCCTCTGGGCGAAGAACGCCTGGTCGTGGCCGGCGAGGCCCGTGACCGTCCAGGTCGCGAGCTGTGCGGCAGCCGCCGTGAGCGGATCGCCCGGAGCGCCCCACTCCCGGGAGATGAAGGCGAGCCTCGCCGAGTCGTCGGTGCCGAACCACGCCGCCGAGGTGCCAGGAAGGTAGTCGACGGCCGCCCCGATCGGCGGTGGCTTCTCGACGTCGATGCAGTAGCCGTGCCGCCCGTCGTCGAGCAGGTAGTTGCCGAGCCACGAGGTGTGGTCTTTCGCCCAGAGCACCCCCTGGCCGTGGGCGACGGCCTCGGTGGCGAAGGCCGTGGTGCCGCCGAGCGCGAGAGCGAGCGGTGCCGCCAGCAGGCCGGCGACGAGGAGGCCGACGAGACGGAGGGCGCGGAGGAGGGGACGGGAGCGGGGGAGCGGGTTCATGCGCACAGCTTCGCGAGGACGCCTCGCCCGCGGAGCGCTGCCGCCCGTTCTGTGGAGGAACGCGCCCCGGAAGCCCCCTGGGGAGGAGCAGTCGGCCGCGCGGCAGCACGCGCCCCGGGGGGTAGAGTTCTAGATGGTGTCCGGAGCGATGGAGGGGGCATCCCTTTCGTCGCGCCGTCTGTCATGTCCCGTTTTTCCCTCCGGGACGACGAGTTGAAAGCGGATTGGAAGACCAGCGTGGATCTATTCGAGTACCAAGCCCGAGACCTCTTCGAAAGCTACGGCGTGCCGGTTCTGCCCGGCATCATCGCCGACACTCCTGAAGACGTGAGGGCCGCAGCCGAGAAGCTCGGCGGCGTCACCGTGGTGAAGGCCCAGGTCAAGGTGGGCGGCCGCGGAAAGGCCGGCGGCGTCAAGGTCGCGAAGGACGCCGACGCGGCCGAGGAGGCCGCGAAGTCGATCCTCGGCCTCGACATCAAGGGCCACGTCGTCAAGCGCGTCATGGTCGCCGGTGGTGCCCGCATCGCCCAGGAGTTCTACTTCTCGGTGCTGCTGGACCGGGCGAACCGCTCCTACCTCTCGCTCACGAGTTACGAGGGCGGCATGGAGATCGAGCAGCTCGCCGTCGAGCGCCCCGAGGCCCTCGCCCGCATCGAGGTCGACCCGATCAAGGGCATCGACCTCGAGACCGCGAAGCAGATCGCCGTCGACGCGAAGTTCCCGGAGGAGCTGATCGAGAAGGTCGCCCCCGTCTTCGTGAAGCTGTGGGAGGTCTACAAGGGCGAGGACGCGACCCTGGTCGAGGTCAACCCGCTCGTGCTCACCGAGGAGGGCGACATCATCGCCCTCGACGGCAAGGTCTCGCTCGACGAGAACGCCGGATTCCGTCACCCGGGCCACGAGGCGCTCGAAGACGCCGAGGCTGCCGACCCGCTCGAGGCCAAGGCCAAGGAGAACGACCTCAACTACGTCAAGCTCGACGGCGAGGTCGGCGTGATCGGCAACGGCGCGGGGCTCGTGATGTCGACGCTCGACGTCGTCTCCTACGCGGGCGAGAAGCACGGCGTGGTCAAGCCCGCCAACTTCCTCGACATCGGCGGCGGAGCCTCCGCACAGGTCATGGCCAACGGTCTCGACATCATCCTCGGCGACCCGCAGGTCAATAGAGTGTTCGTCAACGTCTTCGGCGGCATCACTGCCTGCGACGCCGTGGCGAACGGCATCGTCGGCGCCCTCGAGGTGCTCGGCGACACCGCCACCAAGCCCCTCGTGGTGCGACTCGACGGCAACAAGGTCGAGGAGGGCCGCGCCATCCTCGAGAAGGCCGCGCACCCGCTCGTGACCCTGGCCCTGACGATGGACGACGGCGCCGACAAGGCCGCCGAGCTCGCCCACGCTGCGAAGTAAGTAGAGGACGAGAGACATGTCGATTTTTCTGAACAAGGACTCCAAGGTCATCGTGCAGGGCATCACCGGCGGTGAGGGCACCAAGCACACCGCCCTCATGCTGAAGGCCGGCACGCAGGTCGTGGGCGGCGTCAACGCCCGCAAGGCCGGCACCACCGTGAGCCACACCGACAAGGACGGCAACGCCGTCGAGCTGCCCGTGTTCGGCACGGTGAAGGAGGCCATCGAGGCCACCGGCGCCGATGTGTCGATCGCATTCGTGCCGCCGGCGTTCTCGAAGGACGCGATCGTCGAGGCGATCGACTCCGAGATCCCGCTGCTCGTGGTCATCACCGAGGGCATCCCGGTGCAGGACTCGGCCGAGGCCTGGGCCTACGCCAAGGCGAAGGGCAACAAGACCCGCATCATCGGGCCGAACTGCCCCGGCATCATCACCCCCGGTGAGGCGCTCGTGGGCATCACCCCCGCGAACATCACCGGCAAGGGACCGATCGGCCTCGTGTCGAAGTCGGGCACCCTGACCTACCAGATGATGTACGAGCTGCGTGACCTCGGCTTCTCGACCGCCATCGGCATCGGCGGCGACCCGATCATCGGCACCACCCACATCGACGCGCTCGCCGCGTTCGAAGCCGACCCCGAGACCAAGGCGATCGTGATGATCGGTGAGATCGGTGGCGACGCCGAGGAGCGTGCCGCCGACTTCATCAAGGCCAACGTCACGAAGCCCGTGGTGGGCTACGTGGCCGGGTTCACCGCCCCCGAGGGCAAGACCATGGGCCACGCGGGCGCCATCGTCTCCGGCTCGGCCGGCACCGCCCAGGCCAAGAAAGAGGCCCTCGAGGCCGCGGGCGTGAAGGTCGGCAAGACGCCGAGCGAGACCGCTGCGCTGCTGCGTGAGGTCTACGCGGCGCTGTAGGTCGCACGTCACAGATGAACGGCCCGTCCTCCACCGAGGGCGGGCCGTTCGCCGTCGAGGGTGGCGTGGTCTGACAGAATCGTGGGGTGACGAAGGTGAATGAGGCGGCGGCCTCGGTGGGGCTGTGGCGGCGGCTGCGGCACGAGTTCGTGACGCCGGAGTCGATCTACGGCACCATCATCGTCAGCGCCCTGATCGTGCTGATCGAGGACGGCGACACCGACTTCGACATGATCACCTCGGTTTCGGTCACGGTCTTCGTGTTCTGGATCGCGCACGTCTTCGCCGCGACCGTCGCCACGCACGGCCGCCGCAACGGCGTCGAGATCCCGGTGGGCGAAGCCCTGGCCCGCGCCGTGCGCCACGCGGCCGGCCTGCCCGTCTCGGCCATCCTGCCGATCCTCGTGCTCACCCTCGGAGCGAGCGGCGTGCTGCCCGAGCGCCTCGCCTACCAGCTCGCGCTGCTCGTGAGCGTGCTGCTGCTCGCCGGTCTCGGCACCCTCGCCTTCGCCGAGCGCGGTGCCCGCTGGTACGCGAGCATCGCCGGAGGGCTGGCCACGGGCCTCGTGGGTCTCGCCGTCATCATGCTCAAGGTCATCCTGCACTGACGAAGGCCCTCCGCAGACGTCTGCGCAGGGCACTCCCCGCACGGGGCGCGTGCCGCGCCGGGATGCCGCGGCTCGGGAGGTAGGCTCGCCACGCATGAATCGCCCAGTCACCGCCCTGCTCTCCGCGCTCGACGCCCTCATCGTCGTCGCGATCGGCGTCGGCATCCCGCTCATCCCGCTCACTCTGCTCTGGGCGATCCAGTTCGAACTCGCGGTCGACTGGCTCGACTTCTGGCGTGCCTCCGGCGACCTCTGGCTGCTCGGCAACGGCGTCGACCTCGCGCTCGCGATCGATCCGGCGCTCGCCCTGCAGCTCGGCGTGGCGGGTGCCGAGGTGCCGTTCACGGTGGGCATCGCGCCGCTCGGCCTCGCGCTCGTGACCGTGCTGCTCGGCGTGCGCTCGGGACGCCGGCTGGGCGCCACCGCCTATCCCGTCACCGGCGGCGCGGCGGGCGTGCTCGCCTTCGCCGGCCTCGGCCTGCTCGTCGGCCTCGGCTCCACCGCGGTGGGCGCCGCACCCTCGCTGACGCAGGCCGCTCTGCTGCCCGCACTCGTCTACGCCCTCGGGCTCGTCGTGGGCTACGCCACGAACCCCCGGCGCACCCCCTCCTTCGAATTCGGTCCGGCTTCGGCGCTCCGGATGCGCGGGAGCGCGGCGGTGAAGCGCGTCGACGAGCGGGATCGCGGCCTGCTGGGGCTGGCCCTCCGAGCCGGCACGATCGCCGCCGCTGCGGTCGTGGGCTTCTCCGCCCTCGCCATGGCCCTCATCCTCGTGACGAACTTCTCGCCCATCGTCGCCCTCTACGAAGGGCTGCAGGCCGGCGTGCTCGGCGGAGTGAGCCTCACCCTGGCACAGCTCGCGCTGCTGCCGAACCTCATCGTGTGGACCGCGAGCTGGTTCGTGGGCCCAGGGTTCGCCCTCGGCACGGGCTCGGCGGTCTCGCCGCTCGGCACCCAGCTCGGCCTCGTTCCCGCGCTCCCCGTGCTCGGCGCCCTGCCCGAGGGCACCCCGGCGCTCGGCTTCGTGGGGCTGCTCGTCCCGGTGGCCGCGGGCTTCATCGCCGCCGCCGTGCTGCGACCGGCGCTCACGCAGCGAGTGCAGGGGCGGCCGGGGGCCCTCTGGCGCACCCTCGCCACCGCCGGGCTCGCAGGAGCGGTCGGAGCGGGCATCCTCACCCTCCTCGCCCTGGCCTCCCAGGGGGCGGCCGGGCCCGGGCGCCTCGCCGACGTGGGGCCCGATGCCGGGTGGGTGCTGCTCTGCGCCTTCGGCGAGTTCACCGTGGCGATGCTGCTGGGCTTCGCCACCGGAGCCGTGCGCCGGACCGACGCGAGCCGGAGTGCCGCGGCCGATACACTGTGACGGTGCTCTCGCTCCTCGTGCTGATCTCCGGGGGAGGCTCCAACCTCCGGGCGCTCCTCGAAGCCTCGAGCGATCCCGGCTACCCCGCGCGCGTCATCGCCGTGGGGTCGGACACGGAGGCCGACGGCCTCGCCCACGCCGAGGAGTTCCAGATCCCGAGCTTCACCGTGGTGCCCACCGCCTTCGAGAGCCGGGCCGCCTGGGGAGACGAGCTGCTCGCCCAGATCGATCGCTGGTCGCCCGATCTCGTGGTCTGCGCGGGCTTCATGCGCATCCTGCCGCCGGCCGTCGTGTCGGCCCTGGCTCCCCGCATCATCAACACCCACCCCGCCCTCCTCCCCGCCTTCCCGGGCGCGCACGCCGTGCGCGACGCCCTGGCCGCGGGCGCCAGGACGACGGGGGTCACCGTGCACGTGATCGACGAGGGCGTCGACACCGGGCCCGTCATCGTCCAGCGCGAGATCGCCGTCCTGCCGGGCGACACCGAGCACGAGCTGCACGAGCGCATCAAGGTGGTGGAGCGCGAGCTGCTGGTGCAGGCCGTGCGCGACATCGCCGAAGGACTAGTCGATCTCAAGGAGACAGCAGCACGATGAGTGGCCCCCAGCACGACCCGAGCCTCTACACCCACCGCGACGTCGTCCCCGCCACGCGGGCGCTCATCTCGGTCAGCGACAAGACCGGGCTCGTGGAGCTCGTGCAGGCGCTAGCCGCCGCCGGGGTCGAGATCGTCTCCACCGGATCGACCGCGAAGGCCATCGCCGACGCCGGCGTGGCCGTCACCGAGGTCTCGAGCGTCACGGGCTTCCCCGAGTCGCTCGACGGCCGCGTGAAGACCCTGCACCCGGGAGTGCACGCCGGCATCCTCGCCGACCTCCGGCTCGAGTCGCACAGGCACCAGCTCGAGGAGCTCGGCATCCGGGCCTTCGACCTCGTGGTGGTCAACCTCTACCCGTTCCGCGACACCGTCGCCTCGGGCGCCGCACCCGACACGGTGATCGAGCAGATCGACATCGGAGGCCCCGCCCTCGTGCGCGCCTCGGCCAAGAACTTCGCCAACGTGGCCATCGTGGTCTCGCCCGAGCGCTACTCGGCCGTCACCGAGGCGATCGCCGCCGGGGGCACGTCGCTCGGGCTCCGCCGTGAGCTCGCAGCCCAGGCCTTCGCGCACACCGCCTCGTATGACACCGCCGTGGCCGCCTGGTTCGCCGAGCAGCTCGGCGAGAGCCAGAGCCACGCCCAGACCGAGACGCAGACCGAGACCCAGACCGAGACCGAGACCCCGGATGCGGCCGCCGACGCGCAGTTCCCGGCCGAGCTCGCCGTCTCGGCCACCCGCACCGCCACTCTCCGCTACGGCGAGAACTCGCACCAGCAGGCAGCCCTCTACTCGCTCCCCGAGGGTCACGGCATCGCCCAGGCCGTGCAGCTGCACGGCAAGGAGATGTCGTACAACAACTACGTCGACGCCGATGCCGCCGTGCGCGCCGCCTTCGACTTCGCCGAGCCCGCCGTGGCCATCATCAAGCACGCCAACCCCTGCGGCATCGCGGTGGGCGCGGCCACCGCGCCCGACGGGATCGCCGACGCGCACGCCAAGGCGCACGCGTGCGACCCCGTCTCGGCCTTCGGCGGCGTGATAGCGGCCAACCGCCCGGTCACCCTCGCCATGGCCGAATCGGTCAAGGACGTCTTCACGGAGGTGCTCGTGGCCCCCGCCTTCGACGCCGACGCCTTCGAGGTGCTGAGCACCAAGAAGAACCTGCGGCTGCTCACGCTGCCGGAGGGCTTCGGCCGCGAGGCGGTGGAGCTCCGTCAGCTGAGCGGCGGCTTCCTCGCCCAGACCCCCGACGGCTTCGAGGGGCTCGACCGCTCCACCTGGACGCTCGCCGCCGGCCCCGCGGCCGACGAGGCCACGCTCGACGACCTCGAGTTCGCCTGGAAGGCCTGCCGCTCGGTGAAGTCGAACGCCATCCTGCTCGCCTCGCGCGGCGCATCCGTGGGTGTGGGAATGGGGCAGGTGAACAGGGTGGACTCGTGCCAGCTCGCCGTGAGCCGCGCGGGCGACCGCGCCGCGGGTTCCGTGGCCGCCTCCGACGCCTTCTTCCCCTTCGCCGACGGCCTCGAGGTGCTCCTGGCCGCGGGCGTCAAGGCGGTCGTGCAGCCGGGTGGCTCGGTGCGCGACGCCGAGGTCGTCGAGGCCGCCGAGAAGGCGGGCGTCACCATGTACTTCACGGGCGAGCGGCACTTCTTCCACTGAACCCGCTCCGATCCGAGATCCCGCACAGCAACGTTCGCTTAAGGTCGTGACCATGTCTTCCTTCCGGCTCCGTTCGGTCATCGCCTCGATCGTCGCGGCCCTCGTGGTGGCCCTGGTGGCCCTCGTGGCGGCTGATCTGGCGTACTTCGTCGCGAACGCGCAGAACCCGCAGGTCTTCGCGGTCTACACCGAGTACTTCCTGAACTCGACGCTCGTGCTGTTCCTGTTCACGGCGGTCTTCGGGCTGGTCGGCGCCTTCCGGCACTGGTACACCTCGGCCATCGCCGGTGTCGTCTCCGGAGCCCTCGCCGCCCTCATCGGCACCGGTCTGTCGGCGCTCGCCGCCGGCGTCGCCTTCGCCGACCTGCTCGCGCCGCTCGCCGGCACGCTCGTGGGCAACAACCTGATCTTCGTGCTCGGGGCGGTCGTGGCCTCGGTGGCCATCGCTCCCCGGATCCACGCGCGCGTGGGCATCAGCGAGCAGGAGGAGGTGCTGCGCAAGAAGTACGTGCTCGTGCGCCGCCCCGCGAAGAGCCTGCAGGACGGCCTCGTGACGCACATCGAGCGCGAGACCGTCGACGTCGACCTCGCCGAGCGGCAGTGGGAGGCCTACGTGGCCGCGCTGACGGGCGCAGGCTGGGACCCGGTGGAGGTGGCGCCGGCCGACGACCTGCCCGATTCGGTGTTCGTGGAGGACGCCGTGGTGATGTTCGGTGCCCTCGCCGTGCTCACGAGCCCGGGCGCCGACGAGCGGCTGGACGAGATCGACGGCGTGGAGGAGAGCCTCACGGCCCTCGGCCTCGAGGTGCTGCGGATCGAGCGGCCCGGCACCCTCGACGGCGGCGACGTGCTGAAGATCGGCTCGACCATCTTCGTGGGGCGCGGCGGGCGCACGAACTCGGACGGCATCCGTCAGCTCCGCAAGATCCTCGCACCGCGCGGCTACTCGGTGGTGGCTGTGCCCGTCACGAAGGCCCTGCACCTGAAGAGCACGGTCACCGCGCTGCCGGACGGCACCGTCATCGGCTACCGCCCCCTCGTCGACGACCCGTTCGTCTACGACCGCTTCCTCGAGGTGCCCGAACCCAGCGGTGCCCACGTGGTCATCCTCGCCGACGACACCGTGCTCATCGCCTCGTCCGCGCCCGAATCCGCCCGGCTGATCGAGGGGCTCGGCTACCGGGTGATCTCGGTCGACATCTCGGAGTTCGAGAAGCTCGAGGGCTGCGTGACCTGCCTCTCCGTGCGCATCCGCTGACCCGCGCTTGCGGGTGAGGTGCCCGGAACGTATTCTGTAAGGCTGCTTACGAGGAAACGGACCATGCCAGAGCCCACGAACCCCCAGTCGGCCGTGGGAACGGTCGCCGTGCTGTCGCGCCTGCGACCCTACGTGCGCGAGGCCCTGCCCCGCATCTACGCCGCGATGGTGGTCTCCCTGGTCGCGAGCGCGGTGGCCCTCGCCATCCCGCAGGTGCTGCAGTTCATGGTCGACGGCCCGCTCGCCGACGGCGACGCCGGGCAGCTCTGGGTGGCCGCGGGCATCGTGCTCGCCCTCGGCGTGCTCGAGGCCGTGCTGATCGGCGCCCGCCGGGCCCTGGTGCTGACCCCCGGCACCCACGTCGAGGCGCGCCTGCGCAACAGCCTCTACCGTCGGCTGCAGAACCTGCCGGTGGCCTTCCATGACCGCTGGCCGAGCGGCCAGCTGCTCTCGCGCGCCGTGAGCGACCTCAACCTCATCCGCCGCTGGCTCTCGTTCGGCCTCGTGCTGCTCGTCGTGAACGTCCTCACCATCGTCGGCGGCGCCGTCATCCTGATCGCGCTCAACTGGGTGCTCGGGCTCATCTTCGTGGCGGCGGCGGTGCCCGTCATCCTCTACAGCTTCAGCTTCGAGCGCAAGTACTCCGACGTCGCGCGGCGGAGCCAGGACCAGACCGGCGACCTCGCCACGAGCGTGGAGGAGTCGGTCCACGGCATCCGCGTGCTCAAGGCCTTCGGTCGCGGTCGCTACGCCCTCAAGCGATTCGAGTCGCAGGCCGAAGAGCTCCGCGGCACCGAGATCGAGAAGGCCAAGGCGATCGCGGGCATCTGGCTCTACCTCACGCTGATCCCGGATCTCGCCTTCGGCGTGTGCCTCGTGGTGGGCGTCTGGCTCGCCTCCACCGGGCAGTCGTCGGTGGGCGAGCTCGTGGCGTTCTTCGCCACCGGCACCGTGCTGCTGTTCCCGATCTGGTCGCTCGGCTACTTCCTGGCCATGACCCTCGACGCGAAGACCGCCACGCTGCGCTTCTTCGAGGTGATGGACTCCGAGAACACGATCGTCGATCCGGAGAAGCCGGCCGAGGCTGCCCGCGGCCGCGGTGAGCTCGTGTTCGACGACGTGCACTTCCGCTACCAGGATGCGCCCGCGTCGTTCCCCGACCTCGTCGACGGCGTCTCGCTCACCGTGCGGCCCGGGGAGACCATGGCGCTCGTGGGGCTCACCGGATCCGGCAAGTCCACGCTCACGGCGCTCACCACCCGCCTCTACGACGTCACGGGAGGTGCGGTGAGGGTCGATGGCGTCGACGTGCGCGACCTCGCGCTCGACGACCTGCGCTCCCGCATCGCCATGGCCTTCGAGGAGGCGACGCTGTTCAGCCGCACCGTGCGCGAGAACGTGCTGCTCGGCCGGCCGGATGCCACGGAGGAGGAGCTCCGCGAGGCGCTCGACATCGCCCAGGCATCGTTCGTCGACGACCTGCCTGCGGGGCTCGACACGAAAGTGGGGGAGGAGGGGCTCAGCCTCTCCGGAGGCCAGCGGCAGCGGCTCGCGCTGGCGCGGGCGATCGCGGCTCGGCCCGAGATCCTCGTGCTCGACGACCCGCTGTCGGCCCTCGACGTCGACACCGAGGCTCTCGTGGAGGCAGCCCTCCGTCGCGTGCTCGCCACCACCACGGCGCTCATCGTGGCGCACCGGCCCTCGACCGTGGCGCTAGCCGACCGGGTGGCGCTGCTGGAGAACGGCCGCATCTCCGCGGTCGGCACCCACTCCGAGCTGCTCGCCACGAGTGCGCACTACCGCTTCGTGATCTCGAGCTTCGACAGCCCGGAGGTCCCCACCACCGAGGAGGTGTCCCGATGAGCGACTCCACCGTCTCTGGTGTCGCGGGCGAGGAGCGCGACGACTTCTCGCGCGACGAGAGCCGGCAGATCCGCCGTCGCTCGCTGCGCCTGCTCGGCTCGCTCGTGCACCCGCTGCGGGCGCGCCTCGCCCTCAGCATCGTGGTCGTGGTCATCAGCACGGTCTCGCAGGTCGCCGGCCCCTCGATCATCGCCTACGGCATCGACTCGGGGCTGCCCGCCCTGCTGGCGAACGACTGGATGCCCGTGGGCCTCGCCGGCCTCGCCTACCTGCTCGCCGGCGTCCTCGGCGCCGGGCTCATCGCCTGGTTCACCGTGCTCTCGGCGCAGATCAGCCAAGCCATCCTGTTCGACCTGCGCCGGCGGGTGTTCCTGCACACCCAGCGGCTGAGCCTGGAGTTCCACGAGAGCTACACCTCCGGCCGCATCATCTCGCGGCAGACGAGCGACCTCGACGCCATCAGCGAACTGCTCGACTCGGGCATCAACCAGCTCGTGCAGGGCGTGCTCTACATGGTGCTCACGGCCGTCGCGCTCTTCCTGCTCGATGTGGAGTCGGGCTTCATCCTGCTCGTCGCCCTCGTGCCGCTCGCCATCCTCACCCGCTGGTTCCAGGTGCGGTCGCAGCGGATGTTCCGGCGCACGCGCGTGGCGTCGGCCCGGCTGATCGTGCGCTTCGTCGAGACCATGACGGGCATCCGCGCCGTGAAGGCGTTCCGCACCCAGAAGGCCGACGCGGCGGAGTTCGCCGGCCTCGTCGAGGACAACCGGGAGGCCAATGCCAAGGTCATCCGGCTCTTCGGGATCTACGACCCCGGCCTCGTGCTCATCGGCAACGTGGCGGTGGCCGTGGTGCTGCTGGCGGGCGGCTTCCGGGTGATCGACGGCGGCATGGAGATCGGCGTGCTGCTGGCCGCGGTGCTCTACACGCGCCGGTTCTTCGATCCGATGGAGGACATGGCGATGTTCTACAACAGCTACCAGAGCGCCACGGCCGCGCTGGAGAAGATCTCCGGAGTGCTCGAGGAGCGCCCGAGCGTGCCCGACCCGGAGCATCCGGTCGATCTCTGGACCTCGAAGGGCGCCGTGGAGTTCGAGGCCGTGGCGTTCGGCTACGTGGCGGGCCGCCCGATCCTGCCGGAGTTCGACCTCGACATCCCCGCGGGTCAGACGATCGCGCTCGTGGGCTCCACGGGAGCGGGCAAGTCGACCCTCGCGAAGCTCATCTCCCGGTTCTACGACCCCACGGCCGGGCGCATCACCCTCGACGGCATCGACCTCCGGGAGCTCCACCCGAAAGACCTGCGGCGCGCGATCGTGATGGTGACCCAGGAGGCCTACCTCTTCTCCGGCACGGTGGCCGACAACATCGCGATCGGCCGCCCGGAGGCCTCGAGGGACGAGATCGTCGAGGCGGCGAAGGCCGTCGGCGCCGACGAGTTCATCCGTGGGCTCCCGAACGGCTACGAGACCGACGTGAACAAGCGCGGCGGGCGGGTGTCGGCCGGCCAGCGGCAGCTGATCTCGTTCGCGCGGGCCTTCCTCGCCGACCCCGCGGTGCTCATCCTCGACGAGGCGACCGCCTCGCTCGACATCCCGAGCGAACGGCTCGTGCAGGAGGCGCTGCAGACCCTCCTCGCCGACCGCACCGCCGTGATCATCGCGCACCGGCTCTCGACCGTGTCGATCGCCGACCGGGTGCTCGTGATGGAGCACGGACGCATCGTGGAGGACGGCACGCCCGACGACCTGATCGCGGGCACCGGGCGCTTCGCCCAGCTGCACGCGTCGTGGCGGGAGTCGCTGGTGTAGTTGCCGGCGACGAGCCGCTGGCCGGTCAGGTGGGTCAGGGCGTCCAGGCGAAGAACTGCGAGCCGTAGAGGAAGGCGATGTGCCAGCCGTCCTGGCAGGTGATCTCCTCGGGCGGCGGCAGGGCCTGCGGCCACCACGTGTCGTCGAGCGGCGCCGTGTTGCCGGCGATCGAGGCGTCGCACGCCGTGCCGATTGCCTCGGGCGCCGGGTCGCCGAACTGCATGATGGCGGCGCCGGTCTCGGCGTTCTCCTTGATGCGGATGCCCACCGCGTCGTCCGGCACCCAGGAGGGGATCTCGATGGTGGCGTCGGCCCCACGGGCGTCGGCGATGGTCGGGTAGAGCTGCGATTCGACCGGAGGGGTGATGGCGCTCGCGAGGGAGCAGCCGGAGAGCGCGGCCAGGAGGCCTGCCGCCGTGATCCCGGCGAGGAGTGCGCGCTTGGTCATCTGCTGTGGTCGGTCCTCTCGTGCAGAGCGGCCGGATGCGACGGCCGCCACCGTGCTACAGCGTAGTCGACGGCATAACCCGGTTCCCGCGAGATCGCCCGGAGCGGTGTCCCCTCGCTCTCGTAGTACGGTCGGGCGGATGCCTCGTGGCCGATGGGAGGCAGGCCGCCGGCGCGAACGACCCGCCACCACGGATGGGCGTGGCCGTAGGAGCGCATGATGCCCCCGACGGCTCGCGCGCCGCGGCTGCCGAGCAGGGCGGCGACGTCGCCGTAGCTGAGCACCTGGCCCGGGGGGATCGAGTCGACCACCTCGAGCACGTCGTCGACGAAGCTCACGCCCGGGAGGCGGTGCCGTCAGGGCTCACAGGGTGAGTGCGGCGATGGTCTCGCCGTAGGGCGTCTCGCCGATGGTCTCGAAGCCGATCCGCTCGAAGAAGGCGGCCGGTCCGTCCTCACCGGGCTCGAACATCACCGTGATGCGCTCGAAGCCGCGCGAGCGCGCCTCGTCGGCCAGCGCGAGCACGGCGAAGCGGCCGACGCCGCGGCCCTGGGCGCTCGCGGCCACGTTGATGCGCCAGATGCAGCCGCGGAACACGTCCTCCGTCGCATCCGGATCGAAGTTGCCCATGATGAACCCGACGACCTCGTCGTCTTCGATCACCACGCGGGGCCACGCCGTGTTGGGGTTCACGTAGGCCTCGGCGATGGAGTGCGACACGGGGGCCACGTACTGCTCCTGGCCGGGCTTCAGCGTGAGGGTGTTCGCCGCGACGATGTTCGATGCCGCGAGTTCTTCCAGCCTCAGTTCGCTCATGCTGACAGGGTATCGGCTGCCCTCCGGCCGCGCCAAGATATCTCGATGTCGAGATATCTGGAGGACAAGGTAAACTGGCTGGCGGCCCACTTTCGAACAGCTGTCAAGGAGCTGAATTGCAGAAGATCAAGGTTGAAGGCACGGTCGTCGAACTCGACGGCGACGAGATGACTCGCATCATCTGGCAGGCCATCAAAGACACGCTGATCCACCCGTACCTCGACGTGAACCTCGAGTACTACGACCTCGGCATCGAGTACCGCGACCAGACCGACGACCAGGTCACGATCGACGCGGCTCACGCCATCCAGAAGCACGGTGTGGGCGTCAAGTGCGCCACCATCACGCCCGACGAGGCCCGGGTGGAGGAGTTCGGCCTGAAGAAGATGTGGAAGTCGCCGAACGGCACCATTCGCAACATCCTCGGCGGCGTGATCTTCCGCGAGCCGATCATCATCTCGAACATCCCGCGCCTCGTGCCCGGCTGGAACAAGCCGATCATCATCGGCCGTCACGCCTTCGGCGACCAGTACCGCGCCACCGACTTCGTGTTCAAGGGCAAGGGCAAGCTCACGGTCGAGTTCACCCCCGAAGACGGCTCCGAGCCGATGAAGTTCGAGGTCTACGACGCTCCCGACGACGGCATCGCCCAGGTGCAGTACAACCAGGACGCGTCGATCCGCGACTTCGCCCGCGCCTCGCTCAACTACGGCCTCACGCGCAACTACCCCGTCTACCTCTCGACGAAGAACACGATCCTGAAGGCCTACGACGGCCGGTTCAAGGACATCTTCCAGGAGATCTTCGAGACCGAGTTCAAGGAGCAGTTCGACGCGGCCGGCCTCACCTACGAGCACCGCCTCATCGACGACATGGTCGCCTCGGCCATGAAGTGGGAGGGCGGCTACGTCTGGGCCTGCAAGAACTACGACGGCGACGTGCAGTCCGACACCGTGGCGCAGGGCTTCGGCTCGCTCGGTCTCATGACCTCGGTGCTCTCCGTCCCGGACGGCTCGGTCGTCGAGGCCGAGGCCGCGCACGGCACGGTCACGCGCCACTACCGCATGCACCAGCAGGGCAAGCCCACCTCCACGAACCCGATCGCCTCGATCTACGCGTGGACCCGCGGCCTCGCGCACCGCGCCAAGCTCGACAACAACCCCGAGCTGGCGACGTTCGCCGACACCCTCGAGGATGTCGTCATCAAGTCCGTCGAGGCCGGCCACATGACCAAGGACCTCGCGGCCCTCGTCGGCCCGGACCAGAAGTGGGAGACCACCGAGGAGTTCCTCGACACCCTCGACAAGGCTCTCGCGGCGCGACTCGCCTAGTACCAACAACACGAAGGGCCGAGACGGATGTCTCGGCCCTTCGTCGTTCGCAGGCTACGCGGTGACCGCCGCGTGCGACTCGGTGCTGGTGATCGCGACCTTGCGCGGCTTGGCCTTCTCGCTCATCGGGATCACCACGCTCAGCACGCCGTTGTCGTAGTTGGCGCTGATCTGGTCGGTGGCGATGCCGTCACCGAGGTTGAACTGGCGCAGGAACGATCCGCTCGGCCTCTCGCGGCCGAGCCACTTCACGCCCTCTTGGCTGGAGGCGGTGCGCTCGGCACGGATGGTGAGCAGCTGGCCGTCCACGTCGATGTCGACGCTGCCCGGGTCGATGCCGGGAAGATCGGCGTTCAGCACGTAGTGGTCGCCGTCGCGGTAGAGATCGATCGGCATGAATCGCGGACCCTGGCGCGAGTCGAGCAGATTCGCTGCGACGCGGTCCAGCTCACGGAATGGGTCGAAAAGTACAGCCATTGGGTTTCACTCCTTCACGTCTCGCCACTCGCGGGAGTGGCTCTTGCGAAACTTGAGTCGGTGTGACTCATGTACCCAAATATTAGCAATCGAGACCCGAGAGTGCCAACGGAAAATCCTGAAAAATTGCTGAAGCCCTGTCAGGCCCGATGCGCTCCTCGTTCGCGAGGTCGCAGCATGAACGCAATCACTCCTGCGCTAATGAGTGCAGCGCCGAGGATCGCAAGCTCCGTGCCGTAACGCGGGGAGCCAGTGGCGGCGAGCGAAGGCGCTGATGCGGCTGCCGCCGCGGCCGCACTGCCCACACCGTGTGCTGACTGTACAAACGCGTTGGTGCCGTCGAACATCGTCCACACTGCAGTCACCACATCCGACGCGCTCAGAGCAAGCCACGGTGTAGCGGCGCCTTGACCGCCTACCGAGAGAGCCGAGGCAAGCGTGAAGGTCGAGCCTCCATCCGTCGAGGTCGTGTACTGGATGATGGGAAAGGTCGTGAGGTCATCCTGAGTCCATGCCGCTGTCACAGCGGACGTGGAGTCAATGACGAGCCGGGCGTCGATGCCATTCTCGCCCGCTGCGCTCAGGTCGAGCGGCACACTCCAGGTGGCTCCACCGTCGGTCGAGTGCACTGCCTGCACAATCGAGTTGCCGCTGGAGTCGTAACGATCCCAGATCGCGTGGAGCGTGCCATCCGGCGCGAAGGCGATGTCGAAGAGTTCGGCGGATCCGCCGGGCGCGGAAATGTCGAGGGCGCCCGTCCAAGTCTGTCCATCGATGGAGGTCGCGGTCTGGGCGATCTGATCGCCAGCGGAGTCTGTGTAGTACCAGATGGCGGCGACGAGCCCTGCCGCGCTGGTGGCCAGGTGAGGCTGTCCGACAGGGAGTCCGAGGGACGTGAGGTCGGCGATCGGTCCCCAGGTCACGCCGAGGTCGCTCGAGCTCGACGACTGTACGACGGTGCCGGCCGCCCAGATTGCGATGACATTACCGTTCGGCAGCACGCCCACGTCCGGAGCCGTGGAGTCGGTTAGTGGATCAGAGACTCTGGCTTCGCTGTTCCACGTAAAGCCGTCTGTCGACGACACTGCCCGCACTTCTGTGTGCGCGTTGGGAAGAGCCTGCCACACCACGTACCGCACGTCGTTCGAGTCGATGGAGAGCCGCGGCGCCGTCGCGTTACCCACTAGGCCCGAGAGCACGAAGCCCGCGCTCCAGGAGAGCCCGTCGGCCGAACTCGAGGCTTCGATAACCGTACTTCCGCCCCATTGGTCGACCCACACGACGGTGCGCACGCCGAGGCTGTCGATGGCGAGTTCGGGAAGACGGACGTTGATGCTCGAGTTCGAGATCGCCTGCGGAGTCGACCAGGTCGCGCCGTCGTCGACTGATGTGGCACCCACGATCGTGGAGACACCTGCACCGGTCTCGACCCATACCGAGGTGATGCTGCCGTCGGGGGCCGTCACGACTCGCGGGCTCTCCGCGTCAGCAGTGGTACTGACAGTGACGGGAGCGGTCCACGACTGCGGCGCGGCCTGGGCGGGAACCGCGAGGGCGAGAGCGAGGCCGAGCCCGAGCGCGGTGACGGCGAGGGTTGATCTGAGAACCATGTGATTCACGGTAGGGCGGCTCGGTACCCTACTTCGCGCCCCACTAGGAGTCGCCCCTCAACGGGTCACCCCAGGCCGGGGTTCAGCTTCCTAGCGTTCTTTTTGCGGGTATATCGTGACGCCGTTCGCTAGGTCGTCCACGTACCCGGCGATCTTTCGCTCCCGGGTCTCCGCGCGTTTGACGTTGCCGATGCGGAAGAGGATCGCGAACCGGTTCTGCGAGCTCAGCTTCTCGAACATGGCGGAAGCCGCGGGGTTCGCGTCGAGGGCGGTGCGCAGGTCATCCGGAACCGGGTGGTCCTTCTGGCGGTACGCGGCATCCCAGCGACCGTCGGCCTTCGCGCGGTCGATCTCCGCCTGGCCGGCGGGACGCATTCTGCCCTGCGCGATAAGAGCCTCGACGTAGTCTCGGTTGACCTGCGACCACGTGCTTCGGGCACGGCGCGGGCTGTACGCCTGCAGGAAGTAGTCGTCGTCGAGACCGTTGCGCTGGCCGTCGATCCAGCCGAAGCACAGCGCGACCTGGAGGGCGTCGGCGACGAGGATTCCCGGCTTGGTGGAGGTGAGTTTGCGCACCCTGAGGCGCACACCGATAGGGCTCGGCGAACCCTCGAGGTACCGCTCCCACTCGTCGATGTGCTCGAACTCGAGAATGGGTTTGTCGGACACCGCGGCCATGCCGTCAGGCTAGCGGGA